>NZ_JAVRHQ010000008.1:0-156213 GCF_031846485.1 Autumnicola tepida
TTTCTGCACTCGGAATTAAGGTGCTATATTCACCTTTCGGATACCATAAGGCCCCCTTACTTTTAGCGGCGATTCTTGAATTGTATATCCGTATGTTTCCAAAGATTGCATTTGCTAAAAAATTAGATCTCTTTTCCCGTTCACGAGCTATAACGCTAAAGCCTTCAGACAAACTTCTATTAATTTGAAGACCCTTCTTAATGTTGATTCCGGAAATATTGTAATTGTCAACACAAATTTGCACAGCTGAGCGCCATCCCCAGGTATGATCAAACCCACCACTAGTTTCTATTGAACAATTTTCTATAGTTGTAACACCACTAAAATTATTGTTCACCTCCTTATTTACTGTAGGAAAGGTTGTGCTTATTAAAATAGCGGAACCTTGCGAACCACCGCTAAAGAAACAATTTTCGATTTTGTTACTCTCCCCTCCGTAGATAGAAGCCCCATTTGCTAAAAAGGGTAACTGAGCCGTACATCTTGTTATTAAATTGTTTCCAGGTTTATATTTTTGCTTTCCGAAGGTCGCCGGCCAAATTGCAAATGAATCATCGCCGGTACCTCGCGCAGTACATCCATTCATAACAGATTCAGTCATACCTATACAAAAGTTAACACCGTCGGCAATAGTATTTCGAAAACGACAATCTTTGACCATCAATCTTTTGGAATTATCAACCCAGATTCCAACTTTAGTATGTTCTATCCACACCCTGGAAATAGATGAGTTTGTTCCAAAGGAACCAACTATGCCGTCATTAGGTTCACTATCATTTCTGTAGTCTAATACAATTGGCACCTCAAAACATGCCTCTTTCATTCTTCCTTAATAGCAGGTAAGGATATCTGATGAGCTTTTGAAATACTTCTTCCAATTATTAGGAAATCTGGATCAGAGGTTTTATTATTCCGCCAGCTCTTTAGTAATATTAATCATTCCATTGGTGTGCAAAATCTCAGGTAATCCGTGTAGCCGTAGTCAGGATATCTTATACGCCACGAGTTTTTAAATCGTTGAGTCTACCTGGAGATTTTCATTTAGTTCCAAATTCCATAAATCACCTCAAGAAACTAATTATTATAATTAAAAGGTGGATCTGTTAGCCAAATACCCAGCCTTTTGAAGGTTTAATATTCCAGTTTAACCTTCGAAGATATTATTAATATCTGTAAATATTCCACCAAAAGATTTTGTCAAAATTTCCTGAGGAACACTTTCCTTATCAAACAGAGACCTCTTCATCTTTTCCAACTTAAAGTCCATTATTTTCCTCCCCATCCGCATACACTACCAACTCCCCAGGCTTTAATGCAAAAAACGGCTGGCCCTTATCCTGGCCAATTCCCGCTCATAGGTGGTCATGCAGGTCTCTAAATTGAGGCTATAACTCCTGTTTATAATGGTAGTAGGAATAGCAAGAGCCTTAGCTTCATTTGAGCAGACTATTTCACAACCGTCATTATTGCTAAGTACCACGACAGGTTTACCAGCCCGGGGTTAAACATCCTTCACATGAGGCATAAAACTTATTACAGTCTACAAGTGCAAATATTACAGGTTTTTATTACAGCCGTAACCATCCCCCAGATGAGAAATTCGTTATCACTAGTAACCTTAATTGGCTTATAGTTTTCCTTTTCGGCCAATAAGATATTATGAATATTTTCAAGGGTCAAAATCTCCTGGAGTTCCCTAATCAGTTCAAAAATGATGAAGATTGTAAAGAATACCTGGCTGGAATCAAGTGGAGTGATGGTTTCCAATGCCGCAAATGTGGCCATAAAAAACTTTAGGTAAGGAAGGATTTCTCAAGAATCTGCAATATTTGTGCGCACCAGAACTCCGCTACCTCCAATACCCTGTTTCTGTTCGTTTCGGGGCTACAGAAAAGACAGCCCGTTTGTTTATGCATAAAGTACGGGAGGCCATGGAGAGCAATGGCAATCATTCAATGAGTGGAACTATCTACATCGATGAATTTGTACTGGGTGCACGCGAGAAAAAACAAATTGGCAGAAGTTATAAAGCTAAAAAAAGAAAGCAATAACGGCTGTTGATCTAACGGATGATGACAAGGTGAAAAGGATGTATGTTATGAGGATCGATGATTTTTCGGCCAGGTCCCTGCCATATTTTTTTGTTGATCATATTAATGCGAAAATAACAACTGACAGGTGGAGAGGGTATAAACCCATTGCAAAGGCTTAGGATATCATTCAGATTGAGAGCAACGGTGGCTTAATTTCAAAGCTCTTCATACAATTATATATCAAATAAAGTCCTGGATAAGAACAACCTATCCCTGACTGAGTGATTCAACATCAATAGGTATTTTAGTGAATTCTGTTATAGGATTATCGTTCACAAAGCAAGACTACAATCTTCACTAATCTATTATCAACATGATCAAAAAGGATAAAGTATATCATGAACAAATTATCTGCAATTAACTACTGACCTCTGTAAAATTATATCCTGCCCCCATAAAATTATTTCTTTCACAAGAAAAACCTGTTTTTATTAGTGTTCAACAAAAGTTAAATTAGTTAAATTGCAGTATGTAAAGATTATCAAAATCTATGAAATCTACGGAAAGCCCCTTGTCATCTGCGCCATCATTCAGTGTTGAACAGCTATTAAAAGAGCTGCCCGTTCCTTTATTTACCTGTAACAGACAGGGAATTTTACACCTCAGCAATACTGCCTTCGATGAGCTATGTGAATTAAAAGCACTTCCCGGAACTTCAGTTTTTGAGATAAAAACCCTCAAGTTTTTTGATGGCAACGGCCGTAGAATTTCTTCAGAAAACTCGCCCCTTCTTGAAATCTTACATTCCCGGAATCCAGTTATTAATAAACAGGTAAAGGCTGGGCCTAAGAATCAGTCCTTCCTTTTGAGCACTTCATTTTCATTAAAGGCCGATCAGGGAGAACAGCTGGTAAATTTTTGCCTTATACCCAATTATTCGACAGAAAGTGAAGAAATAAAAAATGCCAGGCTCTCGGCTATAGTAGAGTACTCCAACGATGCCATTATCAGCAAAGATCTAAACGGGCACATTACCAGTTGGAACAAAGCAGCGGAAAAGCTTTTTAAGTACACCGAAGAAGAAGTGATAGGTAAACATATAAGCCTTCTTTTTCCTGAAGATCGGCTAAAGGACGAACGCATGATTCTGGATACAATAAAAAGAGGAGAACAAATTAAGCATTTTGAGACTATTCGCCTGGACAAGACAGGGAAAGAGATCCCGCTTTCGTTAACCATTTCGCCCATCAAAGATTCTGCGGGCAGGATAATTGGCGCTTCAAAAGTGGCCCGGGAAATTTCAGAGCGATTGGAATCTGAAAAAAAACAGGCGCATCTTTCTGCTATAGTAGAGCATTCAGACGATGCTATTATCAGCAAAGATCTTAATGGTACGATTACCAGCTGGAATCATGGAGCCTCAAAAATCTTTGGATATTCGGAAGAAGAGGTATTGGGAAAACCCATCACTTTGCTGATTCCCGCCGAACGCCTTCAGGAAGAAGATTTGATACTGAAAAAAATAAAGAGCGGGGAAAAAATTCAGCATTTTGAAACGGTACGGGTAACAAAGGTAGGTAAAGAAATACCCGTTTCGCTTAGTGTATCTCCCATAAAAAACCTGCAGGGAGCTATTATCGGGGCCTCCAAAATTGCTCGTAATATTGAAGAACAGATCAGATTCAGGAAAAAGATTAAAGCTTATAATGTAAAGCTTAACATCCTTAATTCTGTTGGCCGCGACATTTCTTCAAACCTGGACGTACAGACGGTGATACAAAAGGTCACCGACGCATGTACTAAACTTTCAGGAGCGAAATTTGGAGCTTTTTTCTATAATACCGAAAATGGAAATGGCGAATCGATGATGCTTTATACGCTCTCCGGAGCCCCGAAAGAAGCGTTCGAAAATCTGGGAATGCCCCGCCATACAGCAGTATTTCAGTCTACTTTCACAGGACAGGGTGCCGTGCGAATAGATGATATAACCAGTGATGCGCGGTACGGCCAAAATTATCCTTTCAACGGAATGCCCCCGGGCCACCTAAAAGTAGTAAGTTATATGGCCATTCCGGTTATTTCGTCCTCCGGAAAAGTTACAGGAGGACTGTTGTTTGGACATCCGGAGAAAGGCGTCTTCCAGGAGGAACATGAAATGATGATCAAGAGCATTGCGGCACAGGCAGCCATTGCATTGGACAATTCCAGGCTTTTTGAAAGAGTGAAATCACTGAGCGAAAAAAAGGATGAATTTATTGCACTGGCGAGCCACGAATTAAAAACTCCATTAACTACCGTGAAGGGATATTTGCAGATACTGGAAAAGAAAATTGAAGAGCCCTCCAGCAGGTTGTTTCTTTCCAAGGCTTTGGAACAGGCCGATAGGCTACATACTCTCATAGAAGATCTTTTAAACATGTCCCGGATTGAAGCAGGGAAACTGGAATTCCATTATGAAGAGTTCGATCTCAGGGAAATGCTTCTCGATTTAGCCGAAACTTTTAGCCATAGTGCATCCACTCATCAAATAATAACCAATTTGGGGGAAAATCCGGTTATAGTAAAAGCCGATAAGCAGCGTCTTGAGCAGGCACTAATTAATTTGCTTAGCAATGCGGTAAAATATTCCCCTACGGCGCAAAAAGTACATTTAAACCTTTCGGTTAATGATGAAAATATACGGGTTGGCGTCCGGGACGAAGGAATTGGCCTTACGGAAGAAGAACAAAAGCAGGTATTCAGCCGTTTTTACAGAGCAGAATCTACAAAAGGGATTAATGGCCTTGGGCTTGGCTTGTATCTTACCAAACAAATTATTGATGCCCATCATGGCCAGCTGGCAGTAGAAAGTAAAGTGGGAGCAGGCTCAGAATTTTATTTTATGCTACCCCGGATTTGCTAAATTTAACCCGCATCTAAGGCATTTTTAACAAAGCCTTAAATTTTAAAGAATTAATGAAACTATATCTTTGATTTTTTAGAATTAAAAGATGAAAAAGGTTTATTTAGTGGAAGATGATTATGGGCTACGTGATTTAATGAGTGTTCTTCTTATCCATAAAAATTTTGAAGTACAGGCATTTCCAAATGCCACCTCCTTTACTAAAACCATCAACAAGGAAATCCCCGACCTCATCCTGATGGATATAATGCTACCTGACGGTAACGGTGTCGATCTCTGCAAAAATTTAAGAGATGCCAGGGAGACAAAGGAAATCCCGATTTTATTGATGTCTGCACATGCAAATCCGTCTATTGCTGATGGATCTGGAGCCGACGCATTTTTACCCAAACCTTTTGATGTTGAAGAACTATACCAATGCATCGAAACAGTTCTTGAAGCAAGACTTTGATAATAGAGCATGAAAAATTAATAAAGATATATTCATTCCTGATGACGAGCTAAAAAAATTTGTGGATGAAATAACAAAAAGTTCTTCGAAAAAATTCTGTTTATCACGCTTTATCCTGTTGTAAAGTGCCAGGGAAAGCAGCAGGCAATATTTTGCTCCAGGTTTACACTTATTCGATAATTACCAGGGCTGAAAATAGCTTCCGTCTCTCACTTTCAGTAGCTTCATTAATGTTTGGAAACTTCTTTTAAACCAGTACCCACAATTGAGATAGAGCCAGCGAACTTAATTCAACCTCCTACAAATTCTTTGGAAGTGCACATTACTGTAAAAGCTTCCGCTTCAGAAAAGAAAATAGAACATTCCAGGACTGCGAACATCATCCAGGTATAATTTTCTCATATTTTCTATTCTTCTTTCAAAAATTAAATCTTATGCTGAAAAATTCAAATAGCTCATAAATAGAATTGTAGGTAAAAACTTACTGTATAATTAATATTACTTCTCTCTTATCTCTTTGAGAACCGCAGAATAGCTGTACAGCAGCTGCCTCTTCTTTGGCTGCACAAAACCTGTTTAAGTGTTAGTTTTGAGGTATGAAAGGAAAAAATTTGTTTTTTCTTGTTAAAAAATACTAAATTAACCACCGATTTCTTAAAAGAAAAGAAAAAATTTTCTCTTTCGATCTTTATGAAATCTTAAAGTGAAAACCGATTAACCGCCCCAAATCGCATCATATGAAAATAAATTACTTAGCATCCCATTGCAAAAGGCTTAATTTTTTCCTAGCCTAATCGCTTAAAATTTTTTGAAATAACACCAAGGTAGGAAGTAAATCCCTGCCCTTTATATCTGCTTTCCTTAAATCAACCTAATATTTCACATCTAACCTTCTCTATTATTACCAATGAAACATTTCTACAAAAAAATCAATAAATTTCTCTGCTCTGTAGCACTATTATTTTCCTTTCTTACAGCCTCAGGACAGGATATGAACTTTTTTAAATTTGAGAATCACGAAAATACTTATACCTGGCCTACTAATATGAGCCGACATGGTTTTGTGCGGACATATCCAGCTATGACCGATAGTGAGGCTATTTATGCCTGGACCATTAAAATTGTCGCAGATGGTTACTGGCCAGGCCGGTTGGGCTGCTCCTTTGGTATAGCTTCCTATCCGCAAATTTACCCTATTGACCACGAAGTAGGAATGTATGCAGATGAATGGGCCTTTAGGGGCAGGGATGGTTTAAAGAGGCATGTCGACACCGAGAATTTTGGTACCGCCTTAAGAACACAAGGTGAATATGCCAGATTAGTGTTAGACAGGACTACCGGAAACCTGCGCGTCTATACAAAGCGTTTGGGAGAAGAAAAATTTAGCCTGGAAGCAAATAAAATCATGTTTACCAATGTTGAGCCACCGGAAGGCACATTTTTTTTGCCAGTAGTTTCAGCCATGGGCTGGAAGACAGTAACGGTGGAATTAGTAGAAAGCAGTATATACCATAAACCATTTGATTCGTATGACTTTACGAAAGATAACCTCCCGAAATTTGATCCCGGCTTTATTGAGGTAACCAGTAATGAGAAAGCTGTGTCTGAAGAAGCTCCGGTAGATTTTGGGGAAGCTACAGTTTTTGAAAATACAAGGCGTCGTACCATCAAAGTACAGAATATTCATAGGGGAGCTGTAATAATTAATGGGACTAGATCCATAAAAATAAGTGGTGCAAATGCCGAAGATTTCTCAGTAGTTTCTATGCCTGCTTTAACAATGGAATATACACATAAAGCAGATTTAGTGCTTGATTTTGATCCAAAAGCTGCGGGACTTCGAACCGCCACAGTTACCATTAATGGTGACGGGGGAGAGAATGTACCCTATAGTTTCGATATCCAGGGAACCGGTATTGGCGGCTGCACCATGACCGCTTCCATAAGTTCCAAAATTAATGTAGGCTGTAATGGAGACTCCACCGGAACAGCTACAGTTACACCTGCAAATGGCATAGCACCCTATACCTTATTATGGGATGATCCCACTGCACAGAACACCGCCACAGCTACAGAGCTTTCTGCCGGCTCTTACTCTGTAACAGTTACCGATGCTAATGGATGTACAGACACGGCTAGTGTTACTATTACAGAACCGGTACCATATAAGGTAGACGCTCCGACCAATGTTACTGCCTGCGGCAGCTACAGCCTTCCGGCATTAACTAAAGGAAATTACTATACACAGCCAGATGGTGAAGGAACAGCACTTTCAGCCGGAGCTCAAATAACCAGTACGCAGACTTTATATGTCTACGGAAAAAATGAAAATGGCTGTTCAGATGAGAACAGCTTTGAGATTACCATCAATAAGAACGATATTGAAGAGGTAACTTTCTCTAATGATGAAGTGGTATATGATGGCAATGCGCACACATTAGCAGTAGCCGGATTACCCGAAGGAGCAACTGTTGATTATGATGTAAGCAATACTTACACCAATGCTGGCAGCTATAAAATTACCGCAACGATAACTTCAGCCCATGCCAGCTGTGGGGACAGAACATTAACAGCCACGCTTACTATCAAAAAAGCCGAAGCGGTAATCACTGCCGAAGCCGTTCAAAACTTTACTTATGACGGGACGGTTAAAAATGTTTCAGCCAAGCTGAATCATACAGAAACCGATTTAAGCTTTAGTCCGCAGCAAGGTTACACCGCAGCAGGAACTTACCCTGTAATAATTTCAGCGGAAGAAACCGATAACTATTTGTCGGCTTCTAAAAATGTTTCGCTGGAAATCGAAAACGCCGAAATTGAAGGAGTTGTTTTTGCCGATGATACTTTTATCTACGACGGGACAACGTACAGCATTTTTGTGGAAAATCTTCCTGAAGGCGCAACCGTAAAGTATGAAAACAACGGCCAAATTAATGCCAATACTTATAAAGTAACTGCAACAGTAAGCCAGGAAAATTACAATGATGAAGTACTCACTGCAAATCTTGTGATCAACAAAGCTGAAGCGGTAATCACTGCCGAAGCTGTTCAAAATTTTACTTATGACGGTTCTGTTAAGAATGTTTCAGCCAAGCTGAATCATTCAGAAACCGACTTAAGCTATAGTCCGCAACAGGGATACACCGCCGCAGGAACATATCCTGTAACAATTTCCGCGGAAGAAACCGATAATTATTTATCAACTTCCACAGATGTCTCCTTGGTGATCGAAAATGCCGAAATTGAAGGAGTCACTTTCACCGATGACAGTTTTGTCTATGACGGCACCACTCAAAATATTTTTGTGAAAAACCTTCCTGAAGGGGCTTCTGTAACTTATGACAATAACGGGCAAATCAATGCAGGAACTTATAAAGTAACCGCTACCGTAAGCCGGGAGAATTATAACGACCTGGAACTTTCTGCCAATTTGGTCATCAAAAAAGCCGAAGCGGTAATTACTGCTGATGCTACGCAGACATTTACCTATGATGGAACGCTTAAAAATGTCTCAGCCAAACTGAACCATGAGGAGGCGCAGCTGACTTTCAGTCCGCAGCAGGGATATACCGCAGTAGGAACTTACCCGGTAAAAATTTCTACGGAAGAAACCGATAATTATTTTTCGGCTTCCAAAAATGTCTCTTTGGTAATCAAAAATGCCGAAATTGAAGGAGTAACTTTTGCAGATGACAGCTTTGTCTATGACGAGACAACGCATAGCATTTTTGTAGAAAACCTTCCTGAAGGTGCTTCTGTAAAGTATGACAATAACGGGCAAATCAATGCAGGAACTTATAAAGTAACCGCCACGGTCAGCCAGAAAAATTATAATGATAAAGTTCTGACTGCAAATCTTATCATCAAAAAAGCCGAAGCCGTAATTACTGCCGAAGCTGTTCAGACTTTCACTTATGACGGGACGGTGAAAAATGTTTCAGCGAACCTGAACCATTCAGAAATTGATTTAAGCTTCAGTCCGCAGCAAGGTTATACCGCAGCAGGAACTTATCCAGTAACAATTTCCGCGGAAGAAACTGATAACTATTTATCGGCTTCCAAAAATGTTTCGCTGGTGATCGAAAATGCCGAGATTGAAGGAGTTGTCTTTGAAGACGATAGTTTTGTTTATGACGGGAAAACGCATAGCATTTTCTTGGAAAACCTTCCTGAAGGTGCTTCTGTAACGTATGGCAATAACGGGCAAATCAATGCAGGAACTTATAAAGTAACAGCAACCGTAAGCCAGGAGAATTATAATGACCTGGAACTTTCTGCCAATTTGGTCATCAAAAAAGCCGAAGCGGTTATCACTGCGGAGGCTACTCAAACCTTTACATATGACGGGACGGTGAAAAATGTTTCAGCGAAACTGAATCATTCAGAAACTGGCTTAAGCTTTAGCCCGCAGCAAGGATATACTACAGCAGGAACTTATCCAATTATGATCACTGCGGAAGAAACTGATAATTATTTATCAGCTTCCACAGATGTCTCCTTGGTGATCGAAAATGCCGAAATTGAAGGAGTTGTTTTTGCAGGTGAAAGTTTTGTCTATGACGAAACCGCACACAGCATTTTTGTGGAAAACCTTCCTGAAGGGGCTTCTGTAACGTATGACAATAATGGCAAAATCAACGCTGGAACTTACAAAGTAACCGCAACAGTAAGCCAGGAGAACTTTAATGATGAAGTGCTGACTGCAGATCTTGTCATCGAAAAAGCTGAAGCGGTAATCACTGCCGATGCTGTTCAGAGCTTTACTTACGATGGAACAATCAAAAATGTTTCAGCTAAGCTGAACCATGACGAGGCGCAGCTGACTTTCAGTCCGCAGCAGGGTTATACCAAGGCCGGAACTTACCCAATCGTAATTTTCGCGGAAGAAACTGATAATTACTTGTCGGCTTCCAAAAATGTCTCTTTGGAAATCAAAAATGCCGAAATTGAAGGAGTAACTTTTGCAGATAATAATTTTGTTTATGATGGGACAGCACACAGTATTTTTGTAAAAAATCTTCCTGAAGGTGCAACCGTAAAGTATGAAAACAACGACCAGATCAATGCGGGAACTTATAAAGTAACTGCAACCGTTAGTCAGGAGAATTTCAATGATAAAGTACTCACTGCAGACCTTGTCATCAAAAAAGCCAAAGCAATAATCACTGCCGAAGCCGTGCAGACCTTTACTTATGATGGAACAGTTAAAAATGTTTCAGCTAAGCTGAATCATGAGGAAACTGAATTAATTTATGCTCCGGCACAAGGATTTACCAATGCTGGAAAGTATGACATAACCATTTCAGCGGAAGAAACAGACAATTATTTGTCTGCTTCAAAAGAAGTTTTGCTGAAAATTGAAAATGCAGAAATTACAGGAGTGGCTTTCGAAAATGAAACTTTCACTTATGATGGAGAGGTTCATAGCTTAGCCATATCCGGTCTTCCTGAAGGCGCCACAGTGAAGTATGAGAACAATGACAAGACCAATGCAGGTACTTATAAAGTGACTGCCACGGTAAGTCAGGAAAACTACAATGATAAAGTACTGACTGCTAATCTTCTCATCAACAAAGCTGAAGCAATAATCACTGCGGAAGCCGTTCAGACTTTCACTTATGACGGCACACTTAAAAATGTTTCAGCCGACCTAAACCATGAGGAAACTGAATTAATTTATGCTCCGGCACAAGGATTTACCAATGCTGGAAAGTATGATGTAACTATTTCTGCTGAAGAAACCGATAATTATTTATCGGCTTCCAAAGAAGTTTCCCTGGAAATCGAAAACGCGGAAATTGAAGGATTAGCTTTTACTGATAATAGTTTTATCTACGACGCAAATTCTCACAGTACTTTTGTGGAAAACCTTCCTGAAGATGCTACCGTAAAGTATGACAATAACGGGCAAATCAATGCAGGAACTTATAAAGTAACCGCAACGGTAAGCCGGGAAAATTATAATGATAAAGTACTGACTGCAAATCTAATCATTAAAAAAGCTGAAGCCTTAATCACTGCCGATGCTGTTCAGACCTTTACTTATGACGGAACGGTTAAAAATGTTTCAGCCAAGCTGAATCATTCTGAGACTGAATTGGTTTACAGCCCGCAACAAGGTTATACCGCAGCCGGAACTTACCCGGTAACAATTTCCGCGGAAGAAACCGATAACTACCTATCGACTTCCAAAAATGTTTCGCTGGAAATCGAAAATGCCGAAATTGAAGGAGTAACTTTTGCAGACGACAGTTTCATCTATGACGGGACAGTGCATAGCATTTTTGTGGAAAACCTCTCTGAAGGTGCAACCGTTAAGTATGACAATAACGGCCAAATTAATGCCAATACTTATAAAGTAACTGCAACGATCAGCCAGGAAAATTATAATGATGAAGTACTCACTGCAAATCTTGTGATCAAAAAAGCTGAAGCGGTAATCACTGCCGAAGCTGTTCAGACCTTCACTTATGATGGAACGGTTAAAAATGTTTCGGCTAAACTAAATCATGAGGAGGCGCAGCTAACTTTTAGTCCGCAGCAAGGATATACTGCAGCCGGTACATATCATGTAACAATTTCCGCGGAAGAAACCGGCAATTATTTGTCTGTTTCCAAAGATGTCTCTTTGGTGATCGAAAATGCCGAAATTGAAGGAGTTGTTTTTGCAGATGACACTTTTATCTATAATGGCGAAGTTCACAGCATTTTCCTGGAAAACCTTCCGGAAGGTGCAACCGTAAATTATGAAAACAACGACCAGATCAATGCGGGAACTTATAAAGTAACCGCTACAGTTAGCCAGGAAAACTATAATGATAAAGTGCTGACTGCAAATCTTGTGATCAACAAAGCTGAAGCGGTAATTACTGCCGATGCAACGCAGACCTTCACCTATGATGGTACGGTTAAAAATGTTTCAGCTAAACTAAATCATGAGGAAACTGCATTGACATATTCTCCTGCACAAAGCTATATCAACGCAGGTACTTATGAAATAACTGTTTCAGCTGAAGAAACTGACAATTATCTGTCAGCTTCCAAAGACGTTTCGCTGAAAATCGAAAATGCGGAAATTGAAGGAGTGACTTTTGCCGATGCCAGTTTTGTCTATGATAATACAACGCATAGCATTTTTGTGGAAAATCTTCCAGAAGGAGCAACCGTAAAATATGCCGATAATGAGCAAATTAATGCAGGTACTTATAAAGTGACTGCAACGGTAAGCCAGGAAAACTACAATGATAAAGTCCTGACTGCAGAGCTTGTCATCAAAAAAGCCGAAGCGGTAATTACTGCCGAAGCTGTTCAAACCTTTACCTACGATGGAACGATTAAAAATGTTTCAGCTAAACTGAACCATGAGGAATCTGCATTGACCTATGCTCCGGCACAAGGGTTTACAAACGCAGGAACTTATGAGGTAACAATTTCTTCCGAAGAAACAGAGAATTACCTGTCCGCTTCAAAAGAAGTTTCCCTGGTAATCGAGCCGATAGAAATTGAAGGGCTAAGTTTTGAGGGTGCCACTTTTACCTACGATGGCCAGCCACACACTCTTAGTGTGATTGGACTCCCTGAAGGTGCAAGTGTAAGCTACAATAACAATGCTAAAACAAACGCCGGAAGTTATACGGTTACCGCAAGCGTAAGCCTGGAGAACCATATTGATAAAGTGCTGTCTGCAGAGCTTACTATTAACAAGGCCACGCAAAGCATCACTTTTGATGAACCTGCAGACAGGAACCTGCAAACCGATGATAACTTCCTGCTGGATGCTACTTCAACTTCAGGATTGGCTGTGAAGTACACCTATACTTCTGAAAACACCGAACCTGCAGCCACGGTAAGCGAGCGCGGATTTGTAAGGCTGCTTGCCGCAGGCGCCATCAGCATTACCGTTACCCAGCCTGGCAACCAGAATTATGAAGCTGCAACTCCTGTTACCAGGACACTGAACATCGTAAACAGTACTGCAAGACTGGACAACGTGGTGATCAACGGTACCTCCTACTCCAATCCTACCACAGATATTTATTACCTGATTGGCTGTGGCAGTGATGAAGACCAGGTGCAGATCCAGCTGGAATCCAACCGCGGTTCTTCCGCAGATCATGCAGAAATGTTTACGATCGAAACACCTGCTCCCGGGATTTACAACAAAACCATAATGGTGACTTCAGGAGATGGAAATGCCAGCAGGACCTACCATATCAAAGTTGAGAAAACCTTTGATTTTGAGGATATCGTGGTGCAGAAGTTCAATAATGTATTGTTGGTAAACAACAATCCCGCAACCAACGGGGGGTATAAGTTTGAAAGCTTTAGATGGTACAAAAACGGAGCCCTTATCGGAACCGGGCAATACTTTTCTGAAGGTGACAACGCCGGTGATGCGCTGGATGCCCAAAGCAATTACTATGTGGAAATGACCACTGAAGACGGAGAGGTATTAAAAACCTGTTCCACTACCATCCAGCTGAGAAGCTCCTACAACGTGGTGCTGTCTCCAAACCCGGTAAATGCAGGGGCATCTTTAGAGTTGCTTGCAGATTTCCCGAAAGAAGAACTGGCTACCATGCAGCTTTCCATCCATAACCTGAATGGGGCGCTTATTGAAAGAATGAGTTCCAATAAGAAAATTACCACCATCGAGCTGCCGTACAACGTGCAGGCAGGTGTTTACATCCTTAGCATTAAAACAAACAAACGCAGTAAATCGCTAAAATTTATTGTTCGCTAACGGGAACGGAATTCATTCTAAATCATCAAATAAAATCTTATGAAATTCAATTATAAAAATACTTACCGGGGCAAATCAATTATGAAGCTGTTACTGCTTATGCTGGTTTGCGCTGCCATGGGAAATTCCTATGGGCAGTCTAAAAACGAAGTTTCCTTTTACCTGGAGGGCTCCTTCTCAAAACTTGATTATGAAGTCCTACAGGATAAAAGCGAGCTGGAAAACGGTTTTGGCTTTGGAGCGCAGTATGCGTATTATCTTTCTGAAAACTGGAGTATCGGCACAGGTGCAGGACTTCAGTATATGGAAGGCGCTGCTCAGCTCTCCTCTGTAGCAGATGCTTATGCCACTGCAGATCCGGAAGGAGAAGCATTTGAATTCCGATACCAGGCAGAAGATTTCCGGGAAAACCAGTACGCGTATTTCCTGAATGTGCCTTTAAAAGTTCAGTTTGAAACCGGGGACATTGCCCGGTTTTATGCCGCGGCAGGTGCAAAGATGGGTTTTGTGCTTAAATCTGAATATGAAACAGAGGCTTCTTCGCTGGCCACCAGCGGGTATTATGAGCAGTATTATGCGGAGCTCCGCGAGCCGATGTTCGCCGGGTTTGGGGATTTTGGGGCTCTTAATACTTCAAGGTCTGACCTTGGGCTTCAAACCAATTTGATCCTTAACCTGGAAACAGGGGTGAAATTCATGCTGGAAAATGACCAGACACTCTACATGGGCTTGTTTGTAGACTATGGGTTAAAGGACATAAAGCCTGAAAAAAACGGGCTAGACCTTATTGCTTATAATGCTGAAGATCCCATGAACTTTACAAATAACAGCCTGCTTACTTCAGCAAGTAATACAGCATCCACGGCATATGTAGATGAAGTAAAAACCCTGGCTTTCGGACTTAAAATCAGGTACGGCTTCCGGTTTTAAACAGGGAAATAATTTGCATCAAAATCAGCCTCTTCAATTAGGAAGGGGCTGATTTTTTTGCACATGCAGTAGATGGAGATGGAAATTGGTTACCAAATTTTTCTCTACAAAAGAAGGTTACCTTCAAAAGATTCCGACAAAAGAGATAATAATCCTTCTTTTGATTCTTTTCTATAAAACCGGCCAACTTTTTAAAGTTGATAATGTGTTGAAGCGGGATCAATTTTTTTCAGCCTCTGGAAAGACTTGTAATTACTTATAATTTGAAAAACCGGTCATTCCCTCCCATTCACTTTTCACGCGAGTCTGCTTATTTCATCCCCTGATTCTAAGGCTGAACTTCTTAAAAATAAAGAAAAAACTATGCATTCTACCCGTGAAGTACCAGGATAGGAAGCTGGTTATTTACCATAGAGCAAAGGCCATAGCGGGTATGTAACAGCCGGTCACATACATTCAGATTTTTTCCCAGCACTACGATAATATCAAATTTTTCCTGTATTTCCAGAAGAACATCCCTGCTAAAAATGGCCGGTTCTGCCATATCTATGTAATCCACCTTTGCCCCATTCAGCAGGTCCGGAAGTTTATGCGCTACCGTTTCCTCTTTTTTAACCCCAAAATCATTTTCCTCTATTTCCACTACGGTCATTTGTGTATCCTTAAGAAAACTGCAGTTTTTAATATGCTGGTATATCCTCTCTTCAGACAAAACCGAATAATCTATGGGCAAAATACTGGTTTCAGGCTTTCTATATTTTTGATTTTCGGGCACTGCCACAATATTGCACTTAATTTTTCGCACCACCTCATAGGCATGGTCCCCCAATAGAGGATGATGCCTTACATCACGGCTTATCGCTCCAATAAAAATAAGGTCGATCTTCTTTTCTGCAACGCACCTTCGCACCGCATTAATAAGGTTTTCTGAAGATAAAATGCTGTGAAATTCCAGTTTTAAATTGTTGGAATACTGTTGAAATAACTCAATACTTTTATGCAATTTCCCGGATATTTCCACCATTTTTCGCTCCAGAACATCGGGCACCGCTTTCTTAAAGTTAATATTCTGGATATTGAGCACATAAATCTGGCCCGGAGCATTGCCAAGGAAATCCAGGGCATACTTGCCTGTATTATTCGACACTTCTGAAAAATCAGTCAGGATTAGTACATTCATCACATCGGGTTCAAATAACTTCATACAAAATTATGAGAACCATAGAGCTGGAAAAATGACCAAAATCATTTACAGGGATCTTTTAAAAAAGGTTTGCAATTTCAGCATTTTCACTTCAAAGTTAAAGTAACCCTTTCCTTAGTTGTTTGAGGGTTAAGTATTTAGGATTTTGAGCTGAAAAAATTAATGAAAAAAGCATGGCGAGAGAGATAAAAGATCTTTTTTCTTGGCTAAGATTTTATACTACAAAAATTGGCTGATTTTTTACATGATATATTCAGGTATAACAGAAGAGGCCTACAGATTGTGGCCATCATTATGTCCAGCTGCTTCAATTTTCAAGTTATAAATTCTTGTTTTCCTCTTCATCCTCTTCATCTTTCATTAAATCATCTAAAAAATCTTCCAGGGAACGATTGTTTTCAATTTTTTCTTCATCGGTCATTTTTTCGTACTCTCCCATGCTCTGTTCAATATTATTCAATTGTTCCTGTACCTCTTCTTCTTCAAAGCCCGCAAAGGTCATTTCATAAAGACAATGCGCCAAGATCTCCAATTCTGTAAATTCCTTTAAACTTTCTTCATTAATATCCATACCCAACCATTTCTTCCAGGGAGTGAATTCTATGGCCTGGGAAAATTCTTCTTCCTCATTTTTTGGATGCTTATATCGGCCAGAAACATCAACGTAGGCTGAACCATCAAAATGATCAAATACTGTCTTAACCACAATGGTCATATCGGTTTCTTCCGGGTTCATCATCAACAAATTCGCATATACATCTTCATATCCTTCACTGTTCTTCTCTTCCCCGGGATATAAATCGAAAAGAATGGTTGAAATACTTAACCAGAAATTATTTTGTAGAAGTTGTTTTAGGGTCATAACCTGAAAATTTCAATTAAACACAAGGATGTTATTGATGTTTTTCAACCAGGCATTTGGAGAAAATTTCTTAAAATTAAGATATTTATCAGCATAAATATTCCTAAATCTTTCTATTTTCCTCTTTCATCATATAAGTTTTTCTTCCTCCAGTTTTGCCCTCATAATAGCATGTTTTGCCCAAAACCGGTCTTTGATCTTTTGCATGGTTTTTTGAAAATCAGGATGATTTTTTAAAGGTTTGAATATTGGGTCCCCTTCAATTAATAAAAACCAGAATGGATAATTATCCTTATTTGAAAATATTTTGAGTTGCTTCATTGCCTGGTTAATTTTCCCTTCGTACGCGTATTTTATTGCAAGATTAGCGCTCTTATAAACCGTATTATCGTTTTGACAATATTCTGAAAAAGAACTGAAGAAACTTTCTGCTTCTTCATGCAAACCAAGCTTCTCATATACCAGGGCGATTTTCGCATTTTCCCCTGTATAAATATCCAGGCCTCTTTTTTCCCTAGCGTCTACAAATTTCTTAAAATAGAAATAAGCGGTTTTATAATCTTCTTCCACATAATACATTTTAGCGATATCCTGCAAAATATCTAACCGGGTGGTATCCTTCTTCCATTCCTTGACCAATAATTTCTGGGTTCGCTTAACATTAGCATCCCTGGCAAAAAGAATAAACGCTTTTACATGCGGGGAGTAATAATTTTGTGAATCATAATCAAGCGACAGATCTACAAATTTAAGCGCTTCATCAAAAAACCCTGAGGAAACCAGCGCATTGCTCAGCTGCAAATAGGCATAGCTTTGGGTAACCGAGTCATTTGCTGCAACATTTAACTGCGCAGCTTTTAAGGCATATTCCAGGTATTTTTGGGTATTTGGAGTTAACCGGAAATAGAAATCGGCCAGCATTTGAATAGCCAGAGAAGAATTTGGATTATACTCCAGGGCTTTTTCAAGATATGGAAGGGCTAAGGAATATTCCTTTGTCTGAATGTAATAAAAAGCCTTAGCTGTAAGACTTTCAGCAGATTTTGAATCATACAGCAGCGCTTTATCTGCATAACTATTAATCTTTTCTGTAAACTGTTTTTCAGCCTGGAACATTTCCAGCAGGTAATAGGAAATGGCGAGATTTGCATAGGCCAGCGAGAATTCCGGGTCCTCTTTTATCGCTTTTTCAAATAAGCCGATGGCTTGTTTAAGCCCTTCGTTAGTCCTGGATGAATAAGGATCCAGCGCCTGCAGGTAATAATCATACGCCAACAGGTTTTCAGTTGGTTTTTTCTCGATTTGCCTCAGTTCTGCCGGAGTGACAATCGCCTCGATAGCGTTCGAAATTTTTGCTGAAACTTCACTCTGAAGGGCAAAAATATCGCCCACTTCACGGTTGTACTGCTCTGCCCAGAGATGCCGGTCTCCCGAAGCCTCGATAAGCTGGATGTTGAGCAACACCTGATCGCCTACTTTTTGCCCGCTTCCTTCAACAAAGTAGTTCACCTTAAGTTCTTCAGCTATTTCCGGAATTGTTTTATTGGTATTACGGTATTTCTCCACTGAAGATCGGCTTATAACCCGCAGGTCTTTAATCTTCTGCAGGTTATTTAAGGTAGATTCCATCAAGCCGTTAACAAAGTAAAGATTGGTGGAATCATTGCTTTCATTTTTAAAAGGTAGAACCGCAATGGATTTTTCCGGCTGTATTTCTTTATGCTCCTGCGCGGGCCGTTTATAAAAAATGAAAAAAGAAGTTTCTGAAACAACCAATATCGCTATCGTAACAAGCAGAATCTTGTTGGGGAATTTGTGGGTTAGCTTTTCTTCGGAAGCCTCCTGGACTACAGGTTCCGGTGATACCGGCAGCGGTTTTTCCGGTTCCGGCTTTCCCACGGCGCCGGGGGGATACCCGTATTGTTCCCGGAAACACTTGATGAAATAAGAGGAACTTCCAAAACCAACTTTATACGAAATCTCTGAAACAGTGAGTGAAGTTTCCTTCAGCATTTCCATAGCGATCTCTAATCGCACCTGCCTTATAAACTGGCTTGCCGAAAGACTTGTAGCTTTCTTTATCTTTCGCAGCAAATTGGAACGGCTCATATTCAGCTGTTCTGCCAGTTCAGAAACGCCAAACTGATCTTTGGAAGCATTCTCCACGATAACTGCAGTTGCCTGATTAAGAAAATCCCCTCTGTTTGCGTGATCTGACATCCAATTGTTTATCCAGTCAATTTAACAAAATTTTATATAATCTCACATGGATATATAACATTAAATATCAGCCACATAACCGGCACTCGCGCCATAATTTATACTGCTGCTTCATAATTTATATGCCTGTTCCAAACTTTATTCTTTTGGCATCGTGGCTTGTATGCCTTCTATTCTTCCCTTTTCCATCTTTGTGAGAAACAAAACCTAATTATATAAAAGCTAAAAATTAAAAATCATGAAAACACTCAAAATGAATTCCGTTCGGGTATTATTGAACCTTTTCTTAATGGCTACTTTATTTTCGGCCTGCAGCCAGACCAACAAGAAATCTAACGAACAACCTGTGGTAGAAAAATCAGCGATGGATATTCACGCGGCGGTAATGGCAAATAACCTGGAGGTTGTGAGACAACATATTGAAGCAGGTAGTAATCTAAACGTAAAAGATAATTTTAGCGGTTCCACTCCTTTAAATACTGCTGCCGTATTTGGTAAAACCAAAATTGCCAAAGAACTGATTGATGCAGGTGCCGATCTTTCCGTAAAAAACAATGATGGTTCCACACCGCTACATACCGCCGCTTTCTTTGGCCGGGTGGAAATTGTACAAATGCTGATAGATGCACATGCAGATAAAACGCTACGAAATAATTTTGGCGCGACTCCAAGGGAAACCGTTGCGGGTCCATTTTCAGACATGAAACCCATTTATGAAATGATGCAACAACAACTTGCACCATTAGGCC
Source organism: Autumnicola tepida (assembly GCF_031846485.1). Taxonomy (NCBI): domain Bacteria; kingdom Pseudomonadati; phylum Bacteroidota; class Flavobacteriia; order Flavobacteriales; family Flavobacteriaceae; genus Autumnicola; species Autumnicola tepida. The sequence continues at coordinate 20,095 of NZ_JAVRHQ010000008.1, forward strand.
TAAAACTGGACATGGAGCAACTCCAGAAAAATCGTCCTGTAATCGCTATGATGTTACAGTAATACTACAAAATCTTTTATCATGAAAACTCAAAGAAGATACGATATAGACTGGCTGCGGGTGATGGCGATAGGACTCCTTTTAATCTATCATATCGCCATCATCTTTCAGCCGTGGGCAATGTTCATTGGATTTATAAGAAGCGATGAGCTGATGGAAGGCTTGTGGAAACCTATGAGCATGCTTAATGTATGGCGCATTCCGTTGCTGTTCTATGTTTCGGGTATGGGCGTATATTTTGCCATTCAAAAACGTAACTGGAAAGAATTGTTGCTGGAGCGTGGCAAAAGAATTCTCTTGCCCTACATATTTGGGATAATTGCTATTGTCCCTTTACATTTTCTCATTTTTCAGGAGTACTACAATCTTTCTTTGGGATATTATGCGCACCAGGGACATTTGTGGTTCCTGGGAAATATTTTCGCCTATGTATTGCTAATGCTTCCCCTGTTTTTTTATCTGAAGAAAATAAAGAACAGCAGGTTTATGAAAGGATTAAGTTCCCTTATGAAAAATCCGGCAGGACCACTTTCTGTATCTATTCTTTTTGTGGTGGAAACAATTTTGGTAAGGCCACAGGTCTTCGAAATGTACGCGCAGACCTGGCACGGATTTTTCCTTGGGCTGATGGCCTTCTTTTTCGGCTTCCTTTTCGTCTATATAGGGCAGGCATTCTGGCAAACGGTATTGAAATGGAAATGGCTGTACTTTGGCCTGGCCATTTGTTTTTATATAATCCGTCTCACCTTATTTAACATGGAAGCACCAGGCTATTTAATGGCCCTCGAATCTAACTGCTGGATTTTTACAGTTTTCGGATTTGGCTACAAATACCTGAACAAACCGGGCAGGATCTTAAGCTATTTAAGCCAGGCAGCTTATCCGGTTTATATCATTCACATGTTTGTTTTGTATGCCGGCGCCCTGTTTATCCTGCCGTTGGAAATTCCTGTTTTGCTGAAATTTATATTGATTAGCCTATTTACATTTTTGGTGTGCTTTCTCATTTATGAATTTATACTCAGGCGGATTAATATACTAAGACCGTTGTTTGGACTAAAATGGATGTATAAAAATGATGAGAAAAAAGCCGAACAGCTATCGGAACCTGTTCAACCTAATTAAGCCAAGAATTGACTAAACGGCTGAATAATTTAAGTTTTTTAATTTTACATAAACATCTTTAAATAAGATAGTTAACTTGCATATTAGAGAAAAAATTCAGTTAAAACCATACATATCATTCAAGACTAATCTATACCATTTGAAAAATGAGTAGAATATTTAGAAAATTTAGACTATCACAAATTTCGGAAAGTAGAAGTGGTAAGTATTTTATTTATGCGATAGGAGAAATTATACTTGTCGTCATCGGGATCTTGATTGCCTTGCAGATAAACAACTGGAACCAGGCCAGAAATGATGATAAAGCCCTGAAGGAGTATTTGGGCAAAATTAGATCACACACCTTAAAAGATATTCAATGGCTTGATAGCTTAAGCATTTATAGAACCTATGTGGGCCTGCAGTGCAAAAAGGCCAGGAAGAGTATACTGGACAAAACAGAAGAGCAGAACCTTTCTCTACTTATGTCCTGCGGAAGTGCTTTTATGGACTACTATTTTAGACCCAACACCAGTGGATATGAAGCTCTTAAAAACTCAAAATACTTCGGTAAAATTAATAATACAGTCCTTGATTCGCTTTTAACCAACTACTACAGAATAGTAGATGATATTGCGCAAAATGAAAGTAGTTATAACCACTACGTAAATGGCCAGGAAAACTATCTTTCCACCCAGTTTGACAGGTCTTTAATTCTGGCTACTGCTTTTCTACCACCGGATTCCCTGAATATAAGGGCCACTCCACAATCTGAATATTATGAAGATTTTGCTGAATATACCGCCTCTGCGTCCTATCGAAACGTGATTGGTTTAGCAGCTTTCCAATTTGAATCAATGGTTAATCAGTATAAAAAATTGAAGGGCGTAGGCAATGGAATCGTTACAGAAATTGATGTATTAATCAAAAATTAATTTCTTTTTTTACATCTTCATTTTTTAATTCCGAAAGACAAAATACTCTATTTACGATAGAAAATCATGAATAAAAAACAAATAAAACGAATTTTCAGGATAGTATTTATTCTTGTAAGCATAGGCTCTTTATTTTTTGTACCGTGGATTTTGGTAAAAGCGTGGATTATGCCATTACCAGATAGCGTTCAGGAACAGTTGAAGGAGGCTGTGGACCTGGGATTTGACGGGATTATTGTTTACGTAGACGAGGGCGCAAAGCCACCGAAATTTTATGCTGAAGGATGGAAAAACAGGGAAAACAAAATACCTGCAGATCCGCATTCTTTATTCAAAATTGCCAGTATTGGGAAATTATATAACGCAGTTGCGATCACCAAACTGGTAAGCGAAGGGCGCTTATCGCTGGATAAAACACTTGCAGATTACTTTCCGGAACTCGTGGGAAGAATTGAAAATGCCAGTGAAATTACCTTAAGAATGATGGTGCAGCATAGAAGCGGTATTCCAAATTATACCAATACTCCTAATTTTTGGGTCGACCCTCCGGAAAGCGATAAGAAAAAACTTGAACTGGTACTGGATCTTCCCGCCAGCTTTGCACCAGGTGAAGATTATGAATATTCCAACACCAATTATTTACTTATTTCCATGCTCATTGAAAAGGTTTCAGGAACTACTCAATTTCAATATATAAAAGAAAAAATTTTAGAGCCTCTCGGGCTAAAAAATACATTCGGTTCCATTCATGATGTAGATATGGACGAGCTTATGAGCGGCTATTATGTAGGCGTGGAAGAAGATATTAAAACTACTGATTATGGTTCTATGGTGGCCACAGCAGAAGATGTTGGCATATTTCTGCGGGCTTTAAATGATGGTTCCTTATTAACTGAAGAGGAGCAGGAAATTTATTCTTCTATTTATAAATACGAACATACAGGACTCATTCCCGGTTACCAGAGTATAGCAAAATATCATCAGGATATAGATGCAGTGGTGATTCAATTTAATAATACGACCAACTTTGATGGATATGAATGGAATTTGGCAGAAATCGTATATAGTCGTGTTGTAAGAATAATTAGAAAAAACTCATAAGAATTAAGCTGCTGGTTTCCGTAGAACCTCTCCGAAAAAATTAATTACAAAGGCACTTCGGCGTATTTCAGCAAATTTGAAATATCTTTAACAGGCCCATCAGAACCCGGGAGCTTTATTCCATTTGTACTTACTGCTTCATGATCCATATTATTAGGTATACACAGAAGGAATTGTAGAATTATTTTCAGGGTGGCTGTCTTCCGGAGTCCCGTTATCGGCCATTATTTTTCCCAGTTCCTGCAAATAATGTATAGTTTCCGGCCCCTTTGCCAAAAGATGATGCTCACAGCCGCATAAATATTCAAACATATAACCGAAGGAAGTATCATACAAAATTTCAGAGTCGCTGCGTTCCCCTACAAAATGTGATAAGTTGGAAATCATAGTTTTTTAATTTAAAAGATTATTAAAAGGCTGCGGCTTAGAGCTGGTAAAGTGTGTGGGAACTTTTCATAACTCCAGCTTGTGTTTCTTCACTACAATCCATGTTTTCAACTTCATCAATTGCCTGCTGATATTCTGTGCCCCAAAAAGGACAATCGCTGAATTCTTCATAAAATGTAATTAATGATTCCTTATAGTTCTCGCAGTTTTGCACATTGGGGTTTTCTGAATAAACTGTAAGAGCATCCATAACATCGGCATACTCATCTTCAAAATCGGCACATCCTATTGCATTGTTTTCATCCACATCAGAATCATCATCAGAACAGGAACAAAGGCCAAAAAAGCTCAGTGAAAGAAGTGCTAAAAAAATTGTTGATTTGATTTTCATAATATTGTCTTTTTAATCTATTAATAATGTTAAGCGTATTTTTATTTTCTACGGTATGCCAAAACTTATCTTTAAATGTCTTTAAACCATTCCTGAAATTTTTCCCCAAGGAATGGTACGGCTTTTAGCCTGCCGTTAATGGCATTTATAAGTCCCATTATCCATAAGTACAACAGAAATAAGGAACCGAAGAAACTTACTATCCACCCCAGTACAGGCACAAGGCCTACCACAAATAAGGCTATCCCGCATACACATAAACCTAAGGATTGCCGAATATGATAAGCAGCAAATTCATCTTTTTTATCCCTGTTCATCACAAAGGCCGCCACCAGTCCAATAATTGTTAAATAAGCGACTATTGCAAGTGTTTTATCGTCTTCTATATGGGTTTCTCCATCTGTGGTTCTGGTTTCCATAATCTTATTTTAGAAGGTTAGAGATGTATTTTCATTAATCTTTCGCAGGTGCATTGTAATCTGATTTACTTATTGAAAATTGACTTTCTTCAATCTTCGTACAGGTAATAACTGTATTTTTTGAAGGTTCATCTTTATTTTCCATTTCCATCTGCATCATCAGGCCTTCTCCATTTTCTAGCCATTCAGGATCAAATCCACTCGGAATTTTTTTTTGATTCGCCTGAAAGATGTCATTAAAGCTGATCCCCGCTTCATCGGTTACATAGAAGGTAAAAACCGAATTTTCATTCTCTATTCTGTAACCCTGGCAATCGTAACCCTGAATTGTTTTCTTTCCGATTTTCTGGATTTCCATATCTGCATTTTCATTCTTCCCTTCCATAGTTCCGGAAGGTTCAGGAAATTTTGTAGCGGTAACAAAATTTCTTCCGTCAGAAGCTAAATACATCACGGTCATATTATTCCCTTTATCGAGAACCGTGAACATTTGGGGTGCCTTCGGAAATTGTACACCTACATATTTGGAATTCTCTTTCAGGAAATAGGTCATTTCCATGTCAGTTTCTGCTGTTTTCATGTTTAAGGTATATTCCCAATCAAAACTGTAGATTTCAGGAATTTCAGCAGGGTCTACCATTTCTGTCCCAACCGGGAAAGAAGCATTCTTGAAGTCTGTTTCCCAAAGCTGATTAAGTTTTTTATCAGTTTCATTTGCGGCTTTGTCTGATACATTCTTTACCACCGCATCTTCCACTTTTTCTTCAACTTTTTTGGTCAGTTTCCTGAAGATCTGTGCTTCAGCAGGAAAATGGAATAGAAATAAAATTCCGAGATTTAATATCAGTAACTTTTTCATTTTGTGTTTTTTATGGACAATTACTCTCCGGGGATTAGTACTGTAATTGCTTTTATGAGGATGCACGTAGAGAGCAGCACCAATAAAAAGAAGAGCAGTATATGCCGGGATTCCGGAAAGCCTTTCATTGCCTTTATTTTACAAATTGAATTTTACTCCGGCTCCAATTACAAGTTGGCCGCCATCAATAATCACATATTTTATTTCAGCAAAGGGAGTTATGTTGCTGCCTATGCTAAAATTTGCACCAGCCCCAAGATTTAATCCAAACCTGCCATCACTAACCTCCATAGAACCGCCGCCAAACTGGCTCCCGTCATAATCTAACTGGACGTGGGAGTAATTAAGCCCTCCTAACCCATAAAAGACAAGTCTTTCATTATCAATAAAGTAGTAATTAGCATTTCCGTTTATTTCCCACCAATTCAGGTCTATACCAGATTGATCTTTTGGCAGGTAGTAAATAAAACCGGGAGAAATACTAAGATTTTCCATAATTGGGAATTCCGCATTAACTCCAATACCTAAATTTTCTATTTCTGTTCCGTAGGCCAACATTGCGCCCAAACGGGTTTCATCTTGTGCGGAAGCGTTAAAAATACCTGCAAGAAACAGGACTGCGCTTGTGACTAATAATCTTGTTCTCATTTTGAATTGTTTCTGATTAATAATTAATTAAGACATTTCTGTTGAAAAATATTTTGGGTGCTGAATTAATTAGGATGAATATCCGAAAGAAGTACACCTTCGACAATAGGTGTTGAGTATAAGCCTTTTATGGATGAGCGTAGCCGCAATAAGTTTTATTAAAAGTACCTGTTGAACAAAAATTGGCAAATTGAAGAGTTTACTCATTCATAATGCACTTATACTCATGAAAAACAGGTTTTTAGCCGGCTTTCCTTTAATAGTTCCAATAGAAAAGTTACATTTAAGAATAGCTTTTCTTTAAGCTGAAGTTCATTTGAAGCAAATAAAAAATTATACCGGTCATGAGAGTAGCCATTATAGACGATGAAGTGCATTGTGTGGAAGGGCTGGTGCTGCACCTGAAGAGCAAGTTTCCCGAAACCGAAATTGTATTTAAAGGAACCCGGCCGGAAGATGCTTTGCTTGCCTTACCCGATGCCCGCCCGGATTTGCTGTTTCTGGATGTGGAAATGCCCGGAATGAACGGGTTTGAATTACTGGAACAACTCCCGGAGGATTCGTTTGATGTAATTTTTACTACTGCCTACAGCCAGTATGCCGCACAGGCTTTTAAAGCCAAAGCGGTAAATTACCTGTTAAAACCTATTGATGAAATGGAGTTGCAGTCTGCAGTAATGCAGTGGAAGGAAGAAAGGGAAATGAAGAACAATCTTTCTTCAGAAAGGATAAAGGAGCTTCTAACTTATATGAAACGGGAAGGGATCCTGAAAAATAAAATAGCTGTTCCTGTCTCTGAAGGATTCGAGTTTATAGAAACCAACGAAATTTTATACTGCCAGAGCCAGAATAACTATACGCTTTTATTTACCGTTGATAATCGCAAGCTGGTTTTAAGTAAAACCCTAAAAGAATTTGAAAAATTACTTGATAAATATTTTTTCATCCGCATCCATAAATCCTATCTCATCAATCCAAATTATATGAAGAAATATTACCGGAATGACGGCGGTTACCTGGTGATGCAGGACGGAAAATCCGTACCGGTGAGTAAAAATAAAAAGGAGCTGATCACGAATTTATTTGATGCCATTACCAAAACCGCTTAGATTTTACGCAATCTCAGTTTGAACTGATTTTATATATGTACAATTCTAAAAAAAACTTCCATAGGTTCCTGTGGAAAATACTCTTTTTACTCATTTTCTCTTGCTCATGTACTGCATTGGCCCAGTCCCGCCTGGATAGCCTGAAATCTGCCTTCATTCAGGAAACAAACGATTCCCTTAAAATTGTATATGAACTTCAGCTCAGCAGGCAAATACACCGGAAGGATCATAATGAAGAAGAGGAATATACTTATGCCCAAGATGCCATTCAGCAGGCACTGAATATAAGCGATACCTTATTATACGCCCGGGCTTTAGACAATTTTGGTTTGCTTTACCGCTATCATCAGCATTATGATGAAGCCTTTTCATTACATATTAAAGCTTTTAACCTGGTAAAGGATAGGAAAACAGATCCCCTTTATAAAATGATTTTTGCAAATAATGCCGGGGTGGCCGGGCGTTATAATCAGAAATATGACGCTGCTGTTTCTTATTATATGAAAGCCTTAAAAATTGCCGAAGCGGAAAATGACCTTAAAAATATTGCCATTTCCAGCAATGGGATAGGAAATGCATTGGGAAACATTCCCGGTCGTGAAGAGGAGGCCCTCGGTTATTTTAAACGCTCTCTTAAAGCTGAAAGGAAGCGTGAAAACAGCCTGGGGATAGCGATGAACTATCTTTCGATTGCAGATTATTATATAAATAAGGAGCAATTTAAGCGCGCCAGGGAATATCTTCACGAGTTACTTCAAATAAACCAGGAAAGAAATGATTTATATGGCCTGGCCATTACCTATGAATACCTGGGAATAGCCTATTTAGAGGAAGAAAAAAATCTCAAAAAGGCTGCTTCTTATTTTAAGGATGCCCTTCAAAGGTTTAGGGAAATAGAGGATGCGCACAAACAGGCAGAAATATTATTGAGGGTAGGCGATATAAAACTAAAGCAAAATCAATTGACCCCAGCCCGGGAGAATTTTCAAAAATCTTTGGCCCTGGCAAAAAGTTTAAACCAGTATGGGCTGATTATGGAAAATTCCTTCAGGCTTTCCACCATTATGGAAACCAATAATAAACCTTCACAGGCATTATTTTATTTCAAACAGGGGAAAGCTTACGAAGACAGCATTGAACTCTCTGAACAAAATGTTGAGATTGCTGCGCTTATAAGGAAGTATGATTTAGAGAAAAAAGAAAACCATATCAAATTACTACAAAAAGACAAAGCCCTCCAACAAACCTTACTGGCCAACCAAAAACAGAAGCTGGAACGGCGCAGGATTTTTATGTTGCTACTGGGAACCGCACTCTTCTTTATCCTTATTATTTTCTTTCTGCAATACCGGAATTCCCTCACCAAAAAGAAAACCAATGCCCGAATTTTAAAAGAAGAGAAGGAAAAAATGAAGGCTATTTATGAGCGCAATCTTGCCCGGGCAGAAATTCTCGTCACCCGGCTACGTATTAATCCGCACTTTCTTTTTAACAGCCTTAATGCCATTACTTATCTTATACAAAGCGAACAAAATTCTAAAGCCGTAAAATACCTTGTTGTTTTTAGCCGGTATACCAGAATGGTGCTGGAAACTTCGCAGAAACATGTAGTGCCGGTGACCGAAGAACTACAATTAACCCATTATTATCTTACCCTGGAAGAAAACCGTTTTGGAAAAGACTTCTCTTTTAAAATAACAGGAGATGATGCCCCGGAAGTTAAAGACGCGCTTATTCCTCCGCTTTTACTGCAGCCCTTTATTGAAAATGCAATCTGGCATGGATTGTTACCAAGTAAACGGAAGGAAAAAACCTTGTTAATAGATATAAAAGCGGAAGCGAAAAATATTCAAATAATTATTGACGATAACGGGGTTGGAAGAAAAAAAACGGCAACACAGGAATCCCAAAAAGCGCACAGGAGTATGGGAATGCATATGGTAGAAGAACGAATAGAATTATTTAATAAAAGCTATTCAGAAAAAATAAGTTGCAAAATCATCGATAAAAAGAATGAAGATGGCCAACCCGAAGGCACCCGTATAGTGTTACATTTACTACAGAAAAACACTGTTGAAAAGCGGAATAATGTATTCTCCTGAAATAATAATTATCCTGCCTGTTTACAAATATAAAAGTCGAATCCAGTAAATACATACCACATTTATATTCTTTGGTGAAATCTGATAAACACTTCAATTTAAAATAAGGTTTCGCCGGGATAATGCTAATGAGATAGAAGAAATTCCTTAGCGTTATCACCTGGCGCCTCTGGGACAATCGATTGCGTATAATAAATTAATATTTATATTTAATAACCCAGAACCTCGGAGCAGGCATTTCGGAGATTAACTCTCACTGAGATAAAAATAAGGATAGAAAATTTCAGCCTTTAAAACTCTGGCTGGTGAATTTATCATGTATTATTTAAAATCAAAATTCATGAAGCAGATTAAGTCAATTTCATACATATTTACTTTTGTTGGAGCACTCATTCTTGCCGGGTCCTTAAAAGCCCAGGATTGTGGGGAGAAGGTAAACGATCCACGGGGTAAAATGCAGCCATGGGAAAAAGGCGCCTGGGAAACCGGGGAATACCGCAACCTATTTTTGGAGGCCGGTTATAGGCAGGCAGAGATTGATGCTAAACTGGAAAAAGCTTATTACGACACCTTTGAAGGACCAGACAGGGTGTATTTTGAAGTAGAGGATTCCCTGGCCTATGTCTCAGATTTGAAAAATAAAGATGCCCGTACCGAAGGGCTTTCATATGGGCTTATGGTAGCCGTTCAGCTGGATAAAAAAGAAGTTTTTGACCGTCTTTGGCGATGGACTAAAAAATATATGCAACACCAGGGTGGTGCCAGCGATGCTTATTTTGCCTGGAGTGTAGATCCAAAAACAGGAAGACCAAATGCAGAAGGTTCTGCCTCAGATGGGGAATTGTATTTTGTTACTTCCCTCCTCTTCGCCTCTAATCGTTGGGGAAATAAAACCGGGATTGACTATTACAGCGAAGCCAGGAGAATTTTGGATGCGATGTGGAGCAAAGATGGTACAGAGGGGGGTAGGAACGTCCTGAATGTAGAACACAAGCAAATTAATTTTGTACCACATGATGGTGGTTACGACTGGACAGACCCTTCTTACCACCTGCCTGCCTTTTTTGAGGTGTGGGCTCAATATGCCAATGACGGCCATGAAGATTTTTATAAAGCTGCTGCAGATACTGCCCGCATGTTTTTACATCGCGCCACACATCCCATAACCGGTTTAACTCCAGATTATGCCGAATTCAGCGGCGCTCCCCATAGCCGTGGGAAGATGGGTGATGCCTTCAGGTATGACTCCTGGCGTGTTCCCATGAATATCGCTATGGATTATAGCTGGTATGCCCAGGGATAAAAAATGGCAACAGGAATATGCGAACCGCATTCAAAATTTTCTGTATTGTCAGGGCTTAAAGACGTACGTAGATCAATACAATATCGATGGTTCAACTCCCGACTGGATATTGCCTGCAGGTCGTTATCAAAAATTAAGGCATTCCCTTGGATTGGTTTCCACGGCCGGTGCCGCTTCTATCATGGCCACCCATCCCAAAGGCTGGAAATTTGTAGACGAGGTATGGAATGCAAAACTGGAACCTTATGAAGATGGCTATTTCGACCCCTATTTTGATGGACTGCTTTACCTTTTTAGCCTAATGCACCTGAGCGGGAATTATCGTATTATCACCCCACAAAGCAATTAATACCGGGTTCATCCGGGTGTAATTTGTATGTTTTAGGCTACCTCTCCCAAAAAAATTAAGTTGGTAGAAATAAATTCAATTACCGGATGTTGTGAGGAATCCATGTCCGGGTCCAAAAAATTGTACGAAGGTTTCGGTACACAGGTAACGAATTCAGGGAAAAATATTTTATTAGTAATTGTTTACCAGACATTTACAATGATATCCATTTTTATTTTTCAGCAAAAAAGATGTGAATTATTTCCCGGGGAAGGATCTTAATTAAAATATTTTCAATAATTTTAAGAGGTTCTTTACTTAAACCTATGGGTAAGAATTACAAAATTATTGCACTGGAAGATAATCCCATTTACAGGGGACATCTAAGAATGATTTTGGATAAACTGAACTACAAAACCTGCAAGATGTTAGATTCCCCCAAAGGTTTTATGAACATTATAGAAGCCTGCAAACCAGATGTTATCCTTATGAATATCAATATTGAAAATGAAACAGGCGGCATAGAGCTTACCAAGAAGATCAACAGGCAATATGATATTCCAACCATCTTTCTTACCTCTTATGATGATATGCTAACTTTTAAAAGGGCTAAAAAAGCTTTACCATACTTTTACCTGGTAAAACCTTATAAGGAATATGATCTGGAGCGGGCAATCGAGTTAGCGATTCTCCATAAAAAGGAAAAATTGTCCCGGCCACAGGGAACAGAGGCAGCTTCCTGCCAACACTTATTTTTTCGCACCAATAACAAGCTTCAGAAAATTGATTATAAAGACATTAAACTGGTTACGGCCATAGACAAATACTGCCATATTTTACTGAAGGATAGGAAAATAATTATAAAAGAAAGGCTTAAAAATCTTCTCTCCCGCTTACCTGAAGATCAGTTCATCCAGGTGCACCGCTCTCATATTATTAATATTGAAGCTATAGTTTCCCTGAACAACACTGCTACAGAAGTAACAATTTCAAATCAAACCCTTAAACTCGGCAGGACCTACAAAGCGAAACTATTATCAAGAATTAGTTTGATTGGCTAGAATTTTAGCTCACCATCCTTGCTCAATTTTCTAAATTGTAATTTTTTTGTCTGTAAAATTTATATTGAAGATCTGGCAGGAAAAGTAACATTTATAATCAGCTACCCATCTTCCGGAATATCCGGATAACTAAAAAAGGATTGGAAATCCAGCCTAAGAACATTTTTGAGAATTTAATCTGTGCGGGGGAAGGCACTATTTTAAACCAGATCTCAAATTCAAAAAGTTTTTGAAGGGCAGTGAAAAATCCTTTTGATAATTATAAAAAGGAGCCCTCAAAAGTGAATTAGGTGGGGTATCCATGCTTCGAAATGCGGTTTATTCCCATCTTAAAGACATTCATTCCTCAATTTCCTGCATTCATTCCTTTTATTTTGAAGTAACATCTATGGTTCTCATCTTTAACCTGAATAAGTAAAGAAGCAAGCATGAAACTTCAACTATTCTTCAGGTTCTTAATAATGCTTCTAATTATAGGAGGGGAAAGTTGCTCAAAAGATGATGATGAGGTAGCCGATGGATATCTTGCCGCAACAGCCAACACGCTTGCTTATATTAGTTCTAAATCTTCCCAAGGCCTTATTATTGACCGATATATTTCAGATTACGGGACGGTATCTTTTCAACTAACCAGTAGTTCAGATGATAATAAAAATATTGAATTATTTATTCCAAATTTTAGTGGTGCCGGTATCTATGATATCAAAACTCTAAAGGGCAGCCGGATGGAATTTAGCACTGCTGGTGAAACGTGGTTTTTTGACCGTGAAAACTTTTACAGTAATGAATTCGATTACATCGAGATTACCAGCATTTCAAAAAATAGTATTGAAGGCAACTTTAAATGCCGCAGTATGATTCACGAGAACACCTTTGAAAATCTGGTGTTACAAGGGGAATTTAAAGGAAGGTTACGCCATTAAAATTTTACCCTTAATATAAATTTACAAATTTAAAGCCTTGTAAATCTTTGGATTAACAAGGCTTTGTTCCATTTGATAATGGACTTGGTCGGGGATTTAATCTAAATTTTTATTTAAACCATTAATTGTTTAAATTTTTCAATTGTTAGTGGTTTTATAAGAATATCCTTAATAGAGGGATCCTTTTCTGCCCTGGAGTGCTCTAATTTATCTATTGAAGAAGTAAGCAGGTAAATTTCTTTATTCTGCAGAAGATTTTGTTTTTTCATTCCCTGCAGGAATTCCCACCCATTCATTATGGGCATATTGATATCCAGGAAAATCATTGTTTTTTTAGAATCGTCATTTTCTCTGTTAAAATATGCCAAGGCCTCCTCACCATTTTCAAATTCTAAAGCTTCTTTGGCCAGGTTGCAGATTTGGACTATTCTTTTTAGAACTTTCCGTAGGATCTTATCATCATCAATAATAATTACTTCTAATTTCATATTGTTAGAACATTAAAGATCAAATTAAAGAGTGATTAATTATTTGCGTTCTAAGAAATTAGTTTTATCTGAAATCTGCCGGATGATAGAATCAATTTCTTCTGCCGATTCTAATATATTATCCAGTAATTCTTCTTTTTCTTCAGTTTTTAACCCCCCGTGTTGCATAAGATCTATAATACCCATCAGCCTTGCTACGGGAGCTCTTACATCGTGGGATTGCTGCCTCGCAATATCCTTTAAAATTTCATTATGCTCCAGAATCCTGTCTTCAGCTCGTTTTCTCTTGTCAATATCCTGAAAGCTTCCGTAAATTCTAATACATTTATTGTTCTTTTTCTCTGGTTTTCCAATAGAACGTATCCAGATTTCTTTTCCATTCAATGTAATAATGGGGAGTTCCATATCCCAGGATATATTTTTTTCTTTCGCATCTTTTATGGCTCTTTCCATGGTGGAACGGTAATCCTTTCGTAACAGTTTAAAGACCGATTCCATTGTTGGCTTGTAATATTGAGGAGCTTCATAAATCTCGCGAGTTATCTGGGACCAGAAAACCTTATTTTTTTCAATATCTAATTCCCAACTACCTATACGTGCCAGTTTGCCTGCATTATCAAATAATTGCTGCAGTTCTTTTGTCTTGGAAATATCCTTGGCTACTGCATATATAAGTCCTTCTTCTTTCGAGATAGTACAATCCCAATTAAGCCATATTATATTTCCTGAGCCCGTAACACATTGGCATTCGTAATGAAAATTTCTTCCGTAATCTATCTTGTCCTTAATTGTTTTTCTGCATTTATCAGTATTATCTGTATAGAGTAAATTCAATAAAGAACTCTTGAGAAGTTTTTCTTCGGAATATTCTAAAAGATCACAACCGGCCTTATTTATCCTTTTAAAATTACCCTCATAGTCCAGGGTTCCAATTAAATCTGGTACCAGCTGAAAAATGTGTTGCAGGTCCTGTTCCAGGCTTTTTCGGCTGATTTCGGCTGCCAGCTGGCCCGATATTTCGGGCCATACTTCACGGAATAAATTAAGGGAAGTAATATTTTCTTTTATCCCGCATATCCATACTCCAATGAGTTCATTGTTATTAATTAAGGGTACGCCTATTAATTTTTCGATCTGATTAATCTTGTTTAGATAATTAAGCTTACAATGATCATTAATATTCGCTACATCGGAAATGAGAAGTTTTCCTGCCTCCCAAACGGCGCCTGGAACCCCATCTCCCTTCCTGTAACTTTCGATAGAATTACTATTAATATTATCAGATTGATTGTTGTGTCCTGCAAAAAGTTCGATCTTGCTTTTATCTGAATTAACCAGCCATATTTCTGAAATCTGGAAATCTGCATACTCGTTAAATAATTGAGTGACCTCAAAGAGGGTTGATTTCAGATTATCATTATTGCTAAAAATAGTACTAAACTCACTTAAAAGTTCCTTTTTTAGTTCAACTGAACGTTGCAGGGTGATGTCGCCTAAAACACCAATCATGCGTAAAGCTTTTCCTTCTTTATCACGTATTACATAACCCTGATCCTTAACTACCGTGTAATTATCCTCTGCATTCTTAAATCTATATTTTGCCTGCCATCTATGCTGATAAGGATCGCTAATGAATTCCTGAAATGAGTTCATGGTTTTCTCCAGATCTGGAGGATAGACCAGTAACCTCCAATCGTTTATGGATAGTATGGTATTTTCGTTGTCGTAACCAAAGAGAGCCTGATAACCCTGGCTCCATTCAATGGTGTCTCTACCTAAATCCCTGGTGTAAATAGCTTCATTCGTCGCTTTATTCACATATTCCGCATGTTGCGTACTAATTTTCAAATCTTTACTTTTTCTGATATTTTCCAGGATGAGACCAATAAGAGAAGAAGAGCGTTCAAAGATCTGTAATGTTTCTTCTGTAGGAAAGCAGGTTTGATCATAATAATTGGCAAAAGTGGCAATCACCTCTTTTTTCTCATTAAATATGGGTTGGGACCAACAGGCTCTTATTCCGTAGGGAAGAATAAAATGCCTGTAGTTGTCCCAAAGTTCATTAGATTGTATGTCTGTAACAATTATTTTTTTTCCTGTATAGGCTGAAGTTCCACAGGAACCTGCCTTAGGTCCAATAGGCTGGCCATCTATAGCCGAGGTAATGGATTTAGGAAGCGCCCCTGAAGCCATATGCCATACTTTTCCATCTTCTACCCGTAAAATAGAAGCTTTCATATTAGTAAAAATAGCCTCCAGTCCTTTAATATATTCCTCGAACATTTCCTTTAGATCAGATTCCTGATTTAAAGCTGCTTCTAAAAGTTTTCTTTCAATTATTCCTAATTGATAATTGATATTTTCCTTATTCTTCCGGAGTCCTTCTGAAGATTCCGAGTTTGAATTAAAGCTGGCAACCGCATAGTAAAGCTTCTCTTCTTCATCCCAGGAAACCGACCACTTTAGGAAATCTTTCTTGTAAATGTAGGATTCAGCAACTTTATTCCCACTGAAATTATCCCATTCATTCGTGAAATCCCGGCAGGAAGTTAGTTGCTCTTCTTTACAGGTTTGATCGCCGCAGTTGCTGAAATAATCATCTGGATGTAAATCTAAAAACACCTCAGCCTTTACATTAGACCACAATACTCTTCCCTCCATGTTTATTACACAAGCAATAAAATCGGCGTTCCGGAATAGTTCTTTGAACGCAAAATTCTTTTTCATAATAATCTTGATTAATGCTTCGTAGGGAAAAGCATGTTAATTTTTAAATTTTCACAGCATAGCGGGCTTTTAGATAGTCTGAATAAATTGGTTAAGTATGGTAAATTTGCGGCAAAGCTTGTTGTTGTAAAAGAACAGTTAACTTAGAACAAGTATTTCTGCATCAGGGGCATTTCTTATGACAGAAAAAATTCCATTGTTCATCCCGCTAACAGTAGTATAGACCTCACTCGTTCCAATTACCTGGCCGTTAGTCGCTTTTAAATTAAATCTATGGCCCGTTGGAACCTGCTTTTTCTCGAAACGATCGTCGGTTTGTGAATTTTTCCTGATAGATTCAATTCCATTCTTACAGGCCTGCATAGTTTTGTAGGCTTCGCTGCTAAGAATAATTTGTCCGTTTCTCGCTTTTAAATTGAACCGATATTGTCCTGACTTATCGGTTTTGATTTCAAACTTTCCCATTTTTTGGTTTCTTAATTAGTATTTCTCTTACATTAGAAATTTAAATCTACCAACATATCTTTTGATTCTCGTTGGTAATAAAATGCGTTTAAATTGCTAATACTGCGGTAAAAATATTAACTAATGCAAGTGGGAAAAGTTTTTTTATTCTAGCGGCCTAAATGACAAAATAAACGGTAAAATTGATGCATTTAGCGGTTAGAGAAGATTCAGGCGTTTCATAAGCTGGGGTTTATTCCTTCTGCTTATCGGGATTACTTCTTTACCAATAAGCACACTGTTATCCTGAATGTCCACTATCATTTCGAGGTTGATAATAAAGGAACGATGTACTCGTAGAAATTTGGAAGCCGGTAACTTTTCCTCTATTTTCTTGAGGGTAGAATAGGTAATATAATTTTCATCCAGGGTTTTAATATATATAAAATTCCCCTTTGCTTCGATCATTTTTATACCTGGTATATCTATCTTAATAAGACGCTTATCAATATTTATGTAAAGAACGCTTTCTTCTCTGGACAAAACCTCTTCTTCAGGTTTTTTTACCTCGGCCTTTGTACCTTTTTTTCTACTAGATGCTTTAGTGATGGCGCTCTCAAATTTGTCCTTTTTTATGGGTTTTAGCAGGTAATCTGTAATATTATCAAACTCGAAAACATTAAGAGCAAAGCTTTTACTGGAGGAAATTAAAATGATTTGCGGATTATAATTTAAGGCTCTTATAAAATCAAAACCGTCAAAACCAGGCATAACAATGTCCAGAAAAATCAAGTCTATTTTTTTCTGTGTATTAAGATATTTTAGTGCTTCTACCGATGAATTAAACTCTTTCAATAGAACTAAATCATCTCTCTGCCTGATTAATTCTATCAATATTTTTCTTGGTAATTCCTCGTCATCAACAATTACGCAGTTCATTTTCCATTTTTGTATAAAATATGAATAAGCAAGCAGTATTCTAAGTCATCTGCCTGTACCTATTTCAACACTTTTTTGATAAATTTAAAGTACGAAAATAATTCTGAAATAATGCGAATAACTGTTGCATGTAAAAATTAAATTATTTCTTTTTCTGTGGATTTCCTAAACCGGTTCGCTGCATGGTGCCCCAATTCTTCTTTCCTTTATAAAGATCCCAATTTCCTTTAACAGAAGCCCACATAATAAAAGGATGATAGACCAAAGGCTCGATAAGGATGGTACCAATCAGCTTTATAATATATTTGGGTTTTTTGTACTGCTGAAAAGAGAACTCTTCAAAGAAAAGCGCGGTTATCGAAAATAGAATTGCAAAAGAATATACTACCGCAAAGAAGATGAGATACACCACCGGATTCAAATCGCTGAAAATAAACAGGTATATCACGTAGAGAATGCCCAGAAATTCAATGAGAGGCGCAAGCCATTCAAAAAAGAACCAATACGGGGTACTTAACATTCCCAGAACTTTATACTTTGGGTTAAAAAGCATTTTCCGATGTATCCACAGGGTTTCAGCCGTTCCTCTAGTCCAGCGGTTTCGCTGCCTGTGCAGGATATGCCATTTTTGTGGAACTTCTGTCCAGCATAAAGGATCTGGAACAAAACCTACATTATAAGAAATCTTTTCTTCCCTCATCTTTCTTCTCATCCTAACCAGTAGCTCCATATCTTCCCCTACTGTATCTGTGTTATAGCCTCCTGCTTTTATCACCGTTTCTTTATCGAACATGCCAAAAGCTCCGGAAATGAGGAGAAGTCCATCTAAGCGGGACCATGCCATCCTGCCCATCAAAAATGCTCTGAAATATTCAATGATCTGGGCACGGGCTAAAAAAGTATCAGGGAGTTTTACATCAATTATTCTTCCGTCTTCAATAATACATGAATTTGCCACTCGTATAATTCCTCCGGAAGCGATCACTTTTTTAGTGTTATTCAGAAAAGGTTTTACGAGTTTCATCAGCGCATCGCTTTCCAGAATACAATCAACGTCTATACAGCATGTAATTTCATGATCGCAAAGATTGATGCCTGTATTTAAAGCATCTGCTTTTCCGCCGTTTTCCTTATCTATTATCTTTAAATTTTTATACGCTTTGTTTCGGGATCTGTAGACTGCCCGCACTTTCTGTGTAGGAATGAACTGGTAATATTTAAAGTCCTTTTCTTCCAGGTCAAAAGTTTCAATTAATTGCTGCAAAGTGCCGTCTTTACTACCATCGTTTAGAATTACTATTTCACAGGATGGATAGTTAAGAGTAAGCAGGGAGCGAACGTTTTCTACCACATTTGCCTCTTCGTTATAGGCAGGGGCAAGCACCGAGATAGATGGTAAACTTGAAGATTGTAAAAGTGTGAATTCAGCCTGGAAATTATGTTTTCGCTTATAATCCCGAATTTCAAGAAAGGAAAAAATTGCAGCAAAACTGTAACCCAGGGAGATAATTATGCCGTAAAATAAAAATAACCAGCTGGCTATCTCTGCAATTTGATAAATATTCAAACTTTCAGTGTTTTGGAATTCAGGAGAAGAAGCTTCAATTACTTTCTACACAGTAACGCTGTTCGATTCTTCGATAAAATTTGATTTTAAATTATTAAAAACCTGCAGATTCATCCAGTCATGAGCAGGAATACGATTTTCAAATTTCAAAAAATCATCTGTATTTCCAATTCTTTGAAGAATCTTTATAATCACTTTTTTTGTATTTGGTGTTTGCGAGTTAAACGTTTCCTTACAATAATCCAGTAGTTCTGAATATTCTAACTGTGCGAGATATTCTATGGCTGCATTCTTTAATTCTTCCTTTTCACTCAAAAGAAAAGGAACCATTTTATCTATATTTTCATATTGATTGTATTCGCTAATCATCTTCATTGAAAAAAGCTGAACACTGGTTAAAGTATGATGTAACCAAATAGAAAAATCGGGTATTGGACCGGAATATTTTGTTTTTAAACATTCTTCGATATAGATCTGCTCCCAAAGCGTAATTGGGGTTTTAATCAAATCAAGAAATTCCAGCGGTTTTTCTTCTGAAATAGTTATAAGGTAAAAAATGGCCTGCTGTCGTACTTCTTCCCTTTCCGAATTAAGATGACTTTGTACAAGTTCCTTAAAATCGATAAGGCGAAGTTCTGAAGATACATATATGGCCCTCGCTATTTTATACCATATTCCACTTTTTAGATCTCTTTCTGTGAGTTTATCCAGTTCCCACATAAAGAAAAGGTCGCAAATCATGGTATTGGTGCTGCCTTTGAAATTTTCTTCAAAAACAAGTAAAGTTTTAATTGCTATTTTCTGTTCGAAAGCACTCTTTAAATTCTGGCTTTGAAAAGTCTTAATATCATTGGGGGACAAGCTTTCATCAAATAAATAGATGTTTATAAAGTTGCTTAACGCCTCATTTAATTTCTTAAGCTTTTTTTCTTTCAGAATCTTCTGATATCGGAGAAAAAGTATAGAAGAAATAAAAAAAAGCGTGATTAGAAAGAATACCATTGTGAAAATAAGATTGATTTTTAAGATCAATTCTCCGTTCTGGATGATATGTTCTATAAACTCCTCCAACTTAATTCCTATTTAATCTCCGGCAGTGATGCAGATTTTATAGACCTTTTCACGCGTACCGATAGTTCATTGGGGCTAAATGGTTTTGTTATAAAATCTTCAACTCCAAGATTAAATGCATCCATAATGATATCTTCCTGCTTTGAAGTAGATAGTACGATAATTGGTGTTCCTGGGTAGACGGCTTTCACGTGTTCTATCAACTGTATTCCGGTTACAAAAGGAAGCATTAGATCTGTAAGAATAAGATCGAACTTTTGTTTCTCCAGAATCTCTTTTGCAACTCTACCATCTTCTGCAATAAAAACCTCGTAACCATCTCTCGATAATTTAAACTCAAGAGATTTGCTCACCATCGGGTTATCCTCTATAATCAGAATCTTTTCCATCACTCACGATTTTTTTAGGGTAAAATCTGTCTCCAGTTCTTTTTTTATCTTTTCAAAAATTTTCCTGAGTTCCTTTATCTGGACAGGCGCTTCTGAAGCATTAAATTTATAGATAAGATGATTGCACAAACCAGCGGCTTCATCGTTCAGCAACATTTCAAATGAAGGTTTGATGTGGTG
Source organism: Autumnicola tepida (assembly GCF_031846485.1). NCBI lineage: Bacteria > Pseudomonadati > Bacteroidota > Flavobacteriia > Flavobacteriales > Flavobacteriaceae > Autumnicola > Autumnicola tepida. Next base: position 40,630 of record NZ_JAVRHQ010000008.1, read on the forward strand.
CGCAATTTCGCCTATTTTTTTGGATTCCTGATTTTCCAGGGCTTTTTCCAGTAGTAATATTTGTTCGCTTACAGAAGTTTTAAAAATTTCTATACTACCACATATAAATTCAGTATTTCTGTCTGAAATCTCTGTAAGGTACTCCAGTGAATAATGCAAAGCATCCTGTTTCACTTCTATCTTTTTACTGCATAGCTTTTGCAAACCTTCCAGGGTAAATGGCTTTTGAAGTAATTTCTCATCGTTCTTTGCCGATTTCTTTGTAGAAGAAATAAAAATGGGAGCGTTCTTTCCTAATTCAATCTGGATGTATTCTGTAGTTTGGGTCACATTCATAGGCTGTAGGCCTTCCTCCAGGATAATGATATCGGCAAAATTGTTCTGTAACCAGAGAATAGCTTCTACGCTACTTTTAAAAGATGTAACTTTAGCATCACAATTATTTTGCACTACATCGACAAATCGCTTTACTTCATCCCCATTACTTTCAATTATAAGGATCGACTTTAAATCACTATTTTTCAATTTATCATTCATTGGATTTTAATTGGGACAGCAAATCTTTATAGATCTTAAAAACTGAGATTCCTTCGGAAAAATGTAAACGAATTTTAGTCAAAGTAAACTAATTTTTTCCATTTTCCTGCGTTAAATCTAGATCTTATGCGATGTTCAAATTTTTTAAAACCTAATTCTCAATAAGGAATTTAGAAAGTTTCTCTTTAATATCATCAAGAATAACCGGTTTCGTTAGATAGTCATCCATACCCATTTCAAGACACTTTTCCATTTCATCTTTAACGGTTCGCGCGGTTAAAGCTATTATCGGGATGTGCGAATTTTCTTTCTCTAATTTACGAATTTTTCCTGTAGCCTGAAATCCGCTCAATACTGGCATTTGTATATCCATGAAAATAAGGTCCAGTTCATGTTTTTCAAATTGTTCTACAGCTTCTTCACCATTTTCGGCCTGGAAGAGAGTAGCATTGGGCAGCGCTTTTTTAATAATGGTATTTGCAAGGAATTTATTAACCGGATTATCTTCAGCAATGAGAATATTGAATGGTTTTAAGAAGTTTTTAGTTTCAGGCAATTTTTCCTCAATGGCGACTTCATTTGTATAAGGCTGTTCTATTTCTTCAATTATCTCGTATAACTGGTGCAAATGAATAGGCTTCGTGATATTGTACTGCACCTCAAGTTTACGGCATTTATTGATAATTTCTTCATCATTTACAGAGCTATGGAGTAAAATAATAGGCAGCTCCTCGGCTCCATAGCCCATCTCTGTCCTAATTTGTTCAATTAGCTTAATTCCATCCATATATGGCATATTATAATCTATAATGGCCAGATCAAAAGTTTCCTCCTTTGCTTTTATCGTACTCAGAGCCTCAATTCCATTACCGCATTCTTTAGATTTAATCTTGTTCACCGCAAGCATCTCTCTTAGGATGATGCGATTATTGGTATTGTCATCAATAATCAGTACATTTTTAATAGAGGACAGAGGTTTGTTTTGTTTAGGAGCTTCTTTTTCGGTTTGTAGTCTTACCTTGAAGGAAAATACACTTCCTTCATTAAGTTTACTTTTCACCTCAAGCTTGCTATCCATAAGGTTTAAAAGTTTATTACTTATGGATAATCCTAGACCGCTTCCTCCATATTTCCTGGTTGTGGAAGCATCTTCCTGATCGAATGCATTGAATATTTTCTTCAGGTTCTTCTTCGCAATTCCAATCCCGGTATCGCGTATGGCAAAGGAGAATAATAATTCTTCCTCATGATCACCAATAACTTTAGAATCCACACTTAGCTCGATCTCTCCTTCTTTTGTGAACTTAACCGCATTGCCGAGTAAATTGGTAAGTATCTGCCTTAATCTCACCGTATCAGCATAAACATATCTTCTGAGGAAAGGAGATATGTTCAAAAGAACTTCCAGCCCTTTTTTATGAGCCTGGTGTTTTACGATATCCACCGTTTGCGCACATACCAGTACAAGATCGGTTCGCTCTTCACTAAGTTCTAATTTTCCAGCTTCTATTTTAGAGAAATCAAGTACATCGTTGATCAGGTCCATCAATGAATTTGCTGAATTATATACTGTTTTCATGTACTGGCTCTGGGATTCATCAAGTTCTGTCCTCATTAAGAGATCTGTAAATCCAATAATTCCATTCAGGGGAGTCCTGATTTCATGACTCATATTGGCCAGGAATTCTGATTTGGCCTGATTCGCTGCTTCTGCCTTCTTCTTAGCTTTAATAAGAGATATTTCCATTTCCTTCAATTCAGAAATATCGGTAGCCACACCAAGATATCCGGTAATCTTGCCTTTATGATTTCTAATTGCTGTAACTACAAGCTGAACTGTAAATTCTGAACCATCTTTGCGAATATAGGTCCACTCTCTTGCATCAAAATTACCATCTTTGGCTTTTGCAGTAAAAACATCAAATCCCTGTATTTTCCGATTAAACTGCTCACTCAGTTCTTCACCTCTAAGCCTGATTTCTTCAGCATCATGTAATTTCTCAACATTAAGTTTTTTTATCACCTCTTCTGCAGTATAGCCAAGAAGGTTCTCTGCTCCTTTATTGAACTTTTGTACCACACCATGCAAATCTGTTTCAATCAATGAAACCTGCGTGCTGGCGTCCATCAAACTTTGCAATTCATTTAAGCTTTTTTGCAGCGCTCTCTGGGAAAGGATTCTTTGGGTGATATCACTTATCTGGCCTATTAGATATAAAGGTTTACCATTATCATCCACAATTAAGGATACATTCAATAGCCCGAATATAGTTTTGCCATTTTTATGAATGAATCGCTTCTCTACACTATAGGTGTCAATTTCGCGGTTAAGTAAAGCCTTCAGTTGCGGTGTGTCTTTTTTAAGATCTTCTGGATGGGTTAACTCCTTTGAAGTTTTATGTTTAAACTCGGTTTTGGTGTAACCGAACATACTGGCGAGGTTTTGATTCACCATCAGCCAGTTGCCTTCAATGCTTACCACACCCATTCCGTTAGGGGAATATTCAAAAGCACTCTTAAACCTTTTTGCATTCTCTCTGGCTTCGAACTCCAGTTCTTTACTGGCAGTGATATCCTCTACCTGGCTTATAATAAGTTCATCTCCTTTATTCTCAGATCGTACAATACCGCTATGCATACGGCACCAGATGAGTTTTCCCTGCTTTGTATAAAACTGAGCTTCTAATTGATAGTTATCAATTTCATTATTTGTTAGCCGGTTACGTTGTTCTACGGCCTCCCTTAAAAAATCTGGATGGATCAGGTCTCTGAAGGTGAGCTTCATAGCTTCACTTTTATCCTTCTCTTCAAAGCCGAAGATTTTGAGACTGGCAGGATTTAACAGTAAGATTTTACCTGAGACATGTACTAGCAGGTTCCCTATGGTAGAATGATTGAAAACCGTTTCAAACTGTTCTTTAGCTCTTTCATAATTAAGTTCACTCAGTTTTTTTGAATTAATATCCTGAAAAGCCCCATAAATTCTAACACATTTACCATTCCTGAATTCCGGTTTACCAAACGCCCTAACCCAGATTTCATTATTTTTGGCCGTGACTAATTTAAATTCAGAATCATATGGAGTTCCCTTTTCTATTGCTTCACCAACCATTTTAGTAACCTTATCCCTGCTCCAGCCCTCCTTGTAAAAATTAATTCCCTCACTCAAATTAGGTTCATAATCCTGGCCAACCTCATGAATGTCTTTAGTTACTTTGGTCCAGAAAACTTTGTTATTAACAAGGTCTACTTCCCAGCCTCCTACCTTTGCCAGTTCATTTGTTTCGTGGTATACGGAATTTAAATCTCTAAAATTCTTTAAGTCTACTGGGTTAGATTTTTCTTCCTTAAGGCGTGAAAACTTTATAATTATATAGTATTCTGAAGACGAGATTTTTATCTTTTTAGACCTGGTTTTAAAAGACACCTTCGTATTAGTCGGTTTTTGAAACTGGAATGTGTCAGTTTCTGGCGGTTTACCTTCAAATCCTTCACCAAGGATATTTTCCTTTACTTGAGAAGGAATAGAAGTTTCCCATTTTTCTTCCTGCTCTTTTTCTGAAATAGTTTCATAGCCTATACTTTTCCAGAAAGCATTATTTATCCATATATCCCTGGTTTTGCCATATTTGATTATCCAGATTCCATGAAGAACATCTTCAGTAATCCAACCGGCTAAAGATGGTTCTTTAACAACTAAACTGGAGAACAATTCTGTAAAATTGAATTTGAGAGGCATAATTAATTAGATTTAGGCTGGATAAATCTAACTAAAATTTTCGTGGTTTGGCCTTCACTCTATTTTCGGACTGGTCAAAAATATAATATCTGCGTAGTTTAATGTCCTTGTCTTATAATCTTCCTCCAATCACAGGTAGGAGGGCCTTACCTTTTAAGCAGTGATTGAGGAAATCCTATCCAGAAGATCCTATTTGTGTCCAGCAACTTGAAATATACCTGGTTATAGTGTTTAATCCCGGGAATGAAATTAGGCTTGATCCGTGCAACGGGTGAAGTCATACTTTACAATTAAAAACAAAAAACACTGAAAATCAATAGATTAACAGTGTTTTAGTTCTCTTTTCGATAAGGTTCGTCGGGGTGGCAGGAAATACTACGGCTTTTCTAAAAGCTCGCTACCAGCCACTTTATTTTTTATCGAGAGGAACTATTCACTGAATCATTCACTAAACTTGAAAGAACTATACGATCCATTTTATTTGATCGTCTTTGATATTTTAAAAGTATAAAAAAAATTAATAATATTATTCTTCAAACGAAAATAGACCCATTCCTGACTCACAACGAATTATATTCTTTCTGAAACTTTTATGTTTGGATTTCCATAGAGATGCATGGCTAACCTTCCTTGGGGAACATAGAATGCATTTGAAATAGTATCATTGTACTCCGCTAATTTATTATTTGCCATGAAAACCGACTTACTAATATAATCACCATTATTAAATGACAGTAAAAATTCATCTAACCAAAATGAAGGTATTGAGGTATCTAAACTCCAACAAGGAGCTATAACTGTTTTGTACCCTGAAAGAATTATTTCGTGTACTAAAGAGATTACACTATTTGAAAACAAGTCTTCGTTCATTATACCTGAATTACATATAAATAGAATAGCAACTTCTCCTCGCCCAATTAACTCTTTATTTTCAATTACAGCACTATTAATTCCATCACTTCTATAAATTGCTTTAAAACCTAATTGATTTAATTCTCCATGAGCCAAAAATATATTTACATCTGTATCAATTACTTTTTTTGGCACACTTTCGGTTATTGCTTCTACACTATACTTGTCAAAAATTGGTTTAAGCTTATCATAAGCAAAATTAATATCAGGGTCAGCATCTTCAATTGGAATCCAAGAGGTTCTTGAATAATTGCTTTTCAAAATAAGTTGCTCATCATTACCAACGAACCATTCTAAACTTAATATATTGGCGACTTTTTTTCTTGTTGCTAAAAAATCACTTTCATTAATAAGTAAGTTAACAGGAAATTTTGATAAGCTCAAATTAGTAGCTATCAATAATTCTTCAAATTCATGATTTAAAATTGTCTCTGTAAACCTTAATTGATTTACAATTTCTTTATATGCTTCCTCCTGATCTCTTAAATCGAAATATTTTTTGGAATCAAAATAAAACTTATGTTTTTGTTTCAACCATTTGTTCATAATCGATAATCCCCATTCTGGAATTTTAATAATCTCCATGGACTTTTTTGCATTGATTATTAGGCCGTAAACAATTGCTTTAAAATCAAATAAATACAAAATGAGTTGCTCATCTCTAATATGAATTTTTTCTTTGATATACTCTGAATAATTGCTTAAGTGCTCATACTCAATGTTATTTTTAAAATCAAATTGAACTTTTGTTTCTTTTTCAATATACCTATTATTGTAGGTCAAGCTTATATCGTTAAATACAAATCCTGACAATAATATACTATCAAAATCATTTTTATCAATTCCATACCTTATTAGATGGTTAGCAATCAATTCCAAGTTTTGAATCTCATAAATGAAATCTTGATATGAATAGGTCAACAAAACGTTTTTCAAACTCTCTATAAAACCATTCTTCACATTATTAGTAGAAAAATGCATCTTTTTTAAATGCCCTTTTGACTCATCGTTTAACTTATCTTCAAGTTCATTTATTATGTCATCAATTTTAGTATCAGAAACTATAAAACCCTCCTCTTTGAATCTAACGAGGTTATAAAAATAATTTAACCAAGGAAAGACACCATTGTCCTTGTATCTAATTATTTTTTGTTTGTTTTTTCTAAAAAATACTATGGATTCATCCACAATTTTATTTAATTCACCTTTACCGCGATTGGCTATTGATAAATAATAGCTTAAATGGATTTTTTGTTCATCATAATCATTAAGCTTAATGCCTTTCAATAATTCAAAAACCCCATCCAATAAATGATATGCAGGTTTGTCTCGAGCAAATTTTAGAATACTATAGAACACATCAACAAACTCTGTATAACTTAACTTTGTTTCAACTGAAAGGGAAGTTATATACAGGCATCCGTAAACAGTTGAATCAAAAACATTTTTTTGCTGTTCCAAACACAAAAACAACATTCCCCAGCCTCTATATGCTTTTTTATTCTCTAAGGAAATCAGTAAAATCTCTTCAGATAAATTTCTAGCTTGTTGGTATCTGTTGTCAAAATTTAAAGCAGAGATTAAATTGCTACATACCGAATAAAACTCATTTTCTAAATTGTACTTGTTTTTAAATACTCTGACAATACACAAAAACGAAAGATAGTTCTGCACTTCATCAATATTATATTTTTTGGTTACTAAAGTTGATAAATAATCTAAAGACAAGGAAATTAGTTGTTTTTCTTCTTTTTTGTTCAGAGGAATATCAATTGTAAAATCAAAAAGTCTTATTTCATTTTTACTAGAAAAAAGACTAGTATAAAGAGAAAATGCATCTTCTTTTTCATAATTAACAGATTTAAATTTTTTATCCTTCTTTAACTTAATATGATTTAATTCTCCTAACGCATTTGTGAAATAGGTTATTAAATGAAAAAAACCATGAATACGTGATTTTTGAAAAATATCTGAAATCCTATAGCGATAAACCGACAAATCGTACTTGCCAAAAGCTAAAGAGTTAAAAATGTTTGTTAAGTAAAATTGAATATGCTCATTAAATATTTCATCTTCCCTATCTTGAGTATCATTGTAAAATTGAAAGTTTAATGAACGACTTAGAGCTGTAATTTCATTTTCCAAAAAATTTTCTTCGTCAATAAAATCATAGTTATCCATGAAAAGTTTAGGTTTGACACCATCAGGGAATACTGATTGTTCTTTCCAAAAAATTTTATTAGCCCTTTGGAAAATTGGTAAGGGATAGTTAATAAAAATAAGTAAATTTTTGTTGAACTCTTTCTCATCATTATAATAGGTGATCCTATTAAACACTTTTGGGAAAACCATTTTTTCTTTAAAAACCATCCGTGCTTTTGAAAATTCTCCTGTAGAAAAATAATTCTTCAATAATGGAAAATCCAGAAATGGTACATTATTAAATTTAAGCCCTGAGAAAGAATTGTTATTACCAATTATGATTGGTGTTGCTGGTTTATTTAATTTAAAAGTCTCAATTATATTTTTTGTTTTACCATCTAATTTCTTTGAAAAAGTATTCAATAAGTTTAAATAATGATTGATTTCTTCTGATTCAATTGGGTGTTTTATAAAAAAGAATAAATTGATAAATAAATAATAATCTTTTAATTCAACTAAAATACAATCATCAAGCAATTCATTTTCGTTATTTTCAAAAATTTCAAATTGGTATTTACAACCTGCATCCGTTATCTCTTTCTCAATATACTTCTTGAGCCTGTCTAATTGCCCTAAATGGTCTTGTTGAATTTCATTTAATATACTATCCAATAATAGTCTGTAGTTAGGAGCAGAAAGTAAAGCTAAAGACAGATATAAATAATCGCCAAATTGATATAAGGGCTTTCTCCAAAAATAGGGAGATTCACTTTTATCTGTTAATGCATTAATAATTCTGTCAATTGAATTATGTGAAATACCAGTACATTTATTAATAACATCAATTAGAATTCTTCTATGAATTTTATTAGGCACCTCTTTAAGTGACTTGTCAATATTCATTTTTAGACTTTGCATATTTATCAATGACATTAAATCTTCTACAACATTAATTATTTTAAAGATTTGAAATAATTCAATATTGTAACAATCAAATTTTTCATTTTCTAAAAAACCACTAGAAGCTAAATATTTTGCGTAATGTGCAAAATCATATTTCCCTTTCTTATTTCCAGTAATTGGATTAATAACCCCATCTGTGACTTTATAATCAATAATTGTTTTTTCTTTCTTTGAATCAATGTCAGAAATTAATAGATAAGAAAAATATTCGTTTAGATAACTTGCCTCTCTAATTTCGCCTATTTTACTAATAGTCCTTACTTCTTTATATTCATCGGAGCATTTTATTTTCACTATTGAGTCATCATTGTTAGCAATTATATAGCCTTTTTCAAACCTCAAAATGTCATAGAATGAACTAAAAGAGTATATCTGAGATATATTCATCCATATTTCGCTAAAACGGTCAAAGAAAAACTGATTATCTAAATCCTCAGCTTTTCTATTCTCTTTTTTTAGCTTCCATTGATTTACAATTGATATAAAAATGTTTAAAACATCTCCTCCTCTTTCAAAGACTTCTTTAGTTGCTATTTCATTACCATGCGCTGTTTCAAATCTTTGAAAGGAAAGACTTTCCATGTCCACTGCAACAGAACCAGTCTCATTTTTTTTAACCAATTGTTTAATATGAATATTGCGAGAGTTTATATATTGCTTATTCACTCCTTTGAAGAAAAAACCTATTAACTCTGCCTTCTCTAAGTTTAATTCACTAAAAGTTTTAAAAATATTTTGAATTGATTTTAAGTACAATTTACGACAGTGAAGGAGAAACCTAAAGAGATCAAAATCTTGCTTTGTGATGTTATCCGCCTTTGATGCCTTAATTACCTTTTTTAAATTATAAGAAGTGCTAAAAGGATTTTCTTTTAGTATGTCTTTAATTTCATCTTTCTGCATTGATGACGTTTTTCATTTCATTATTTTAAAGGTCACCTTCTCCGATTCATTTGCTAAAAAGGAAAGGGTGATAAAAATTTTACAAAAGGAATGAAGATACTTAGTTTTTAAGCTTAGGGTTAAAGGGATAATTTATTCATGGTATTGTAAACAGGGATATCCTGTAACTCTCAACTCTAAAATCCACTTTTGGGATATAGACCAGTTTATTCAATTTAAATTAAAAAGCTATTTGATCTATATATTTTTAATTCAAAATAAAAAAGAAGCTTACATGCAGCCCAAGCGTTTAGAAACTTACAAATTATTTTCCTAATAACTTCTCCAAATAAGCCACCTTATCCTTCTCCGCCTGTACTAAACGCTCGTAAAGTTTTTTATTTTCTTCATAGGCTTCTACCAATTTATCTAAAGGATTGAAGTTTGGCTGGTAACAAAATAATGAGGCATTATCATGATTAGTTACCGTGTTTCCTATAATATTAAAAACGGCCTCTTCAGAAAAATCTTCTATTCCTTCTTTAGTGACACCAAGAACTTTCGCCACTTTTTCAAGTTTTTCATCTTCTAAGGTTTCACTTTTTTCAATTGTAGAAACACTTTGCTGGCTAATGCCTAATTCTTCGGCAAGAGTTTCCTGCTTCATGCCGCGCAGTTCACGAATGCGGGCAATTTTACGGCCGATGTGGTTTGATTTGGTGGTTGTTGTCATAGCTCAAATATAACGATTTCTTCTTCTAAAAATTTACGGATAACCCTCACGGGTAAAATACAAACCCTTGCGGGTATTATACAAGGCACTTTGGTAGGGTACGACCTTGCTGCTTTTTACCTTCAACAGGAATAAAAATTTCAGCATCATGAAGGTATTAACAAATATAGGAATTTATCCTACTGAAAATGTACAGGTTCAGAAGACTATTCAACAAGTTCTTAACCAGGTACTGCAAATACTATTGAAATAAAACTTTTAACTATGACTAATTATCTAAACCTGCCTGATCAGTTTGAGTTCACTGAGAAAATCACGGAGCTTACCCGCCAAATATTAAATGTACTTACTTTGGATCAAATTTACCTTTCAAAAAAGCAAACCGAAGGTGAATCCAATTACTACATCCTAACCGGTTTTGTTGATATTAGCCTTGATCCTATTCCTAATGAAGTATTTTCTTTAATAGCTGAAATACAAAAAGGTTATCCAGAATTCAGGATTCGTATCTATAACGAGGAACAAGCAGATACTGCAATGCAACGAGGCAGCCTTTATTTTCTAGAACATTGTAGTTTGGGAACATTCATATACTCCAATCCTGAGGGAGAGAATATATTAAGCTATCCTGAATTATCTTTAAACGGTCTCTTGGTTTGGGCTTCCAGGCATTATAACAGAGAAAAGCGAAAAGTAGATTCTTTTGAAAAGACAGGCCGCACGCTTATGGAAGATCAGCAGTTTGGATTAGCTGCCTTTAATTTCCACCAGGCATTTGAATTTCTTTTTCGGTGTATTGAGAGGCTATGTATAGGTAAATGCCGGGTTACCCATAGTATCATCAGCCATATTAACTACTGCAGGTCTTTTTTCCCTCAAATATTACCTTTTCAAAACTCTCCGGAGTCTAAAGAACTTTTAGTGCTTCTGGAACATGCCTATAGTGCCGGAAGGTATGAGGATGAATATTGTATTACAAAAAAGGAAATAGATCAAATTCTTGTTGAATTGAAATGGTTCTGCGAGAAAGTTGAAGAGTTATACCAGAAGCACTTGAAAAATTGTCAGTCCCAGACTAAGCCTGGTTCTGAAAAAGAAGAAAAAACCGAGAATCCGGAATATCAGAATTTGGAAAACGCTACAGCACCTGAAAAACATCATAATCCCCATCTTGACTTTTCAGAAAATGCGCCGGAAATTACAGCAGATACTAATGATATAATTGAAATCAGGTCAAAACTTCAGGCACTACTTGAAAAAAAATTATATAGACTCAAGAAGGATAAGTTAGTTTATAGAAGCGAATTCCCTATTTCTGGAATTGCTGATGTTATTTATACTATAGGTGGAATTCTGAAAGTCTGCATCCTGGCTTCTAACAATGCGGGAACTTCCTATTCCCGTTCAATTCCTCAGCCCAACGTCAATATTCAGACAGTTTTAGAACATGTGCTGGAATTATTGCCTTATGAAGAAATGGAGTGCTTAGAAGATATTATAAAAGAATATTCTGATTTAGTTGAACCTGGATAACATTTCAACATTTCAGTAAATACTGAACCTTTCTTTAAGAACATTTCTCCCAACTAAAATTTCCTATTATGAAGAAGAAAAAACTACTGAAGAAGATCATAGATCTTATAATTGCCAAATATGATGTTCATTCGGTGTATCTCCTGGGGAGCAGAAAAGAAAAAGAGGTGCAAAAATTAAAGCTTGAGCCAACAGTTTTAAATAATAATAGCGGCTATACATTTTTACTATTTATAATTTTTAGAGGAATTTATAAAATAAATGAAAAAAAGATTCAGAAGTTTTTGCTGAAAAACAATTACCCGGAATATGTGATATGTCCTATTGTATATAATCTTTCAGAATTCCTGAGGCAAATTGACAGAGGTAGTACCTTTTTAGGACAAATTCAGGCTAATATCTCACCTTTTTATAGTATTGATACTTCTATAAAGGATTTAAAGTTAGAGCCATCCCATTACCTTGTATTCTGGAAGAGAAAAACTTCGGAATGGAAGATAAGGTCAAAACGTGCTTGTTTTCTACTGTTAAAAGCAGAAGAATATGATGGAAGTGATATTGATAGCGCAGCAAAGATGAGCATTCTTCATGACTGTCTTCAACAATTATGTTTGGGATTGCTTGTGGTGTGCTGGGACTTCAAACCTAAAATTCTTCAACTAAAATACCTTCTCCATTTATGCAGTTACTATATAAGCCTGCTAAAAGAAAATGAAACTGCAAGACTAACCATGAATGCTTACCACCTATTATTGGATGCACATGAAATTATGCAACAAAATACGGAAATCAAGATTCAGGAAGAAGAATCGGAACAGGCAGCCGCTCTGTGCAGCGACTTTTTAAGAGAGGCTCATGTAATTGCTAAAAATGAACTGAATCGTTATCATCAGAAATGTCTGGATTATGAAAATAAAAGAAGAAAAGAACTTGCTCATTAAGAATAATAACATTTACTTTTTTTATCCGGTGCATTTTCCTTTGATTACCTTCTAAAAACAAATTTTGAGTGGCATCTCTCACCGAAATGAAAACAGGCTGCTATTCTTTTCATTTACTTCTTTCAGAGCCGTACGCATTACCTTTTGATGTGGCTTGCATTTCAGGATTTGAAATTAGGAAAGGCCTTATAAAAAGCGACGCGAAGCATAGCGGCTTTATGCAGGCCGCTAATTTCAAATGCTGTTTCTTTCACATCAAAAGGTAAGGCATCTGAAATTATTAGGAGTAAAGTGAATTTTGAAAACTACTACTCTTAAGTAAAAAATATGTTCTTAGTTAGCATCAGCGGACTTGAGTCAAAAAAGTTAATTCCTCTATTTACTATTTCGAATCATCATCTTTTTTGGCTCGTGTCCAAGACCATAAGACGAACCGTTTTTCCTGAAATGTAATGGAAGGAAAAGTGGTGAGGAGCTGACGTAGGTAGGTTCATTTCTACATTGTTTGCTTTTTAATGCGAGTGGTTCCTGAAATAATTTTAATACGCATTCGCCTCAGCCGGTTTTGATCCCTCACTTTCCTTTTGTATTATCCTTGCTAATCTGGTGTGTGTTCGTAAAATTGCCTTTGTTCCAATCATAGCCCCTCATATCACTAGTCATAATATAAGCTCCAGTTTCGGTGTCTAAAATAATCACTCCTTTTTCACTAACTTCAGTTTGAAATTTACCACCTACCCAGGCATTACTGCTCTTAAAACTGAAAGTTGCTATCAATAAAGCTGCACTTAAGAATCCGATAATTGTAGATTTAATATCTAACTGAATTTTCATAATAGTTGGTTTAAAATTACTGTATTCCTTTATTCACGTGGATTTCATCTTTATTTAAACGTGAAATAAACTTCTTGAGTATAAAATCTGCAATAATATTTGGTGTAAGAGTCCCAACTGGTCATTTTGGTGGTCCATATAATAACCAGGCCCAGAAAAAGATTTTGATTCACAAGGTCAACTATAATTTCATCGGTTGTCACGTAATATTTTTAATTAATCATTTCTAACGCCCAATTTAAACAGCCCTGTGAGTCCATTATACTCCAGGAATGTGGATGCCTGGTTCCATCTGCACGAATTCCTTTATCATGTGTGACTATTATTTCTGCGTCTCCATTTCCTTTTCTTTGTAACAAATTAATCATTGCAGAAATGTCAGTAGAATTTAAATCGTAAAGATCTCTCTGCCTGTTTTTAAGTTGCCATTCGATTCCTGGTTCTGTATAAATTCTTACAGGTGTTTTAAGTAAATATTTAGCGTTTCCTCCATCTTCTTCGCTGTGTGAATAGATTGAATATTTAATATATTCTGCAGGAACTGTTTCTGGTGTTCCACCAAATTCTTTTTTAAACATATTCATTAGCCAATTTCCCTCGTTAACAGCAACTTCAGAAAAATTTCGTTCCACATCCCGTTGGGCCTGATTGTATAAATGAGCAAAATCTAGCGGGGAGTCAAGCGCAAATATTGCCTTTGGAATAATAAAGGTACTATCCTTATCTCTATTTGCTTTTTCAGCGTAACTAAGTGAAACCATTCCGCCACCTGAAAGACCACCAAGTATAAATTTATTCTTTGGTATTTCGTATGCTTCAACTACTTGTCTAAAGATAGTATCTAAAAATTCGTGTGCATCTGTAAATTTAGATGAACCCCCATTTATTGAAGGAAAAATTACCAATAGATTTTGTTGAACGGCAAGTTGGTGTAATCTTATTTGGTCCATTACACTTTCCACCAACTCGCCCCATGATGGTAAGATTACTAAGCAGCCTATAGGGTGAGCTTCTGGAACAAGTTTTAAATAGAAAAGACTTTCTGATTCAGTTGGTTCAAACATATATAAATTGTTAGGATCTTCTTCTGAAACAACTACTTTTTCAACATCTTGTCCAAACGTCAAGGTGTTTAGAAGTATGAAAAGAATTAGTGAAATTTTTAACCTTTTTTTCATGTTTTATTATTCCTTTTTGGATTATAACTATTACCGCTAATATCTCCTAAACAAATTAAGGTCGGGAGAGCCTGAATATTCGAAGTAGGACCGAATGTTGCATCGAAAATAGCAAGGATTATTCAAGCAAAAATGCGAAAACTTTTCAGCTGTAACTATTATTCTAAGTAATAAATTCCGATCAAACGCCAGCCTGTAATTTCTTATATGTGCTGCTAAGAACTGCCATTAAATTACCTCTAAAAAGTGTTACTTAAAATTGAACATGTTTTTTTTGGCTCATCTCCAATACCAAAGACAAACCGTTTTTCCTGAAATGTAATGGAAGGGAAAATGGTGAGGAAAACAGCATAGTATTCATCTAAAATTAAATTTTACTAAAAAATCAACCAGTTTGTAGGGTCTTCAGAAGTTTTTTAGTAAAAACTGCGTACAGCATCATCTTTTTAACGAACATAACTAATTGAAATACAATTAATTGAAACTTTATAACATCGCGAAGCGTGTTATCCTCTTGCTATTCCGATCCAAATTGTACATCAGTAAAAAATGTATTTGATTTAGCAATCCATATTAATTCAGAAATTTAATTCGGAATGCTTTTGATTTACAATACAGTATAATTATTTATTGCATCCGATTAATTTTTCTTTCTAAATCCTCATTAAATAAACCAATCAATCTTACTAAATCCCTCCAAAAGCTTATCTCCTGCATGACGATTTACAGATGAGATAAAACAGATATGACCATAAAGCCAATCGTGAAAAGGTAAAACACCTTGAGGGTTCTGATCCTTCCCAGCAATCCTTTTCAAATGATCTTTTACGCCGAATTGTCTGCAATAATAAATATGTGAACCTATTTTCTTTCGATATTTTTTCGAAACATTTATACCATTTGTAGTGGTTAGGCCAGTTACATATTGCTTACTGCCTCTGCGCAAATACTGTATCTTTTTTTCATTGACCACGAACTTCTCCTCTTCTATAATTTGCTTTATTATTCGGAGACTAGGAAGCCTTTGGTCGCCTCTTATTGAAAACGTCAAGTCATCAGCATACCTAGAATATTTAAAACCAAGTTTTTCGGAAAGTTTTTCAAACCTATAATCCATTGTATTGGCTAAAATGTTAGCCAATGCAGGGCTTGTTGGTGCTCCTTGTGGCAAGACTGACGGAGCATTTTCAGCTTCATAACCAATAACCTTTAATTCAGCTCTTGGCATACTCTTCCAGTATTGCTTCTTATGTTGGGCTGTTGTAATTTTAGCTAATGATACTGCTAAATTTTTCCTGTAGCCAATATCCGCAAAAGCCGTAAAAACTCTTTTTTCTGTTATTGTATCAAAAAATCTTAGTAGATCCACTTTTAGGACAACTTCAGAATTTTCATGAGGTTTAGCATTATCTTTAATAGAAATACCCTTTCTAAACCCAGTACATGAATCTGTGAGATGATGCTTTTCCAGTATATTGATAAGAATCCATTTCTGAATAAATTTCAAATCCTTTGACGGACTCATTATTTCTCTATAACCTCCATTTCTTTTCTTTAACTTGAAATAGTTATATCGAAAACTTTTATACGGTTCATCTTGATATTTGTACTTCTTCCTTTCTCCGATTAGGTGTCTTAAAAAATCTGATTGCACACCCATTAACATTGCTAAATGCTCTATGGAAAAAATGACTGGAAAACCTAAATTATCTAATTTTTGGGCATAGAAAACCGTTGCCTCAATAAATTCTTGTGACTTGTTATCTTCTCTTGCTTGTTTTATAAACTGATTAAAAGGAAATGACATAAATCGAGGTTACTCTGTGTGAATGTTAGCGCAGTATTGATATGCTATGTTATTAGATACCAAATGAGCTGACAATCGAAAATATTACTATAAGTAAATAACATAGCATATTAATTTCTGTTAAGTAGCTTTAGTACTTCTCAAGATACTACCCTGAGAATCTCGTAAAGAGAATTGGCTAACCCTTCATTATGTCAATCCTTCAAATGTTTTAGGTATGTAAATCAATTCTTTAGGTTTTAAATTTTGTTCTGTTTCGTTTCTCGATCTTTCTTTGCTGATTCTTCTCTCAAGATTGTTGAAATATACTGTTGCCTTGGATGTCAATCTTCGTGATAAATCAACAAAACCAATTTTTCTTGAACGTTCATACACCTCATCAAGTTCATTGTCTGTTAAACCTAATATATGGCAGATTATATAATCTTCCGTACCCTCTAATTTTAATTTTAGTAAAGCAATAATGGAATGATGTAGTTTATTGTTATACTTCCGTTGATCTTCAACCTTAACAGTATTTGAGGCTTGTTTATATTCTTCTAAACTCAACAAGTCTATACCTAATCTATTACATATGCCTATATAAAATGCTATACTCTTTTTAAATTCTCTTGCTTCATCCATTCTTGTTTTTGCACGCCTAGGAAACAATGGTATCCAATTTTTGCCCCACCAAAACAGCGGTAAGGTATTATTTGGAGTTCCGTGAGAAAAGGCAAGGAGTCCTTGTGAGTCTTTGTATCCTCCTAGATAATCCTGACTTACCTTAATTCTTTGCTCATATTTCCTAGAATTAATTTTATGCTTTTCAAAATTTCCTAGTGCGATTAGAGGAGATGAACTTTTATCAAAGATCTTGGCCCTCTCTTGGGCATAAACCTTTATATATTTGAAGGTGTCTTCAATTTTCTTTCTTCCCTGAGCCATTATCACAGTACTCAGAACATAAACTTTTGGTAATTTTGATCGATTTTTTATCCATTTTTCTATGCCTTCATCTCTGTATTCATCACAAAAAGTTTTTCCTGATCCAATAAAATCATCAATTAAAATTATGCAATTGTAGCTCTCTACATCTAATTTTTTTAAATCTTTTTTAATTATGATCCTACCTTTTTTTTCAAGCTCTAAATAGAAAGGACTGTGACTTAATGGATAAGTAACTAATGTACCGCTTTTACCAAATTTACCGTAAGGTATAACCAAGGCATTATCTGTATTATGAAGATCCATAAATATTTTCTTAAGCAAATCCTCAAGTCTATACTGCATCTCATTAAAATTTATATACTCAAAGACCTGTAGAAAATCATAAGCATATTTGAGATCATCCTCCTCAAAATTTTCTAACCATCTTACAATTTTGGAAGGCATTACAGAAAACTTTAGCTTAGGTAATAAATAATCAATATTCCGTAGTGCCTTTTGTGTAAACTTAAACGAATGTCCTTTTGTTGCTCCCATAAATTATGCTGCTACCCAACCATTATCTTTTGAAGCCGGGGTAAATACGTTATCATTAACTTTATTGCAATCATTAGAGAAAACTTTTCTATTATATCTTTAGTAAGGTCAGTGTCAAGAAGCTGCTCAAAGTCACTCCAATCATTTAATTAAGTAACATTATCCTTGTAATCAGGAGTTAAAACCGAGGTTTTTTCCTCGCTCACAGGGTTTAAAAGATGCTCTGCTGCATTCTCCATCCGGTTCCTCTTTCAAGGTCAATTTTTCTATCAGATTAAAAGGCTTTAACTCATTTTCAAATAATCCCATTCGGATGCTAAATTCTTAGCATCATTATAAGCTTATCTCCTAAAATGCCTTTAATTCAGCTTTAAAGCTGAATTAAAGGCATTTTCTTTTAGCACTTCATAAATTTTCATTTAGCTTTTGAAGTTTTTTAAATTGTCATTCAGACGGTTAAGTTTTTTACATAAAATTTAACAAAATAGAATTTTTAAGATACCTGAGCAATAAGAAGAAAGAATATTTTCACTATTTTATTTTTCTTTGAATTAAATTACAACTATTTCAGACCACAGATGCTCATACTGCAACAATTTGGAGTTTCAGGATGAGATGAACTTACCACAGGCGTTCTGCTATAATTTATCGCTGACTTGATTCAATTGCTATTGAACTTTTTCTTTTCTCCAATTATATTATCCAATTTACTAATATCAGAGCTCAGTTTATTTTCCAATACTCTCGCATAAATTTGAGTAGTGGAAAGTTTCGTATGTCCTAATAGTTTTGAAACGGTTTCAATAGGTACTCCATTTGAAAGCGTTACTACAGTTGCAAAAGTATGCCGGGCAGAGTGAAAGGTAATTTTCTTTCTGATCCCGATAGAATCCATGACCTCTTTTAAATATTTATTGGTTTTCTGATTGGAGATCACCGGAAAAACTTCCTTCAATTCTTTTCCCGGATGTTCCCTGTATTTTTTAATGATTTCCTTCGCAGGATTCAGAAGCGGAATTTTTACTGACTGTTGCGTCTTTTCCCGTTTAGTATAAATCCAGTCCTTGCCATCCATACCTTTTACAAGATTATCTGTGGTTAGCTCTTTGAGCTCTATATAAGTTAAGCCGGAATAGCAGGAGAATACAAACATATCCTTTATGCGTTCAAGAGAAGCACTGGTAAACACTGTATCTTCCAATATATGCAGTTCTCTCTCGGTCAAAAATTGCCGATCATTCTTTTCAAACTTAAAACTATAGCTCTTAAAGGGGTTTTTCTCCAGCCATTCTAATTTTATGGCCAGGTTCAGGAGCTTCTTTAACCTCTCCAAGTGCTTCATGGTGCCATTAGTTCCACAGGTTTTTCGAGCTTTCTTAGGGCTGTAGCTTCTGAGGAACATTTCAAATTCCGTAATGAATTGATAATTGATATGTTTCAGGTAAACATTATCGGTTTTCTTTTTCTTCTTTAAAAACTCTTTCAGATAGTTGGCAGTGGTGTGGTAGTTCTTAAGCGTTCCCCATTTCAGAACATCTTTCATCTTTTCATTATGATAGATTACAATATCCTTAATAGTCTTATGATCTTCATCCAGGCCCGAATAAGAAGCCTTAACCTTTGCAGCAGTAATAAGGTTATCCTTCTCCAAAAGCTTCTTATGAGTATCCAGTAATTGGGAATACACCTGGTCCAGATAGTTGTTTAGTTTTTTAATTCTGAGAGTAGTTCCTTTAAGTCTTCCTTTGGAATTATCCCATTCATTCACTGAAGTCTTTCTTTTAAGACTCATTTCAGAGCATTTTCCATTTACGGTAATCCTGGCGTAGATGGATAGTTCATTTGAATTTTTGTTCAGTTTTCTTGTAAAGAAAAGTACGGAGAATGTAGTAAAATCAGGCATTTTAAGCGTCTTTAAGTGATACAATAGTTTGTAAAGACGAAAGTCAAATCAACCGTAATGTTCTTCTAAGGTAGTGAATTGTTGGAAAGAAAGTATTCACCGAATCATTCACTAAAATGGATGAATTCATATGATATCAATTGATATCATAGAAAATAAAAAACACTGAAAATCAATAGATTAACAGTGTTTTAGTTCCTTTTTCGATAAGGTTCGTCGGGGTGGCAGAACGCTTTTAAAACGCTGAAAACCCCAGTATTTGTATGGTTTCACGCAGTTCTAGTTTTTTGAACTCACGATTAACTCACAATTTAAATAGAACGTATTGGTGCAGTTTGATATTCTGACCTAATCAAATATACAAATAATTAGATTATGAATCCTGTCTAATTTATTGAGGAAGTAAAAGATCCGACTCCAAAAAAATCAAAGATTTTGCATCGAATCTGGTCAATCCGGAAAGTTTAGAACAAAAACCAATTTACTTTTTTCATCTGGAGCATTTTCCTTTTGCCGGCGAAAAGAAAAAATAGTGAGATCAGGATGAAATGGTTTATTCTCAATTTTATTTACTTCTTCCAGCGCCATCGCATTACCTTTTGATGCTACTTCATTCAGTTTTAAAATTATAGAGGAGCTATAAATAGCAAAGCGGTTTATGCGCTCCGGTTAATTTTTAAGCTTGATTTTTGCATCGAAAGGTAAGGTGATGTAGGAAGGATTTTTAAATAATTCTGAAAACCTGATCGGTGAATTTTAGTTACCGCCTAGCGGACTTGAGTCAAAAAGCTTTTTCGATCGTATTCTTTTAATATTTTAAGCTTTTTGGCTCGTGTCTAAGACAAATTGTAATAAACCTCTTTTGCTGAAATGGAGCTTTTGCGAAGTGGAGGTAAAAGTGGTAAGTGGGTTTGAATTTCAGTTTTCCGTGAAATTTGTCGCAAAAAACCACCTATTTACGGGGGTTGCGAGTGCATTTGTCGCAAAATACGTGAAAAATGATAGGATTTAAATTCGTAATTTATTGAATTTCAATGTATTAATGATCTGTAACATCGCTTCGCGTGTTACCCTCTTGCTATTCCCCCTTAGTTTTACGAACACACTTATTTAGGAATTATATATATGTTAGTGAGTTTCTGTAATTGTTAACTTTCTATCGGGGAATACTTCCCCATAATAATAAACTGTGACCGAACTGATAGGAACGAATTATACGCTATTCAAAGCTTCGGGCTGATACTTATTTGATAAAAGCCCTTGTTAGTTATCTCCGGAACGGCATCAGATGGAAAATCAGGTTTTAAGACCTTTTAATTTAATAGGAGTTCAACATCCTTTTCGTTAAAGAAAATTTCAACATTTTAAAGGGTAATCGTATATAGACATATAATTATCCTTTTCTTTTAAAGATAACGAAAATTTCGCCTGGGTTACTCATAGGTCTATTTTATTCAAGGGATTATTAAAAAGCTCACATAAAGTTTTATTTCGGCAAGTTCCAGACAGGACATCCACCTCTTGGCAATGGTTAGAGGAAATTCAGAATAAATAGAAAAATTACAGTATACGAGAACCGTAGGTATTTTTACGTGGAAAGAGGTAACGGAAATTAATCCCGTGTCTCCTCTCTCATTCATTTAAAATACCTCGCTAAATTAAAAATGAATTTAATTATTCATTTTTGCTCACCACCCCGGTCTGGTTAAGAGCCGTTTTCAGACCGTGGGCGAGTTTCTCGGCTGGGCCCACACCCCAATAATGTAAAAAGAATATTCTTGGTTCTTCATACACCATGTGATTATGTACTGCCACTACTTCAATACCGTTTTCTACAAGGGCTTTTATAACAGGGGCAATTTCATCGGCAAGCATGGTGAAATCTCCTGCAACAGCAGCTTTTTCTGGAGTCCCCTGCCAGCTGGCCCAGGTATTAAATCCCATAAAAGTACTAACAGGAGCTCCGTGCTCCCTAAGATCAACATCTGGCCTCCCTATTGTAATCTTATAAACTCCATTGTTAAGATTACCTGAATGTCCTATAATATTATCTATTCTATCAGTATCCAGCGTATTCTCGACTTCACTAGGTTCGGAAGCTGCAGGATTCCCACCACGCACTTCCACAACCTTATCGAATAAAGCTTTTACTTTTTCTGCAAGTACTCCTTCTTCACCCATACCTCCAATATGCATGTACATGACATTGGGATTATTCCTCACAAAATGATTATGGATGGCGGTAATAGTCAATCCCTGTCTTATTACTTCCTGTTGTACCGGCCACAAATCATCTTCAGTCACCACTATATCGCCCATGACCATTGCTCCCTCTTTAATCGCAGAAAATGCTGCCCAGCTGCCTAGTCCCATCGGGGGGATGATTTTAAAACCATCAACCATTATCTCTAGATCATTTTGGGGAACTACTACTTTATATTCCCCATTGTTTTCCGTGCCCTTAATGCCAATAACCTCCCGGATAGCTGTAATATTCAGGGGATGCCGTTCCATATCTTCCTGTTGTTCTATCTCCTTTTGTTTTTCAGAAGATGGGCGAGAACTGTCAGCATTCTCTTTTTTACCGTCATGGCCATTGCACGAAAGCAATAAAAAAACTGTTGAAATCAATACGTATTTACTTTTCATAATATGTTTGTTTTATTATTTAAATTCTTCTAATCAATCTAATGTTTTTATACTGAAATCATCAAAGTAAGTTACAGCATCTTCTTTGGTCCATAAACCCACCTTACCAGCTTTAGTGAGGGTGGTATCTTTAACTTTAAATACTCCTTATTGTTCAAATAAATGGTAAATCATCACTTTTAATATTAATTCCAGGCTCTTCCAGTTATCACCTAGAGCGGCAACATCTAAGCCATAGGTTTTTCCTTTTCCTACAAGGGGCAAATCTCTGCGTTAGCCATCTTCTACTTTGTACACACCACGTTATCCTCGAGTGGATTTGCCCGTACTACATAATAATTGTTTTATCCATAAACCGCCGCCCTTGTCGTGATTGCCGGTTACACCTTTTAAACATACCGTAAGTACCATATCCTTTGTTATCATGCTGTTATCGACAATAGGGTTACAGCACATAATCAACCTAATTCCTTAAATATGAAGAAATAGATGATACCTGATAAAACACTGATCAGGATAGTTTTCAACATATCCCATTTCAAAATGAAATATACAAAAGAGGCTATTAGAGCAATAATTAATGATCCAATATTAACTGTGCTCCATTCGGGAATCAACCACCTTGCTCCGTACAGATATTTTTCGTTAACCTCAGAGAAAAGGGTGTGGATTGCAAACCAGACACCCAGATTAAGTACAACCCCTACTACGGCAGCTGTAATTCCTGATAGTGCAGTGGTTAAACTTTTATTGCCCCGTAGGTATTCTATATAAGGAGCGCCTGTAAAAATGAATAGAAAGCAAGGTACAAAGGTAACCCAGGTAACCATCAGGGAAGCTAAAATTCCAGCTGTTAGAGGATCGAGAGAGCCGCTTAATCTATAGGCCCCCATGAAGCCTACGAACTGTACCACCTGTATCAGCGGACCCGGCGTAGTTTCGGCCATACCCAGTCCATCCAACATTTCACCGGATTGTAACCAGCCATAATCTTCAACCGCTTTTTGAGCGATATAGGCTAATACAGCATAAGCCCCTCCGAAAGTTAGAACGGCCGTTTTACTGAAAAATAAGCCTTCCGAGAAGAAAATGTTTTCGACCCCAATCACCAGTCCAAGGATCAATAGTGGTAAAGACCATAGCGTTAGGAAAATAAAAATAGTCTTGAATGTTTTTTTTAAAGACGGCTTTACAGGTTGTATTTTGCTGTCAATCAATGTATTTTCATTATTGTCCTTGTCTTTATGTTCTTCAGCTAATCTATGCCCTTTAATGACATGGAATTTTTCTTCCCAAAGTTTTCCGCCAATAAAACCTGTCAATCCCGCTGCTATTATTATATAAGGAAAATCTACCTCAAAGAAAAATATAGCTATAAAGGCCAAAGCCGCCAAAACAAACATGAGCTCATTTTTGATGGCCTTTTTACCTATTTTAATGACGGCTCCAACAACTATGGCTAAGACGGCAGGTTTAATACCGAAGAATATAGCTTCGACAATACCAACATCTCTGTAAGCAGCGTAAAGAATACTGAGAATTAGTATTGAAACAAATCCAGGTATTACAAATAAAATACCTGCAGTTACCCCCCCTTTCGTCCTATGCAGCAACCACCCAATATACGTGGCCAGCTGCTGGGCTTCCGGCCCAGGCAGCAGCATACAGTAATTGAGCGCATGTAAAAAGCGGTCCTCACTTATCCATTTTTTTTCTTCGACCAGAATTTTATGCATCACCGCAATCTGCCCGGCAGGTCCACCAAAGCTATAAATGGCTACTCTAATCCATACTTTTATGGCTTCTTTAAAGGGTAATTGCTCCATTAAACAATTTTTATGGCCTTATTATATCGTTCTGCTACATTATCCCAATTAATGATATTTAAAATCGTATCGACAAAATCCCCTCTTTTATTTTTGTGTTTCAAATAATATGCATGTTCCCACACATCAATAACCAATAACGGAATCACGCCCCACTGGGTCAGTTTCTGATGATTCTCACATTGCAAGATGGTTAGCGATCGGGAAAAGGGTTGATAACCCAAAATACCCCAGCCGCTTCCTTCTACGCCTTTAGATACTTTTGCTATATATACCTGGAGCTTTTCAAATGAGCCGAAATCTTTTTCTATCTGTTTCAATAGTTCTGCTTTGGGCTGTGTTTTTTTATTGGAAAGGTTTGTCCAGAAAATGGTATGTAGCACGTGGCTTGAAAAATGATACGCCAGTTTGCGTGTCCACAAATCAACCTGGTCTAAATCTCCTGATTTTAGGTGTTCTTTTATTTTAATCAAATCTTTGTTTGCACCTTTAACTGCTCCACCATGATGAAACTCATAGTGTAAGTGAAGGGTTTCTTCGTCCATATGTGGTTCCAAAAATGTTTTGTTGTAAGGAAGTGATTTCTGGATAAAGTTACCGTTTTTGTCGACCAACTTATCTATTCCATTTTCAGTCACATTCTGCGAAAATACATTGTTAGTAGGGAGTATGGTTGCTCCACCTAAAATTGCTGAGTTCCTTAAAAAATCTTTTCTGTCCATAATTTTTTCTTTTATATGATTAAAATGCTATTCCAACTTGAAAACCAAAAGTTACTGAAAAAGGTAAATCATTGCCGAATCTAAACGGAATGGGCGTAGCGAGGAAATAAGTTACTTTTTCCTTTTTAATTATAGGTCTAACCATAACGGCCGTTGGTATTGAATGCAAGCCTGGTTAAAAAATTAAAACCTCCAATGTTTCGGTAGATAACACCTGGGTGAAAAAGTAATCCGGTTACCCTACTCGCACGATCATTAAAAGAAATCATAGGTGCAAACTCGATACTGTAAGCTATTTTGTCGCTCTGAAGAAAATTTATACCAACTGGAAAGCCTACTGTATAACTGCCATCAAAATTAAAGTGATTCCCGTCTTTTGTTATAGTGGCAATAGGATGCATAATACTAAAATAGTTTTTTATCTTAGGATAATTTGTTTCTTTATTTTCTACCTGTGAAAAAACAATTTTAGGGGTTAAAAAGGATAAAAGCAAAATAAGAATGATTTGGTTCCCGGCTCTGTTCATTATAGTTTCATGATTTTATTAAATGCAAGTATATGAATGGAATCTGTAGAAATTTGGGAAGCTGATTGGTTACCCGAAATTCACTTCAAAAATGTGCAATCCTTCTTCTTTATAATAATGAAGTCCCCATCCACTCGTTTCAGCTACCTTTAGAGCAATGGCTAATCCCAACCCCCAAGTATTGGGATTCCTGGATTGTTTGTAAAAACGGTTGAACAATTTATCCTTCTCAAATACTTTTCCTATTTCTTGCTTTTGCCCGGTATTGGCAATAATGAGCTTGTTTTCCATTATTTGAACGCTTACCATTCCATTCTCAATATTATGCAGAAAGGCGTTTTTAAGTAGGTTCTGTATCAGTATCTCCGTAAGCATAATATTTCCCTGCACTTTCAAACTATCTCGTGTTTCGGCTTTCACCGATATATTCAAGGCGGCTTTATGTTCTTCATAAAATTCCATGGATCGGCATAAAATTGTTTGAATATCAACCTGTTCCGAAAGGATAAACTGCCGGTTTTCGATTTTAGATAAGAGCAACAGAGTTTTACTCAGTTTTTTTAAGCGTTGTGTTGAACCGATAATGCCTTCAATAATTTCCGCCTGCTTCTTTGAAAGTTCAGCCTGCCCAATGAGTGCTTCCAGCCTTGACTGGATAATGGACAAGGGCGTTTGCATTTCATGTGAAGCGTTTTCAATAAATTGCTTTTGGCTTTGAAAGACTTCAGTATTTTTTCGGACCAGCTCATTCACAGCTTCATTCAGCATCCGGAACTCATCAATATTTGTAGATGGTAATTCGGGCATTTTCTCTTTATCAAAGCGCAAGAGCCGGAGCCTTTCGAGCATTTCAAAAAACGATTTCCATATTTTTTTGGAGATAATACGTTGGGTTAAGTAAAAAGAAAGCGCCAAGCCCATAAATAGGCTGCCGAGTGTAATGGCAATGGTACCTATCATTTCTCCCGCTTCCAGATGTGGCTTTATAATTTCCAGCCGGTAGTTATTATTGTGTAATTTCACATAAGCTGTAAGCTTTCGGTACTCATCAAACTCATCATCAACAGGCTCATAAATAAGAGTGTCAGTGTAGCTTTCATAGCTTTCCTGAAACACCTTCTTTTCAACAGGAAAAAAGGTAAAATCGTCTAGTGGGTTATCCTCTTTAAAAGGAGCTTCAGGATTTTCTTCTAGATAAGCTAGCAAGTTGACTTTGCGGTTGTTCAACACTTCATCTACATTTTGAAGTACATTCCAGCTAAGTACCAAATAAAACAATATCGAAAAAATCCCGAACAAGACGAGGAAATACAGCATTTGAAGGCGGGATGTGTAGGTAAGCAGCTTCATAAAGCCTGAATTTGATAACCTACCCCATAGATGTTATTTATTTCTACTTGTGCCCCGGCATCTTTCAGCTTTCGTTTGAGGTTCTTAATCTGAGAAAACAAAAAATCAAAACTCTGGGCCTCATCTACATAATCACCCCATACGTACTCTGCGAGCGCCATTTTAGAAATAATACGTTTATTATTGTTAATGAGGTGGATGAGTATAGCATATTCTTTTTTAGTAAATGAGATTGGCGTAGAAAAGTTATCTATTCTCACTAGGTATTGGCCTAGATCTATTACCATATTGGCAAAGCGGATAGGCTTATTGGTTTTAAACTGTTTCCTACGAATGACGGCTTTTATCCGGGCATTAAGTTCTGAAAAATAAAATGGTTTTATCAGGTAATCATCAGCTCCTAATTCGAGGCCAGTTAACTTATCATCTAGGGAATCTCTTGCAGAAAGAATAATAACACCATCAGTCTTATCTTCTTTTTTAAGAATTTCAAGAATTTCGAACCCACTGCCATCCGGTAAATTAATGTCTAGAATTAGACAGTCATAATCGTATAAATAAACACGTTCTTGGGCTGTTTGAAAGTTGCCTGCCGAATCATATAAATAGCCTTCTTTGGCCGCGAAATCCTCAAGGCTTTTTAACAGGTACGGTTCATCTTCTACAATCAGTAATTTCATAATAAATACAAATTAAGAAATTAATTCTGTAGAAATACTGGCTGAGCAATATCTTCTTCGCTTCAGTTCGATCTCAAAATCCATTGGCAAATAAAAAAATATGATCGGCAACCAAAACAATAACAGCTGAATCAAAGCCCCCAAAGTTTCTCAGTATAACGGACAAAAGTTTTTTAAAAGATAAATTTGGATTGGTGATAAATTTATGACCAAATACTTTGCTCTCAACGGCTTCCGGTAAATAGAAGCTAAAATGGAAAAAACAAAGGATTTTAAGGATATCAAATAGGTTAATTTTTATTAATAGGTTGATCAAAATTCCTAGACCTGAAATGATCCACCCAGTTTCGAAGAAATTCTGCGACAAATAAAGATATAAGCTATTTTAGAAGTAGTTTCTACTTTCTTCAGTATTTGAAAACAAAATTTGAACAAAAAACTTGAATCCGAATTGGTGACCTTGAAACAAGACTATTACAAAGTCTCTATTAATAAAGGTTTATAAATAAAAGGTACGGTCTGTTACCATTTCTGTTTTTTCATCGTTCAACTTTTCTCTTAAATTATCAATATCATTAGAAATTTTAGAATCAATTACTCGTGCATAGATCTGTGTAGTGGATAATTTGGTATGGCCTAAAAGCTTGGAAACTGTTTCTATGGGAACGCCATTAGCTAAAGTTATCGTTGTGGCAAAAGTATGCCTGGCGGTATGAAAACTCAGTTGTTTTTTTATTTTCACCTCTTTAGCTATTTCTTTTAAATACTGGTTGGTTTTCTGGTTGGAATAAACCGGTAGCAATTTTTCCGTTCCGTCTATTTTAGGATGAGTCTTATATCTTTTTAGAATTCGTTCCGCCTCTGCGAGTAATGGAACTCTCACAGCAGTATTCGTTTTACTCCTTCGGGTATAAATCCATTTATTGCCATCCACTCCAATTTGCAAATTGTTTTTATTTAAGGCTTTGGCATCAGCATAAGCCAGCCCGGTATAACAGGCAAAAACAAAAATATCCCGGTTAATAGTTAATACCGGTTTTTCAAACTCTTCGTTTTTGATCTTTTCCAGCTCGGTCTTGTTTAAATAAACCATATCCACCTGATCAAAGCGTAGCTTGAACCTTTTGGTGGGGTTCTTTTCAATCCAATCTAAATGTTCGGCCAGGCGCATTAGTTTTTTGAACCGCTCCATATGCTTCATTACTCCATTATTTTGAAGGCCCGGCAAAACACGTAAATAACTTTCAAATCCCAGGGTAAACTGGTAATCAATTTGCTTTAGATAAACATCTGAAGTATGATGCTGGGCTTTTAAATAATCTTTTAGGTAATTTTCCGTAGTCGTATAATTTTTCATGGTACCATATTTTAACACCTTATCCATCTTTTCTTTGTGATAGTTAATCAAATAGGTAAGCGTATAATGTTGCTGGTCACTACCCAGGTATCTAGCTTTGACTGTTTGTGTGGTTACCAGCAGTCCTTCTTTTAAAAGGCTATCATAGGTTTTATATAATTGCGCTTTGGTTTCATCAATCTTTTTATTGATCTGCCGACTTTCAGAAGTGTTACCGGTAAGTTTACTGGCTGATTGGTTCCACTTGTCTACCGGAATAGTTCGTTTTAAACTTATTTCTAATGATTTACCGTTAACGGTGATTCGGGCATAGAGGAGGGCTAAGGCTGGTTGCTTTTTCTTTTTGCGAATAAAAAAAGAAATGGAAAAGGTTTGACTGGTACGCATCGTTATGTTATTTTAATGAAACAATTAATTAAGGCGAAAGTCAAACTACCAATACGCAATTATGGAGTATCGGTAAGCTAAAAATACAAAAAAATAACTCACGATAAACTCACAAATTCCCAGTGAACTCACGGTGAACTCACATAAAATTTAACACTGTTTGTTAAAATTTGAGCAAAAAAGAAAGGGCAACTATATGAAAACCATATAATTACCCTTTAATTATGTTAAAATATAACTTGTTAAAGTCGGGGTGGCAGGATTCGAACCTGCGGCCTCCTGCTCCCAAAGCAGGCGCGATAACCGGGCTACGCTACACCCCGAATTGCAGCCAAGCTGCGTTCTTTACAATAATAAACTGGCATTAAAGAAACTTCCACAATTTTGCCAGCGTTTTTTATATTAAGCGGCTGCAAATATAGAAAAAACTTTACACTCTGCAATAGTATCTTTTAGATTTTATCATTTCACCATGCTTATCCTTTTCAGAAAGTTTATTAAATTGGCCAATGATAATTTCCTATCCAACTATATGGTTTTACTTAAAAAACCATAACCTTAGTTTGATCCTATATATAGGAATGGAAAAGTTTGATAAAATTAAAAACAGTTTATTCAAAATGAAAAAAATTCTGGCTATTGTTTTTGTTGTTGCAATTTTCGCATGCAAATCCGACAATAAAAAATCTGAAAATGAAGAAGACAATTATGTAATTCCTTCCTCCGAAAATTCTGCTTCCAAATCACCTCTTCAGGAAAGCATGGAGCATGGCAAAAAAGTTTACGCAGATATTTGTGTAACCTGCCATCTTCCCACTGGAAAAGGTATCCCTGGAACTTACCCTCCTCTTGATGGTTCAAATTGGCTGACTGAAAAGAGGGAGGCTACTATTCATGCTGTAAAATACGGCCTGCAGGGGGAAATCACTGTTAATGAAAAAACTTATGATAATATGATGCCTCCAATGGGGCTGAGTGACCAGGAAGTGACCGATGTTTTAAATTATGTAATGAATACCTGGAGCAATAATAATCAAAACCCAATTACCACAGAAGAGGTGGCGGCAGTAGAAGAATAATTTCATTTACCCGTAATCGATTATTTCCAGCATTTCATCTAAATTTCTTGTAAGCTAAAATTGAATTTATTAAATAATACCGGTTCTGAAGCAGAATACATTAGGAACGTGGTATCTCTCAAATACATTACTAGTTTTTGAAATGTTTAACTTAAAAAATTCTTTCTCATTTAAAAGAATTTGTTTTATTTGAAAAAAATTTATCTAATAACTTAAACGCACACCTATGAAGAAATTATTTACATTATTGTTCATTGGCTCCATGATCGCATCATGTTCTGATGATAACAGTATCAATGACATTGAAGAACCGGAAGCAGCTGTAAGCCTAGAAGAGCAGGTTGCCGAAGGAAAATTTGACAATTCAAGCCTTGGTATTTACGAAGGGGTTTTTACAACCCTTGATGGTTCTCAAAGATCAACTGTTGCTATTAAACTAGATGGGAAAAATGAACCTGTAGTTAGCTTTTTGTTTCCTGACGGAACAAAATCTTCTATAAAAGCTGCTTCAACATCAAAAGCACAGGCTGGAACAATCAATTTTTCTGATGATAAGTTCAGTTTCGATTTTAATGTAGAAGAAGATGGAACCAATCCTGAAGTTACCAATGTAACTTATGCCGGTAAAGAAGGTGATATTATTATCTTTAAAGAAACCTCTAAAGGTGCCGTTTCTCCTAAAACAGGAACTTACGACTGTGTTGATTGTGAAGGGCATCCTGAACTTGGAGAGCCAGGTGCTTTACAGACTTTTAATATTGTAATTACTGACGGTGCAGAATCTGATATGGAAGTGCAGTTAACACTTAATACTCGCACTTATTATGGAAATATGACCCAAAGCTCTTGTGAGGAAAGTGCTTTTGGAGACTACACCACGTGTAAATTAAATGGAACGATAGCAGGAAACACAGGTCCTGTTACTGTTAATCCATCTAATACAAGGACTACTTTCCATCAGTACAGATCTGGCACAGGAGACTGTTCTACAATTCAGGGAGTAATGTCATATACATCCAGCTTATTTGGCGGACCTTTCATTATGGCTTTTAACACTGACGATCCTATAGGCCCAAATGGTGATTGTCTATAAAAATTGAATTTTTCAAATTTCAAGACCCAAGTTTTTAAAGCTTGGGTTTTTTAGTTTTACCATTATAAACTTTTGTATTGTTATTCAACTCCCTGGAATTCGCCATTTTTTTACCAGTTGTATTCCTACTATACTGGAGCATAGGCAGTAAGCAAAAAAAGCTACAGAACTACCTTATTCTTGCGGCAAGTTATTTTTTTTATGGTTATTGGGATTGGAGGTTCCTGTTTTTAATTCTTTTCAGCTCTCTTATAGATTATTGGGCGGGAATTGCCATTTATCGTACGCAGAAAGAAAACAGAAAAAAATGGTGGCTTTTCTTTAGCGTCTTCTGGAATTTAGGAGTTCTCTTTGTTTTTAAGTATTTTAATTTCTTTATAGAAAATTTTTTGAATGCTTTTAATCTTGACCACAATGGAACATTAATAACTTCTCTCAGCATTCTGCTTCCTGTAGGGCTCAGTTTCTACACTTTTCAAACCCTTAGCTACACCATTGATGTTTATAAAAAACGAATAAAACCAACAAATAAGCTTCTTGAATTTTTGTGTTTTGTAAGCTTCTTTCCGCAATTAGTAGCCGGCCCAGTGGAAAGGGCTTCTTTCCTATTACCTCAATTTTTAAACAAGCGCATTTTCAATTCTCAGAAAGCAAAAGAAGGGCTTCGCCAAATCCTCTGGGGGCTTTTTAAAAAAATTGTAGTAGCAGACAATTTGGTGATAGCCGTTAATGAAATGTACTCTAATCCCGAGCGATTTCAAAGCCTGGAATTATTTTATATCGCAGTGCTTTACTATTTTCAACTATACTGTGACTTTTCAGGTTATGTTGATATTGCCATTGGTACCGCCAAATTATTTGGTTTCAACTTAAGTGTGAATTTCAGGATGCCTCATCTCTCCAGAAGCATCCGTGATTTCTGGAGGCGCTGGAACATTACTTTAAGCCAGTGGTTTAGAGACTATTTATATATTCCCTTTGTAAAACAGAGGCCAAGAACCGAAATTAACACTGCCATAGGCTTGTTTATAACCTTTACATTAATAGGATTTTGGCATGGTGCCAACTGGAATTTTCTTGTTTTTGGAGCCATACATAGTATCCTTGTAATTATCTACCGTTATATTCCTGAAGTGGATGCTAAAAACTTCAGAAACCATTTCAGGTTTCGCTTTGCCGACATTACGGGTACTGCAACAAGCTTTTTTATCCTTATCATTACCCTTATAATCTTCCGCACGCCGGAACTATCTCTGGGTTTTAAAATAATAGGTGATATCTTTTCATTTATTCCAGATAATAATTTTGAGACAGTAATCGGAATGAAAGTTTTATTTATACTCTTATTATTAGGTATAGAACTTCCGAATCGCCATAAAGATTTTCCGCTACAGGGCATGGAAAGATTTATCCCCCGGATAGGAAGATGGTTAATTTATTACTCTTTTATATATTTAATAATCCGTTATGCAGGACCCCAGGCCGAATACATCTATTTTCAGTTCTAAAATGCTAAAGTTTATTGCCAGATGTCTAATTTTTATACTCCCGGTACTTCTTGTTTATACTTTGGTAGAATATAATTTACGCCAACTTCCTTATGGCGTAAAGGTGAAAAATGAATTTGCCATGGCCAATCGGGAAAAGATAAAAATTCTAGCTCTGGGCTCCAGTCATTTCGAGAGAGGAATAAATCCGGAATATATGGATTCGTTAACGCTGAATTTAGGAAATTCCAGTCAGCGAATAGTAGAAAACTATCGTCTGCTCTTAAAATTTGAACCGCTCCTGCCCAATCTGAAATTGGTTATAGTGGAATTAAGCTTTGATTGGCTTGAAAGGAATAAAAGCAGAACTTCCCCGGTAATAGATAATCTTAACCTTATTTTTTACAATGTGAATACGTTCGAAAGAGACATAAAGCCGCAAGATTATTTGCTTTTTCCATCCAATCCCGATTATTTCAGCAACAGACTGAGGGAGCATCTTTTTAATGAATCTGCCATTAAATTTAACAGGTATGGCTTTGATACCAACAGGTTTTACGGTTCCTACGAGGCTGTGCAACACCGGGATTCATTAATAAGAGATGAAGATATTTTCGTAGAAAACGCCGACGATCCGGAAGCTTTTTCTAGAAATGTAAAGGTTCTCCAACAATTTATTGACTATTGTAAAAAAAGGGGGCTAAAAGTTCTTATATATAGTACCCCCACACACTATCGCTATAATCAACTTCGAGATAATAAAATAGTAGCAAGAAGAGATTCCATTTTAGAGGTTATGCAGAATACCTATCCAAATTTAAATATATATATAGACGAAGAAAATCCTGAGTTTATTACCCCATATTTTTATAATGGCGATCATCTCAACCCAAATGGAGCTGAAAAAGCCACAAAACTGTTAAATACTTATATTGAAGAAAACATTTTTAGGAAATGACCTCCTGCAAAATTTCCAATACAGTTCGCGAATACTTCTCTATATTAAAATTATCTTCAAAATATTTTCGTGAAGACACAGAAAAATTAGAATAGGACATAGGTGTCGTTTCCTGTATAAGCATTAAAATAATGTTCTTCAACTCTTCCGAATTTTCATAAAGGAAACCATTTTCACCAGGCTTTATGATTTCACAAATTGCTCCCGATCCCCGTCCAATAACTGGAATTCCTATAGCATTTGCTTCAGCAACGGTTCTGCCAAAAGCTTCATTCTTACTGTTAACAATTAAAAAATCAAAATGCTTATAAATCTCTGCTTTAGGTAAAAATCCTAAGTGCTTTATATTTGAATTTTCCGGTATTATATTATCCAGATACTGTTTCTCTCCTTCTCCAATTATAATCAATTCTATTTCCTCATCACAATCCGGCAATTGCTCAAATATATCAATAACTTCCTTTTGATTTTTCTGGCTGTTAATCCTTCCTACCATACCAAACCTAATGTTATTGAAATCAGGTTTTGGGAACTTATCTGCGCAATCTTTAAAAGCAACGCCATTATAAACAACATTACACTTAGATTCCCCGAATTCTTCCTTGTAGAATGTTGAAAGAAAATGGGAAGGATAAATGTTTTTTTTTGCACTTTTAAAATACTTAAAAAACTGTCTGCGATTTTCCAGCATAAATCCAGATTCAGGCTCTTCCACAGTTTCGCGGTGGTGCCATACATAAGGAACCTTTAGTTTTGTTGCCACCACTGCTCCCATTGGGGCTAGGGAAGAATTTACATAAATTATATCCGCATTAAAGTGGCGTGCAAAAGCAAGATGTCGCCTTCTGTAAAAGCTGTTTTTAATTCTCTTCTGCCATTTATTTTTCAAGTACCAGATTTTAAAAAGAAAATTACTGTTGCGCCGGTATTTCTCTGCTACTTCAAAATTGTAGATCCAGTTAAAATGAGGAATTACTGTATAAGAAATTTCATTTTCCTGCAGTAGTCTGCATACAGGCTCTTCGGATGGGATAATTACATGCACGCATACCCCCGGTTGTTGCTTCCTAATCCCTAAAATTAGGTCTATTAAGGATGAATTCGCTCCATAAAGAGTTGAAGAATGTGCATAAAAAAGAATCTTCATTAGGTAAATTTTAGCTGAAACGAAGCGTGGTTTCAAAGATAGCCCGGATAAAAGACTTTTCACAACAAATAAAATTTTTAAAATCCCTGGCTCTGGTTTGCCTTTTAAAATGAATAATTAAATTTGCCAAAAATTACGCTATGCTCATTATTGGAATTGCCGGCGGGACCGGAAGCGGGAAAACCACGGTTGTAAACCAAATTATAGACGAATTAAAAAATGAAGAAGTTGATGTGATTTCCCAGGATTCTTATTACCAGGACACGACGCACCTGAGTTATGAAGAAAGGGTGAAAATCAATTTTGACCATCCAAAGTCCATAGATTTTGAACTTCTCGTTTCACATTTACAGGACCTAAAAGCCGGTAATGCAATTGAAGAACCGCTTTATTCCTTTAAAGAACATAACCGCACAGGGGAAACCAGGACCATTGTTCCCCGCAAAGTGCTTATTGTTGAAGGCATTCTCATTCTTACCCATCCGGAAGTCCGCGACATGTTTGATATTAAGATTTACGTTCATGCCGATAGCGACGAGCGCCTTATCCGAAGGTTAAAGAGAGATATTAACGAAAGAGGCAGGGACCTGGATGAAGTCCTGTGGCGCTACCAGACCACCCTTAAACCTATGCACCAGCAATTTATAGAACCCACCAAAGAATTTGCCGACATTATTATTCCTACCAACCGGTATAACACCGTGGCTGTTGATATTGTTCAAACAATCATCAAGGACCGCTTAAGCTAATTTTGTATATTTAGGGCAAATGAAGTGGAAAAAGCTACGTAACAAACCCTGGTTTAGGTTCATTAGCAACAGGTATATTTTGCTAAGCCTCATCTTTGCAGGCTGGATGTTCTTCCTGGACAGCAATTCGTGGTTTATCCATCATGAACTTAATCAGGAAATTGATGAACTTCAGGAAAATAAAGAATATTACCAAAACCAGATCGCTCATGACAAGACTGTGATTAAACAGTTGCAGGATTCAGTTCAGCTTGAGCAATTCGCCAGGCAAAAATACTACATGAAACGTGCAGATGAGGATATTTACATCATCGAGTACGACACGATTGACTAAAACGCTATAGCATTTTTTATAGCTGTTTTAAAAAACTACACATGAAGGACTCACTATTTCAGGAATTTGATGAAGTTTCTGCCCAACAATGGAAACAAAAAATTCAGTATGACCTAAAAGGTGGAGACTATAATGAAAATCTGGTTTATAAAAGCCTGGATGGCATCAATGTAAAACCCTTTTACAGTCCTGAAGATATTCAGCAAAAAATTTCCACTCCTTCTCCTAAAAACTGGAATATTTGTGAACGCATTTTTGTGGCTTCAGAAGAAGTAAGCAACAAAAAAGCCATACATGCATTGGAAAAAGGTGCTGAAAGTCTGTGGTTTATTATTCCGAATCAAGAAATTAAACTTTCAAAGCTACTTAAAAACATTGATGAAGAAATACCTGTTTACCTCAGCACCCAATTTCTATCTTTTGATTACTACGGAAAATTTCAGCGGTTGCTGAATGATAAAAATTATCAAATTTTTCTCCAGCAGGATATTGTAGGAAACCTGGCCAGAACTGGCAACTGGTTCTCCAATCTTAATGAAGATTTTAAGATTCTGGATGAAATCTTCAGCAAATCTGAAGGCTTCAAATCTGTAATTTCGGTAGATGCCGGGTTGTATCAAAATGCCGGTGCCACAATTCCGCAGCAACTGGCGTACGCGCTGGCACATGCAAACGAATACCTCAATCATTTTAACAGAAATAATTTCTTCGGAAAACAGAATGGGTTCAAGCTTCAGTTTATCACCGCTTCCGGCTCCAATTACTTCTTCGAAATTGCCAAAATCAAAGTTTTGCGCTGGCTGTTTTCCACTTTGGCAAAAGAATATCAGCTTCCCGAAAATTGCCATATTCTTTCTATGCCTACAAAACGCAACAAAACCTTGTACGATTACAATGTGAATTTGCTGCGTACCACCACCGAAAGCATGAGCTCGGTTTTAGGTGGAGCCGATGCAGTTTATAATTTGCCTTACGATGCCATTTTTCATAAAAACAACGAGTTTGGAGACCGTATTGCCCGCAACCAGCTACTTGTAATGAAGAATGAAGCTTACCTGGACAAAGTTTCCAATGCCGCAGAAGGTTCTTATTATATTGAAAGCCTTACCCGGCAATTTGCTGAAATGGCTTTGGGTATTTTTAAAGATATTGAAAAAGGCGGCGGATTTTTAAGTCAGCTCAAAGAAGGAATTATTCAGAAGAAAATTCAGGAAAGCGCGCAGGCAGAACAGGAAAAGTTTAATTCCGGCGAACTGGTTTTAATCGGCACCAATAAATATCCAAATCCTGAAGATAAGATGCAAAATGAACTGCAATTATTTCCATTTCTGAAGAAAAATCCGCGAAAAACTTTAATCCAGCCAATCCTCGAAAGACGCCTGAGTGAAGAATTGGAACAGGAAAGATTGGAAAAAGAAAAAGCCGAATAATGATGCAGAGGAAAGATCTTCAACATATCAAACTCAGCGAACCAGATTTAGAATCTAAAATTCGGGATAATTCAGAATTTGAAACTCCTGAAGAAATTTTCTTAAAATCTTCCTATTCCGAAGAAGATATTAAGGAAACTGAACATTTAAAATTCGCGGCCGGGATTCCGCCATATTTGCGCGGTCCATATAGCACCATGTATGTGAGCAGGCCCTGGACCATCCGGCAATACGCAGGTTTTTCCACTGCCGAAGAGAGCAACGCTTTTTACAGGAGGAATCTTGCCGCCGGCCAGAAAGGGCTTTCCGTAGCTTTCGACCTTCCTACGCACCGGGGTTACGATAGCGACCATAAACGCGTGGTGGGAGATGTGGGAAAAGCCGGGGTGGCCATAGATTCTGTGGAAGACATGAAGATCCTTTTCGACCAGATTCCGCTGAACAAGATGTCGGTTTCCATGACCATGAACGGTGCGGTACTTCCTATTATGGCCTTTTATATAGTTGCCGCAGAAGAACAGGGCGTAAAACCGGAAGAACTTTCCGGAACTATTCAGAATGACATTTTAAAGGAGTTTATGGTGCGTAACACCTACATCTACCCTCCTACTCCTTCTATGCGGATTATTTCTGATATTTTTGAGTACACATCCCGAAATATGCCAAAATTCAACAGTATAAGTATTTCGGGGTATCATATGCAGGAAGCCGGTGCCACCTGCGATATTGAACTAGCTTACACTTTGGCTGATGGGCTGGAATATATTCGAAAAGGACTGGAAGCAGGAATGGATATTGACAGTTTTGCGCCGCGGCTTTCCTTCTTCTGGGCCATTGGAATGAACCATTTTATGGAAATTGCAAAAATGAGGGCGGCGCGTATGCTCTGGGCAAAACTGGTAAAACAGTTTAACCCGAAAAACCCAAAGTCCCTGGCGCTAAGAACCCATTCCCAAACCAGCGGATGGAGTTTAACAGAACAGGACCCCTTTAACAATGTTGCCAGGACTTGTATTGAAGCGGCGGCGGCGGCTTTCGGCGGAACCCAAAGCTTACATACCAACGCCCTGGATGAAGCCATTGCCCTTCCAACAGATTTTTCAGCAAGAATCGCCAGGAACACCCAGCTTTATCTTCAGCAGGAAACAAAAATCACAAAAACGGTAGATCCCTGGGCAGGTAGCTATTATCTTGAAAGTTTAACAGATGAGATTGCACATCGTGCCTGGAGTTTAATTCAGGAAGTGGAAGATTTAGGCGGAATGACCAAAGCCATTGAAGCCGGAATTCCCAAAATGAGGATTGAAGAAGCCGCGGCTAAAAAACAGGCCAGGATAGACAGCGGCACCGATATTATTGTGGGCACCAACAAATATCGCCTTGAAAAGGAAGATCCGCTTGTTACACTGGAAGTGGATAATCAAACGGTAAGAAAGCAACAAGTTGAAAGGCTGGAAAAAATCAAATCGGAAAGAAATGCTGAAAAAGTAAGCAAAGCTTTGGCCGATCTATCTTCCGCAGCAAAAAATAAAAGCAATAACTTGCTGGCGTTGGCCGTAGAAGCTGCCAGGCATAGAGCCACTTTGGGAGAAATAAGCGATGCTTTGGAAGAAGTTTACGGCAGGTATAAAGCCAAAGTACAATCTTTTAGCGGAGTATATTCAAAAGAAATGAAAGACAATACTTCTTTTCAAAAAGCAAGGGAACTTGCCGATAAATTTGCCGAACTGGAAGGCCGCCGCCCTCGCATTATGATTGCAAAAATGGGCCAGGATGGCCACGACCGCGGTGCTAAAGTAGTCGCCACGGGTTATGCCGATCTTGGATTTGATGTGGATATAGGTCCGCTTTTCCAAACTCCTAAAGAAGCGGCCAAACAGGCTGTGGAAAATGATGTACATATTTTAGGAGTTTCTTCCCTTGCCGCAGGCCATAAAACCCTTGTGCCACAGGTAATAGAAGAACTAAAGAAACATGACCGGGAAGATATAATGGTAATCGTTGGCGGAGTGATCCCTTCGCAGGATTACCAGTTTTTATTTGATGCCGGTGCAGTAGCAGTTTTTGGCCCCGGAACAAAAATTAGCGACGCGGCTATTCAGTTGCTGGAAATTTTGATTGAAGAAGATTAGATCCACTCTTTTCTAAACCTAAAACCTCGCCTTATGTATGGCTTGAAAACTAATAATGATCGAATTAAAATTTAAGACTTTTAAAAGAGCTCCTTTTTTTGAAATTGCAAAACAGCTGATAAAGGGCAGAGATAAGATTTTGGACATTGGGGCGGGAGAAGGGAGCTTTGCTGATTATCTTCAAAAACTAGACATCTATTTACTCGAAGGAAATCCTGCCAGCGTCGCTAAACTAAAAAAAAGATATAAGAACGTATTTCAAGGTAAACTTCCTGATTTACCTTATGAGAATTCCTTTTTTGATCTTATACATATCAGTCATGTGATTGAACACCTCCATCCTGATGATATGTATAAAACGTTGAAAGAAATGGACAGGTGTTGTAAACCTGGCGGGGCAATAGTGGTCTCCACTCCCCTTTTCTGGAGCGGGTTTTACAATGACCTGTCTCATATAAAACCATACGATCCTCTCGTTCTGGAAAAATATTTTGGTGCGCTTCAAAAACCGAATTCCACTCGTGAAGTTATTTCCAAAAGCTATACAGTAGAGCGGCTTGAATATCGATATATGGAAGAAATTCCAGACTGGAATTTATACAGGTGTAATGGGCTTGTTCTTTTTCTGCTAAAAGTTCTTACCTTTCTAAGAAGAAGTATTTACAAAAAATATATTAGAACCGGATACACTATTGTGCTTAGGAAAGCAAATTAAAATTAATTTGCGTACTTCCGGCAGGAACAAAATTCTGTTGTACCTAAAAGTCAGGATAATCTTAAACACTATTAAATGAAAACATTTACCTGCAATAACTGTGAGAATATTGTTTTTTATGAAAATGATATTTGTGGC
Organism: Autumnicola tepida; assembly: GCF_031846485.1. Taxonomy (NCBI): domain Bacteria; kingdom Pseudomonadati; phylum Bacteroidota; class Flavobacteriia; order Flavobacteriales; family Flavobacteriaceae; genus Autumnicola; species Autumnicola tepida. Next base: position 80,958 of record NZ_JAVRHQ010000008.1, read on the forward strand.
TATTGCAGTAGTTTATTGGGATACTGGAACAGGGAGGAAAAAATGCTCGCTGCTAAACCAGGAACAGTTTTTTCTAACAACGAAACATTTTTCAAATACTGCAGAAACCATGAATATGGCGCATGCAATTGGCTTATACCTTTAAATTTCGATATTGAATACTGTGAAGCCTGCCAGTTAAACAGCGTTATCCCTGATCTTGGAGACGCAAAAAGATTAGAAGAATGGCGTAAAATTGAATTCGCGAAACACAGGTTAATCTACAGCCTTAATAAGTTACAACTACTTTTTGTCTTTCCTCAAAAAGACAAGGAAGATCTTAAATTACAATTTCGTTTCCTGGCGCCGGACAATAGTAATGAAGGCGGAAAGAAAATATTAACAGGCCACCTAAATGGCATCATTACTTTAAATGTGGAAGAAGCAGACGATCTGAAAAGGGAGAAGGCAAGAATGCAGATGGGGGAAAAAATGCGCACCTTGCTGGGACACTTCCGGCATGAGATTGGCCATTTTTACTGGGAAGCTCTTATTTTGCCACATCCGGAAAATCTGAGTCAGTTCAGGGATATTTTTGGAGACGAGTCAAAAGATTACGCTGAATCCCTGCAGGAATATTATAGAAATGGGCCCGCAGAAAATTGGCGGGAATCTTTTATAACCAAATACGCCTCTTCCCATCCATGGGAAGATTGGGCAGAAACCTGGGCTCATTATCTACATATTATGGATACCCTGGAAACTGCACATTATTTTGGTGTAAAAATAGAACCACAGGAATTAAAGGCTAAACCCATACAAAGTGCGGGTATAGATCCATACAAAGAAGAAAAGTTTGAAGTAATCGTGAATGAATATATTACTTTAACTATAGCCATAAATTCTTTGAACCGGGGGATGGGAATTCCTGATATTTATCCTTTTATTCTGAACAGTAAAGAAATCATTAAATTAAGTTTTATACATAACCTGTTGTATCAGGGCAAACACTTAAATTAAGAACCTATAAAAATGGACTACACCAAAAAAATGCTTCGTGATGATGCTTTAAAAGGAAAGAATATTGTGGTAACCGGTGGTGGCAGCGGACTAGGTAAAGCGATGACCAAATATTTCCTGGAACTGGGGGCCAAGGTCGCCATCACTTCAAGAAACCTGGAAAAACTTCAAAACACGGCTTCAGAATTAGAAAAAGAGACCGGCGGGAAATGTTTTCCTGTGCAATGTGATGTAAGGCATTACGAGCAGGTGGAGCAAATGCGGGAAAAGGTATTAGAGGAATTTGGAGGTGTAGACATCCTGCTTAACAATGCCGCGGGCAATTTCATTTCCCCTACCGAACGTTTGAGTGCAAATGCTTTTGACACTATTATTGACATTGTTCTTAAAGGAAGTAAAAATTGCACCCTTGCTTTTGGGAAACAATGGATTGATAAAGATGAAAAAGACAAAGTTATTCTTAACATTGTGACCACCTATGCCTGGACAGGATCTGCTTATGTTGTTCCGAGTGCTACCGCAAAAGCCGGTGTTCTGGCCATGACGCGTTCCCTTGCCGTGGAATGGGCAAAATACGGCATCCGCTTTAACGCCATTGCTCCTGGGCCTTTCCCCACTAAAGGCGCCTGGGACAGGTTGCTTCCGGGGGATCTGAAAGATAAATTTAACCTGGCTAAAAAAGTTCCGCTTAAACGTGTGGGCGAGCATCAGGAACTGGCAAATTTAGCCGCTTACCTGGTTTCAGATTTTTCAGCTTATGTGAATGGAGAAGTGATAACTATAGACGGTGGAGAATGGCTTAAAGGAGCAGGGCAATTCAATTTATTAGAAGCAATTCCCGAAGAAATGTGGGACCAGCTGGAGGCCATGATAAAAGCGAAAAAAAGCAATTAGGTTTAGGATTTAAAACTTCTGGTTTTCAGGTTTCAAGTTTAAAGTATAAAGTTTCAGGTTTAGAAATTTAAAGTTGCGGGGTTACCTTTCCTGATAATGGGCAAAAATACTTCCCATTAATTTCAGAAATTGCAAACTTTCATTATTCACCAGCCATTAAAAAATTTCCCCGCAAATCCCGCAGATTATCGTAGAAATCCCAAACCGGTTATTCATTTTTCACTGAACTTTCCACTCTCTTCACCCTTCCCCATTCACTACAGACTAAAACCTGGAACAAAAAATTAACAACATAGAACCCACAACCGATATTCCTTTATAAGCTGTTAACAAAATCATTTTATATACCTATAATTAATTGTATTTTTACGCTTCAAAAATCGACTACAATTAATGGGTAAAATCATTGCTATTGCCAACCAGAAAGGTGGTGTCGGGAAGACTACAACTTCAGTAAACCTGGCGGCATCGCTGGGGGTATTAGAGAAAAAAGTGCTGCTTATTGATGCCGACCCCCAGGCGAATGCAACTTCGGGATTGGGAATTGATGTGGAAACTGTGGAATCGGGCACATATCAGTTGCTGGAACATTCCACAAATGCCACCGATACCGTAATGCAAACCGGTTCTCCAAACCTGGACATTATCCCTGCGCATATAGACCTTGTGGCCATAGAAATTGAGCTGGTAGACCAGGAATCGAGGGAATATATGCTGAAAAAAGCCATAACTCCTTTAAAAGATAATTACGATTATATTTTAATTGACTGTGCTCCTTCTTTGGGACTACTCACCCTTAACGCCCTTACGGCTTCAGATTCAGTAATTATTCCAATCCAGTGTGAATATTTTGCCCTGGAAGGTCTTGGCAAACTGCTGAACACCATTAAAAGCGTTCAGAAAATCCATAACAATAAACTGGATATTGAAGGGCTTCTGCTTACCATGTACGATTCCAGGCTAAGGCTTTCCAACCAGGTGGTGGAAGAAGTGCAGAAACATTTTGATGAAATGGTATTTGAAACAATCATTCAGCGAAACGTGCGTTTAAGTGAAGCCCCCAGTTACGGGGAAAGCATTATAAACTATGATGCCGGCAGCAAAGGTGCCAGCAATTACCTGAGCCTGGCGCACGAAATTATTAAGAAAAACTCCTAGAAAATGGCGAAGGCTACGAAGAAACAGGCTCTTGGACGCGGACTTTCAGCATTGCTGAAAGACCCGCAGAACGATATAAAATCTGCAGAAGATAAAAATGCCGATAAACTGGTGGGCCATATTGTGGAACTGGACCTGGCTTCTATTGAAGTAAACCCTTTCCAGCCCAGGACCAGCTTTAATGAAGAATCACTGAAGGAACTTGCTTCTTCCATCAGGGAATTAGGAGTAATCCAGCCAATTACCGTTAGGAAACTGGATTTCAATAAATATCAACTTGTTTCCGGAGAAAGACGTTACCGGGCTTCTAAGCTGGTAGGACTGGAAACAATTCCGTCATACATTCGTATTGCCAACGACCAGGAATCTCTGGAAATGGCGCTTGTTGAAAATATCCAGCGCCAGGACCTGGACCCCATAGAAATTGCCCTTTCTTATCAGCGCTTAATGGACGAAATTAGCCTTACCCAGGAACAGCTGAGTGAAAGGGTGGGAAAGAACAGGTCTACAATTGCCAATTATCTAAGATTGTTAAAACTGGACCCTATCATACAAACAGGCATGCGGGATGGTTTTATGTCTATGGGGCATGGCCGCGCTTTGATTAATGTGGACGACCCACAAATGCAGCTGGATATTTATGAAAAAGTGCTGGAAAGATCACTTTCTGTAAGAGATACTGAAAAACTGGTGCGGGAAATGCAGGAAGGAAAAACCGGCAAGTCCAAAACGGCTTCCAGGACACCTTCAGTAGCGCCGGTTTATAAAAAAGGAGTGAAAGAATTTTCAGAATATCTTGGAGCCAGGGTTGATGTAAAGGTCTCAAAAAAAGGAAGCGGGAAATTAACCATTCCTTTTAATTCCGAAGAAGATTTCAACCGCATCAAAAAACTTATCCAGGGTGAAGATTAAAACGCTCATCTTAACAGGAGCATTGCTTTTGTGCATTTCCGGCATCTGCACAGCACAGGAAGATTCCCTTGCCGTTGCACCAAAACGAGCGCTGGATTCCCCTGTTTTAAATGAAGATTCCGAACCTTACAACCCTCTTGCCCCGGCCAAGGCAGCCTTTTTCTCTGCCATTCTCCCGGGGTTGGGCCAGGCTTATAACGGCCAGTACTGGAAAATCCCCATTGCTTATGCCGGGCTGGGAATTGGAGTTTACTTTTACATAGATAATGATGAAAAATACAACCGCTACCGGGATGCCTATAAATCCAGGCTCGCCGGCAGGGAAGACGATGAATTTTTTGGTTCGATTTCTACCAGCAGGCTCATAGATGCGCAGGAACTTTTCCAGCGCAACAAAGAGATTTCTATCCTCGTAACCGTGGGAATCTACATTCTCAATATCGTGGATGCCAATGTAACGGCTCACCTGCAACAGTTTAATGTTAACGAGGACCTTAGCTTAAAGCCGAAAATGAACTATGATGTTTTAACGGGCAAACCTAACTACGGCTTGTCCTTAAATTTTAATTTTTAATGAAAATTGCACTTTTAGGATACGGGAAAATGGGAAAAGCGATTGAAGAAATCGCCGCCAACAGGGGCCATGAGATTGTGCTTCGTGTTTCTGAAGATATAGAAAGCTATAACCTTAAAGAAATTGAAATAGACGTTGCTATTGATTTTAGTGTTCCCAAAGCAGCCTTTAAAAATATTACCACGGCATTTAAGAATAAGATCCCGGTTGTTTCCGGCACCACGGGCTGGCTGGACGATTATGAGAAGGCTACTGAAATATGTAAAAAAGAAGACGCCGCTTTTATTTACGCGTCAAACTTCAGCATTGGAGTGAATGTTTTTTTTGAATTGAATAAAAAGCTGGCTCAGATGATGAAGGGCCTGCAGGACTATTCTGTAGAAATTGAAGAAATACATCATACTCAAAAACTGGATGCGCCCAGCGGGACAGCTATAAGCCTGGCACAACAAATAATTTCAGAAAATCCGAATAAAAAAGGCTGGCAGCTGGACCATGCCGATAAAGATGAAATTCCCGTACATGCAAAGCGGATTACCGATGTTCACGGGACACACACCGTTTCCTATAAATCCACCATAGATACTATTGAAATTATGCATATGGCACATTCCCGCCAGGGATTTGCCCTTGGCGCAGTAATTGCCGCTGAATGGCTAAAGGACAAAAAAGGCGTTTATACGATGAAGGATGTTCTAAGCAGTCTTTTTGAATAATTTTTAGTAACAAATTAGCTTTTTGCGTTACCTATAACAGCAAATAACATTATTATGACATTTACAGAATGGTTTCTGTTTTTCCTTGCAATACAGGTGATTCATTTCCTCGGAACCTGGAAACTCTATCAAAAAGCAGGGAGAAAAGCATGGGAAGCTCTTGTTCCCGTATATAATGCAGTAATCCTGATGAAGATTATTAACCGCCCATGGTGGTGGGTAATCCTTCTTTTTATTCCAATTGTTAACTTAATTATGTTTCCGGTGATATGGGTGGAAACCGTTAGGAGTTTTGGCAGGCATTCCACCGCCGATACCTGGCTGGCTATCCTTACGCTTGGTTTTTATATCTACTACGTGAATTATGCGCTGGATGTAAATTATATTGAAGACAGGAGCCTGAAACCACGTACGGAAGCAGGAGAATGGATTAGCTCTATCCTCTTTGCCGTTATTGCGGCTACTATTGTGCACACTTACATTATGCAGCCGTTTACCATTCCCACGTCTTCTTTGGAAAAGACTTTGCTGGTGGGAGATTTTCTTTTTGTAAGTAAATTCCATTACGGGGCGAGGGTACCTATGACTGCTGTGGCTTTTCCCATGGTGCATGACACCATTCCGTTTCTGGGAATAAAATCTTACCTCACCAAGCCGCAGATTCCTTATATGCGTTTCCCCGGATTCGAGAAAATCGAGCGTAACGATATTGTAGTTTTCAACTGGCCTGTAGATACCGTAAATGCTTTTCAGCAATGGGGAGACGGGAAATATTACTACAAACCTATAGATAAAAAATCCAATTATGTAAAGCGTGCGGTGGGTGTTCCCGGGGATTCGCTGAGTATTTTGGACGGAAAAGTTCAAATTAATGGCGAACCATTAGCACTTCCCGTTCGGGCTAAAGTACAGTACACCTATTACGGAACCACAAAAGGCCAGGGCTTTAGTCCGCAATACATGGTGCAGGATCTGGGAATTACAGATGGTTACGGTTATAATCCCAATACGAATGAATTTTTTATACAATCGCTTACAGAAGAAGCTTACGAAAGGCTGCAAAACAATCCGAATGTGGCTTCTATTGAAAGGAAAATTGATTCTGCGGGAGTAAAACTCTCTAATATTTTCCCTAATAACAACAAGGTAAACTGGAATGCCGATAACTTTGGACCGGTGTATATTCCGAAGCAGGGCGTTACTGTTCCTATAAATCAGCAATCTTTACCATTTTACCGAAGAATTATTGAAACCTATGAGGGAAGCGAACTGGGAGTGGACAATAAAATTAGCTTTAACGGAAACCAGGTTTTGCTGAATGGAAAACAAATTGATTCCTACACCTTTAAACAGAATTATTACTGGATGATGGGTGATAACCGCAACAACAGTGAAGACAGCCGTTTCTGGGGTTTTGTTCCTGAAAATCATGTAGTGGGAAAACCTGTATTTATCTGGTTTAGCTGGGATTCTAATGCCCAGGGCATTATGAACAAAATTCGCTGGGACAGGGTTTTCACCACCGTACGCGGCCAGGGAACCCCCGTTTCTTATCTTCCTTATGCCCTGATGATTGTGGTGGTGCTTATCGCCTTCAATTACTTCAAAAAAAGAAGAAATTCTTAAACCAGCATGAGCAGAATTCTTTTACATCCTGTTTATTTCGGGCCGGTTTCGCAATATGTTCAGCTGGTGAATGCTGAAGAGGTTATTTTTGAGAATGAAGATAATTATCAGAAGCAAACCTATCGCAACAGGATGTATATTTATGATGCCAATGGGAAGCTGCTGCTGAATATTCCCATAAAACATACTTCAGCCCTGGGGATTTCCAGTAGTGGCCATCAAAAGTACAAGCAGGTGCTAATAGAAAATGAATTCGAATGGCAGAAACAACACTGGCGGGCATTAAAAGCTTCCTACCAGACATCTCCGTTTTTCGAATTTTATGAAGATGAACTTTACCCGCTCTACCATAAAAAGTATGAGCTGCTAATGGAATTTAACTATTCCTGCATGCAGTTTGTATTGGATTGTCTACAGGTAGATATCCCCTTCAGAAAAACTTCAGAATATATCTTAAATCTAAAGGATGTGGAGGATTGCCGGCATTTTGTTGATGCGAAATCCAAAGAAAAGTTTAGCAATAAAAGGTATGCGCAGGTGTTTGAGCCTAAACATGGTTTTATACCAGATTTGTCAATTCTGGACTTGCTGTTCAACGAAGGGCCCAACAGCCTGGAATATCTTAGATCTCAGTATGTATCTTAAATTTTAAGCCGGAAGCTGTAATTCTTCTTTTCAGAGGTTCGGACTATTTTCAATTATAAATTCTAAATTTTGAATTTTGTATTGCTCCTGAACACCAAACTCCGAACTACAAACTTTCCCCTTTTAACTATTCACTTTTAGAACTAATCAGGAGAAAGGTCAAGGGTGGCTTTAACAGGAAAATGATCTGAATAAAATACTTCCATAGTTTCAAAAGATTCTACTTCCATGCTTTCATCTGGTAGTATAAAATCTATCCGCAGCGGGAAATAATCAAAGTCAAAGCTTCTGCCAAATCCATTTCCGGCCTCTTTGTAGGCATCGTTCAAACCAAAACCACTGGAGCGTAATTCCCGGTAAATATAAGAATAGGCCGTATTGTTAAAATCGCCCATTACAACTACTTTATAGGGAGTATTCCTAATTACGTCCAACACTTTTTCCACCTGTATCTGCTGTATGGCAAAAGTTTGTCCCATGCCCATCCAGACTCTTTTAGAACTCTCCTTCTCAATATTTCCAAGATCAGGCTTTTGGCTAAAAGACTGTAAATGCACATTGATGACGCGCAATGTATCTTCTCCCACCACTACATCTGCATAAACTCCATTATTATTGCTTTCGGAATCAAAATCGAGAGAATAAGTGTTTATAATGGGATACCTGGAAAGAATGGCAAGGCCAAATTCGGCGCCTTTAGTCTTTAATTTGATGTATTTATAGGGAAACTGGCTTGCAACATTTATTTCTCCTTTATAATATTCCTGCATGCAAACAATATCGGGATGCTGCTCTTCTATAAAAGCTGTTATTTGTTTTGGCACGTTCTCCCTTTGCTCCTTTGTGCTCAAATACTGACTAAAATGCCGTACGTTATAGCTCAATACTCTAACAGCATCCTCTGAAGTTTTCTTTTCTTCTTCTGAAGAATTGATTTCATAAATGGAGGTCACATGATTGAAGCCAAGCAGCAGCACTATTAAAGGCAAAAGAAACTGCTTTTTAAGCCGGATTATCCAGTAAACTAAAAATCCTATATTTACCAGGATAAGCAGTGGCACTCCCAGGCTCAAAACCGAAAGTAAAGAGAATTTAAGGGGCGGGATAAAAGGCAACAGGTAAGAGAATAGCAAAGCTGCCGCCAGAAGCGAATTCAGCAAAAAGAGGAACTTGTCAAACCAGTTTAAATTCTTCATTTAATCGTCTTTACCTGCCTGGAAAAGAAAATCCTTTTCTGCTTTATTTAAACTATCGTATCCGCTTTTGCTTATTTTATCAAGAATTGCGTCAATTCTTTTTTGCTTTTCATCTTTATTCATACTCCGATTCACGCTTCTCCCGGAATTAGAAGAAGTTTTACGCGTGGCGGTTCTGTTCCGGTCGCGGTGAACAGTTTTCATTTTTGCCTTTCTCTCCCTTGGTTTGAAAACCCCGGCGATTCCATCCATTATTTTTTCAAACCAGCTTCCAATATCATTTCCCCTTTGCAACTGCGTGGTATAGAGATAACCTAAAGCAGCGCCACCTAAATGCGCAAGATGCCCTCCCGCATTGCCCATAGGAATCTGGATCACATCAACAGCCACAAGAAAGGCGGCGATCCACCAAAATTTTATACTTCCCAAAATCAGCAGGCGCACCCGCATGTTAGGAATATGTGTAGCGATACCAATTACCACAGCCATCACCCCGGCAGAAGCACCAATAAGATAAGAACTGCCCATCCCCTGGAAGGCAGGAAAAAGATTATAGCTGAGCATATAAACCAATGCCCCTACAATAACCCCAAGAAAATAGTAATTCAGTAACCGCTTAGGAGAAAAGTAATTCAGAAAGTAAATTCCGGAATAGTACAAAATGAGCATATTTCCCAGGATGTGCCAGATACCACCATGTAGAAACGAATAAGTGATTATTGACCATGGTTTGATGATGAATTCGCTTAGCTCCTTCGGAAAAACAAACCACTGCAAAAGAAAATCTGACGGTAGCTGAAATAAGTAAGCAATGGTACGAAACAGAAAAAACAGTACAAACACGATCACATTTATAGCAATGAGCTTTTCTGTAACGGTGGCCGTTTGAATTTTATATCTTAATCTGTCCGATGTTCGCATCTAATACCACCTGTTTTGGTTAAACTGGTTCTTTTTCCAGTACCACATCATTAAAAAACCAATTATCGCACCTCCAATATGCGCCCAGTAAGCCGTATTTGAAGGCCCCAGGATATTTGCCCCGGTAATAGCCGAATATACGTTAATAAGAAAATATCCTCCAATAAAATATTTAGCTTTAATTGGAATAGGAATAAACATGAGATACAGCGGGAGGTTTGGATAGATAAGGGCGATTGCGGCCATCACTCCAAAAACTGCGCCGGATGCCCCCACCATAGGAGTAACGTAGCTGTTTATAAGGGCTTCAGTTGCATCCTGAGGCACATTATTGTAAAAGTTATACCTTCCCGAAGCTACCACTTCATTTAAAAATCCCTGGATTTCATTTGGGTTAAACCCGGCATCCAGATAAGCCTGGTAAGCAGAATTAAAAGTGAAATAGCTAAAAAGAATTTGCAAACCCGCAGCTCCCAGACCGGCAGAGAAATATAAAAATAAAAACCGTGGCTGGCCGATGGATTGCTCTAAAAGGCTTCCAAAAATATATAGCGCAAACATATTAAAGAAAATATGTGTTAAGCCTCCATGCATAAACATATGCGTAATTAACTGCCAGAAATAAAAATTATCATTTTTCGGAAACCAAAGGGCGAATAACTGGTAAGCATATTCCCCTAAAAACTGACTGCCTACAAAAAACAGAATATTAACAATCAGTAAAACTTTTACGGTTTCTGTAATTCTTCCCATTTATGTAAATTTTTTCTCTAATTCATCCACCGTCAACGTAATAAAAATAGATTTGTTGAAAGGTGTAAGACCAGGTTCTTTACAGGCAAAAAGCCGGTTAACAATATGCTGTTGTTCACTGCCGCTCAAAACTGTTCCCGTTTTCACAGACATGCTTTTGGCCAGGGATTTGGCCAGCAAATCGGTTTGTGAAAAACCGTTATCAGGAACATCATTTTCAAGATCAGAAAGCAGTTGCTCCAGGAGCATTTCCACTTCACTTTCAGAAATGAGCGTGGGAATTCCCGTAATTTCCACCGCATCTTTGTTTATTTCTGAAAAGACAAAACCGGTTTGTTCCAGCGATTCCCTTATCTGCTTAAGCATTTCCACCTCGTGGGCGTTAAACTGAAGTTTCAAAGGAAATAATAATTGCTGACTCACCGCTGCTGAAATTGTTATATTTTTCAGCAATTCTTCATAAAGTATCCTGCTGTGCGCCCTGTTTTGATCAATGACCAAAATGCCGCTTTTCAGGGTACTGACAATAAATTTTTTATGAAGCTGAAAAGTGGTGTTTTCAGGCTTTTCTTCAGAAGTATCAAACAAACTGCCGGTTACCTCTTCACTTTCAAACTCCATGTGCCCGCCTGCTGCAGCAGATTCAATTTCCGCAGTTGTTCCTGCGTAAAGACTTTCCCAACCTGCAGTGCTTTCTTTTTTAAATGAATTGCCAGGCCGGTAATTAGACCCGCCGGTTTCATTTTTAAAGGGATTAAAATCACGGTCTACTTCCACTTTAGGGATTTCCGCACCTTTATTTTTATAAGCATAAGGCGTGTCAAGTTCTGAGTCCCGGTCAAAATCGAGTACCGGCGCTACATTAAACTGGCCCAGGCTGTGTTTAATCGCGCTGCGCAGCATGGCGTAAAGTGCATGCTCATCGTCAAATTTTATCTCTGTTTTGGTAGGATGAATATTAATATCAATGCTCTTGGGATCTACCTGCAGGTACAGAAAATAGCTGGGATAGGTTTTCTCCTTCAGCAAACCTTCAAAAGCGGCCACTACGGCATGGTTTAGATATGGACTTTTAATAAACCTGTCATTCACAAAAAAGAACTGTTCTCCCCTGCTGCGCTTGGCGAATTCAGGTTTTCCAACAAAGCCTGAAATTTTCACAATTTCGGTATCCTCGTTAACGGGAACCAGTTTCTCATTGGTTTTCCCTCCAAAGATATTGGTGATGCGCTGGCGGTAATTAGTGGCATTCAACTGAAAAAGCTCACTGCCGTTGTGGTGCAGCGCAAAATTGATATGTGGATGTGCCAAAGCCACCCGCTGAAATTCATCTATGATATGCCGCGTTTCCACATTATCTGACTTCAGGAAATTGCGTCGCGCGGGAATATTATAAAAAAGATTTTTCACACATAATGAAGTGCCTTTAGGCGTCACGCAGGGTTCCTGGGAACTAATCGAACTGCCTTCAATTTTAATGCAGGTACCTACTTCTTCATCTTCAGGCTTGGTTTTAAGTTCAACATGCGCGATAGCGGCGATAGAAGCCAAAGCCTCGCCTCTAAAACCCTTTGTTTTTAAACTGAAGAGATCTTCCGCAGATTTGATTTTGGAAGTCGCGTGGCGTTCAAAACTCATCCTGGCATCGGTAAGGCTCATCCCCTTTCCGTCATCTACCACCTGGATAAGCGTTTTACCGGCATCTTTGATCACTACCTGGATATGCTCTGCCCCCGCGTCTATAGAATTTTCAAGCAATTCTTTTATTACGGACGCCGGCCGCTGGACCACTTCTCCCGCGGCGATCTGGTTTGCTACGTGATCTGGTAAAAGTTGAATAAAATCACTCATTTATCGAGCATTCGAGAAAATGGACAAATCAAAATCTATAATCCAGAGGAAAATAAACAGAAGTATAAGAATAATGTAAACCACTCTTTTATTGATTTCCCTGTTGCCACGGGTACGACTGGATTTGCGGATTTCAGACCATTGAGATCCAAAATCTATCGCATTGGTGGCTTCTTTATATTTATTGAATTTGGAATCAAAACTGTAAATATTGCCCGTATCTTTCCCCTTATAATACCTGGGGGTATAATTATAACGTGCATTCTTTTTACTTTTTAAAAAATTGACTCTCAAAATGTGGGATTTTAGTGGTACTTCAAATTTACTCAAAAAGCTCCGAATTCCGAAGCCTGAATGGGCAAATTATAAATAACAAGAATGATGCCGCTTCCTGAAATGTTTAAAGTTGAAGGTTTAAAGGTTGTCTGTGGGTTGTGGGTTGTGGGTTGTGGGTTGTGGGTTGTGGATTGTGGGTTGTAGGTTGTGGGTTGTGGGTTAAAAATGTACAAACTCATAACTCTAAATTGACAACCGATAACTTTTTTAACTCTCCACTTTTCAGATTTTCAGAAATTCCAGCTTCGTACTTCTAACCTCTTATTTCTTTGTTCCCTTCATTTAAAAACGTGCATCTTTGCGCAGCTGGGCCATTTTTATGGCGGCGATGGCAGCTTCTGTCCCTTTATTGCCATGTTTTCCGCCGGAGCGGTCAATTGCCTGCTGCTTGTTTTGATCTGTAAGCACACAAAAGATAACCGGAATATCACTTTGTACATTAAGGTCTTTTATGCCCTGGGTCACCCCATCACAAACAAAATCAAAATGTTTGGTTTCTCCTTCAATTACGCTGCCAATAGCGATTACCGCGTCCAGCATATCATAACTTTGCTGCATTTTTTTACAGCCGTAAATAAGTTCAAAGCTGCCCGGCACATTCCACCGGACGATTCTTTCCTCCAGCACGCCATGCTCTTTTAAGGCTGCAAAAGCACCATTAAAAAGCCCTTCTGTGATTTCTTCGTTCCACTCTGAAACAACAATCCCAAACCGAAAATCTTTCGCGTTTGGGATTGAACTTTTATCGTATTCTGAGAGGTTGTTTCCTTCAGTCGCCATATATTTTTATTTCATTGCCTGAGCCTGTCCCATGTAAACCGCAACACTTTCAGCTTCCTGAGTATCGGGATATTCATCTTTTAGCTTGGTAAGATATTCTTCTGCCTCATCAGCCTTTCCTAATTCCAGAGCGGTAATTGCAGATTTCAGTAAAAATTTAGGGGTTGTAAATGAATTAGACCTCATATTAGCCGCCTGTACATAATAATCTAACGCTTCCTCCGGCTGGTCCAGCTGCATAAATGCATCGCCAATCCCGCCAACTGCCAGGGCAGAAGTAATTTCATCATCAGCATCGTAATCTTCAAGATAATCTATAGCATCCTGATAGTTTCCTGTACGCAAACTTGCAAAACCAGCGTGATATTTAGCGATATTTGCAGCATCTGTCCCGCCGTAGTTTTCAATAATATCCACAAAACCATACTTACCTTCGCCTCCGGTAAGGGACATGGTGTACAAAGAATCGCTTTGTGCACCGGTAGAATTGAGCGCGCCTGCAAAATAATCCTGGGCCTGGGCCATCTCGTTGGCAGCTTCAGCCTCTTTTGGCTCCTGTATCCAGTTTTCATAAGCAAGATAACCAAGAGCAACTATAACAGCCACACCAACAATAATGTAAATATATTTCTGGTTTTCGGCCACCCATGTTTCGGTTCTGCCGGCACCTTCATCAAGAGAGTTAAAAACTTCTGCTGTTGTAGATTCTTCTTCTACATGTTTTTGTTCTTCTTCTTTATTGGAAGGTTTATAGCCTCTTTTCTTGTACGTTGCCATATAATCTTTTTAATGCGTGGCAAAAATATGATTTTTATTCAAAATTAAAAGAGATTTTATTTGTATTTTTTCGATAATTTGGGGTCATTCGCAGTAGAAGAATATGCTGAAAATTAATCTTTTTATATATTGATTATCAATTTTTTATGTTTTTAAAACAACTCTCCTTACTCAATTATAAAAATCTGGAATCTGAAACATTTGAGTTCGACTCAAAAATAAATTGCCTGGTGGGACATAACGGAGTTGGGAAGACTAACGTTCTGGACAGTATATACCATTTATCCTTCGGAAAAAGTTACTTCAACCCAATTACCAGTCAGAATATCAATCACGATTCTGATTTTTTCGTGGTTGAAGGAGAATTTGAAAAGAACCAAAAAGAAGAACACATTCTGGTAAGTGCCAAACGCGGCCAGAAAAAGGTAATTAAGCGGAATAATAAGCCTTACGAAAAATTTAGCGAACATATTGGCTTTATTCCAACAGTGATAATTTCTCCTGCAGACCGCGATTTAATTGTGGAAGGCAGCGACACCAGGCGTAAATTTATTGATGGGGTAATTTCACAAAGCGACAACGCCTATCTTAATTATCTGTTGCAATACGGCAAAATCGTGTCGCAGCGGAATTCTTTATTGAAATATTTTGCCGCCAATAATTCCTTTGACCGTGATACGCTGGAAATTTACAATATGCAATTGTCTGACCTCGGCCAGGAGCTGTTTGAAAAACGGAAAAAATTTCTTGCTGAATTTATCCCGATTTTCAATAAACGCTATGGCGATATTACCAATAATAAGGAGCCGGTAAATATTTCTTATAAAAGCCAGTTATTTGATAACAACCTGAAAGATTTACTGGAAGAAAACCTGCAAAAGGATATGGCGCTGCAGTATACCAGTGTGGGAGTTCATAAAGACGACCTGAGTTTTGAAATTGAAGACCATCCCATTAAGAAATTTGGTTCACAGGGGCAGCAAAAATCATTTTTAGTTGCTCTAAAACTCGCGCAATTCGATTTTATAAAAGCTATCAGCAAAGTGAATCCTATTCTTTTGCTGGACGATATTTTTGACAAGCTTGATGAACAAAGGGTTGGGCATATCGTCGCTTTGGTGGCTACAAACGAACTGGGACAAATATTTATAAGCGACACCCATGCCGATAGGACAGAAAAGGTGGTAAAAGAGAGCAATCAATCCTATAAAATCTTTAAATTGTGAAAAAACAGCTTCTTATCTTTATAGTAGGATTTCTGATTTTTGGCTGTCAAAAACCAAATCCCAAGGAGCAGCTTCAACATCTTAATGGTTACTGGGAAATTGACCGCGTGGAATTTTCTGAAGATTCCGTTAAAGATTACTCCATGAGCCCTTATGTGGATTATATTCACCTGGAAGATGAAAAGGGTTTCAGAAAAAAGGTTCAACCACATTTTGACGGAACTTTTACTGTCATTAATAATAATGAAAAAGTTGAAGCCACTATAGAAAATGACAGCCTAAGGCTACTTTATAAAACCCCTTATGCTACCTGGGAAGAAACAGTTCTTTCTGCGGAAGAGGATAAATTAAGCATTATTAATGCCGACGGAGTGATATACTATTATAACAAATATGAACCTATAGACGTAACAGCAGATGAAAAAGAGGAATAGTGAAAATATGAGTATAGGTGACGTGCTGAAGGAGTTCGTGGACCATAACAAATTGCAAAAAGGGCTTGATAAAGTTACCGTAAGAGATGTTTGGAATGAACAAATGGGGCCTGCCATCCAGAAATATACCACTGCCATTAAGCTGGAAGGTTCAACGCTTTACGTTCAATTAAGTTCTTCTGTTCTTCGCGAGGAATTAAGTTACGGCAAAGAGAAAATTGTAAGGATGCTTAATGAAGAATTAGGCAGGGAACTGGTGAAAAAACTGGTACTTCGGTAGATGTCAGTCTTTAGACGGTAGACGATAGAATTTCAGTGAATGGTGAATAAGGTAAAGTTCAAATTAAAAGCTGACAACAGACAACCCACAACAGACAACTCACAACAGACAACCCACAACCGTCAACATAACAGCAATTTAGAATACATTTTACAGATATATTTTCAACCTCAGCACAATGCCAACACATTCTTCAGGTAAAAGCGGCTAATTTCTTTATCTTTAAGCAACCTCCTTTCTAAGAATAAAGAAAAATGAACACTTCCAAAGAAGAAATGATAAGCCTGCTGGAAAAAAGAGGGATTAGCAATCCTGAAGTGCTTCAGGCAATGCGCGAAACCGACAGGAAGAACTTTATTCCGGAGGATGTAAAACAAAAAGCTTATAATGACAAGCCACTGCCAATTGGAAAAGGACAAACTATAAGTCAGCCTTATATTGTGGCTTATATGGCGCAGCAGTTAAAACTTCAACCTGGCGAAAATGTACTGGAAATCGGGACCGGCTGTGGCTATAATGCGGCCGTGCTTTCTAAGCTCGTAAAGAAAATCTATAGCATAGAAATAATTGAATGGCTGCAGCAGTACGCTGTTAAAAACCTGGAGAAAGCTGGGGTTAAGAACGTTTATACCCGCAATGCCGACGGTTATAAAGGATGGCCTGAAAGAGCGCCTTTTGACGCCGTTGTACTTACCGCTGCCCCGCCAGAAGTACCACAAACTTTAAAAGAGCAGCTAAAAATAGGTGGCAGACTTTTGGCACCTGTAGGACGACGCTCCCAGAAACTGGTGCTTATTACCAGAATCGGTGAAAGCAACTTCAAGGAAAAGACACTTTTGCTGGTAAATTTTGTGCCCATGACGGGGAAGGCACAGGGATAAGCAAAACCATTAAGTAAATTCAAACTTTGGACAAAAAAAAGAAGCTGCCTAAAAAGACAGCCTCTAATTATAAATTTTGGCACTTCTTAAAACATTTCCCTTCCGGCGAAATGAAAAGAACCTTCAATTTCTGCATTTTCATCGCTGTCACTTCCGTGTACCGCGTTTTCTCCAATAGAAGTCGCATATTTTTTTCTAATGGTACCATCGGCAGCTTCTTCAGGATTGGTGGCTCCAATAAGCGTCCTGAAATCTTCCACGGCATTTTCTTTTTCAAGAATAGCAGCAACAATAGGCCCGCGGGTCATAAATTCTACCAACTCCCCAAAGAAAGGACGCTCTTTATGAATATCATAAAACTTCTCGGCATCAGCTTTTGTCATTTGAGTAAGTTTCATCGCCACGATTCTAAAACCTGAAGCGGTAATCTGTTCTAAAATTGCACCAATATGCCCGTTTTCAACAGCATCTGGCTTTAGCATGGTGAATGTTTTATTTCCTGCCATTTTGTGTTTTTTAAATTTTGTGCAAAAATAGAGAATTCCGCTCCAAATACAAGTAGATTAGAATTTTATATGGCCCCTGAATTTAGTTCATAGACAAAATGTAAAGATTTGCCGCTAAACTTCTCATTTCTAAAATAGAAAAAGTAAGAAAATGAAAAATATCACTGGCATTTTTTGTTGCTTTGTGACAAATCAAAAATGAAAGCTCGTTTATTAGCAAAAACTAATAAATTGTATCTTTACCAATAGGTATGATAGAACAAAATATTTTAGAAATCACCGCAGAACTTGCGCACGCCAAGAACATTGTTATAGTTCCACATAAAGGCCCCGATGGCGACGCGATAGGTTCCACCCTTGCCCTCTGGCATTTTTTAAAGGAAAAAGGGCATAATGCCAATATTATTGCACCAAACGACTATCCACACTTTTTAAAGTGGTTGCCCGGCAATGAAGAAGTAATTATTTACGAAAATAACCAGGACGCCGCCAACTCCCTGATTAATGAAGCCGAAATTATTTTTACCCTGGATTTCAATACGCTTTCCAGGGCAGGGCAAATGCAGGAATCCTTAGAAAATTCCGAAGCGGTTTTTATTATGATAGACCACCACCAGGAACCGGCAACTTATGCCGATTATACTTATAGCGATGCGGAAATGAGCTCTACCTGCCAGATGGTGTATCATTTTATTGAAAAGCTACGGGCGGTAAAAAAGATCACGCCCGAAATTGCCACCTGTCTTTACACAGGGATCATGACAGATACCGGCTCTTTCCGCTTTACCTCCACAACCAGCGACACCCACCGCGTTGTGGCAGATCTAATAGATAAAGGTGCCGATAATGCCACCATCCACAACAATGTATTTGACACTAATTCTGAAAATGGCCTGCAACTACTTGGGACCGCCCTTCAAAATCTAAGGGTAAACCAGGTTTATAGAACAGCTTATATAAGCCTTTCCCAGGAAGAACTGGACCGGCATAACTTCAAAAAAGGAGATACTGAAGGTTTCGTGAATTATGGCCTTTCCCTGGCTGGAATAATTTTTGCCGTCATCTTTATCGAAAACAAGGCAGAAAATATTATTAAAATTTCCTTCCGGTCAAAAGGAGAATTTTCGGTGAACGATTTTGCGAGGAAGCATTTTAACGGCGGTGGGCACATTAATGCCGCGGGAGGAAAAAGCGAGTTATCCCTTAGTGACACAGTAGTAAAATTCAACCGTATTTTGCCCGAATATAAAAATGAATTATCCTTATGAAATTCAGGATTTTAACCATCCTTTTTTTAGCAGCTGTTTCCTGTAAATCTCCGGAAGCAAGATATCCCGTAACACAAAAATCAGGATCTTATATAGACGAATCGGTACAGAGGAATAAAGAACTTCTTACACAGGAAGAGACCTATATTGAGCAGATTATTGAAAAGGACAGCACCCGCGACTATATTGCTTCCAATAATGGGTTCTGGTATTTTTACAATGAAAAAAATTCCGATTCTACCAATACTGAAAGACCCGAGTTTGGCGATATTGTGGTTTTTGACTATAATATTTCAACTTTAGACGGGCAGCCCATTTATGCTGAAGGAGAAAAACCTACAAGAGAATATGCCGTAGACCAGGAAAAACTTTTTAGCGGACTCCGTGAAGGGCTTAAATTAATGAAAGAAGGAGAAACGGTAACTTTTCTCTTCCCTTCCTACAAAGCCTTTGGATACTATGGCGATAAAGCAAAAATTGGGACTAATGTTCCCATAACCGCAAAAGTGACCTTACATTCTATAAAAACTAAAACCAATAACGAATCCAATAATTAGAAAATGAAGAAAACAAGTATTTTATTTTTATTCGCGATAGCACTTTCTTTTATCGCCTGTAATGAGGAATATCCCGATCTTGAGGATGGGCTTTATGCAGAATTTAAAACATCCAGGGGCCCTATTGTAGCTGAACTTTACTATGAACAAACTCCTCTTACCGTGGCAAGTTTTGTTTCCCTGGCTGAAGGGACCAATCCAATGGTAGACAGCACTTACCAGGGAAAACCTTTTTACGACGGAATTACCTTCCACAGGGTTATAGATGGTTTTATGATTCAGGGTGGTGACCCCACAGGAACAGGTTCCGGTGGGCCAGGCTATCGTTTTCCAGACGAATTTAATGACAGCCTTCGCCATGATTCCAAGGGCATCCTTTCTATGGCAAATGCCGGCCCCGGCACCAATGGGAGTCAGTTTTTTATCACTCTTGCCCCTACCCCAAACCTAAACAACAGGCATACTGTTTTTGGAAAAGTGGTGAAAGGACTAGATGTTGTGGAAGCAATCGGAAAGGTGGAAACAGGCCCACGTGATAAGCCAACAGAAGATGTGACCATAAATACCATTAATATCATTAAAAAAGGTAAAGAGGCAAAGAATTTTGACGCGCCGGAAACCTTTGAGACAGAACTTGCAAATATTAAAGCCGAAGAAGAGGAAGCTGCGAGAAAAATGGAAGAAGCAAAAGCCGAAACCGCGCAGCAACTGCAGGAAATGGAGGAAAAAGCAGATTCCCTGGACACGGGATTAAAAATCTATTTTGAAGAAAAAGGAGAAGGCCCTAAACCTCAAAATGGCCAGCGGGTTGGCGTGCTTTACGAAGGTTACTATACCGATGGTGGTATTTTTGACACTAATGTAGAAGACGTTGCCAAAGAAACCGGCACTTTTAATGAACAACGAGCAGCGCAGGGTGGATATGCGCCAATGTACATTCCTTATGGCCCCGATGCTCCAATGATCCCTGGGTTTAACCAGGCACTGGAACAAATGCAGGTTGGCGATGAAGCCGTGGTATTTATCCCAAGCCATTTGGCTTACGGAGAGCGAGGCAGAGGCCCTATCCCTCCAAATACAGACCTTGTATTTCGTATAAAACTTACAGACATCCAGGAACAACAATAAAACCAGAATGTTTTATAAATAGAAAAAGCCCGCGATAACGGGCTTTTTCTATTTACTAATTTTCCCGAAAAATTAGGTTACTCTTATTTCTTCGGGATATTCTTAAGGATTTCCTGTACAAATTTCCAGTACTTTTTTGCTGAAGAAATGCTGGCGCGTTCATCTGGAGAATGCGCGCCCCTTATGGTTGGGCCAAAAGAAATCATATCCATTTCGGGATAATGGCTTCCAATAATTCCACATTCCAGGCCTGCGTGGCAGGCGGCAACATCGGCCTTTTCCTTATTCAGTTTTTGGTAAATCTCATCTGCAACTTTTAAAATAGCAGACTCCCGGTTTGGCTGCCAGCCAGGATATTCCCCTGAAAATTTCACCTTAAAACCGGCAAGTTCAAACGAAGCTTCAAGGCTATTGGCAAGGTCGTCTCGGGAAGATTCCACAGAAGAACGGGTAAGACAATTAATTTCTATCCTGCCCTCTTCGGCCACAATCTTAGCAATATTATTGGAGGCTTCCACCAGGCCTTCAATATCGGGGCTCATTCGGTACACGCCGTTATGCGCCGCGGAAACGGCCTTTAAAAAATCCTGCTGGTCTTCCACCTTCATCACATTTTCCGGTACATCAGCTTCAGAAATACTAATATCAAGATTTGGCTCCAGGTTTTTATACTCCGCTTTAATTTCGTCGATGTGGATCATGTTCTCATTCAGAAAAGGTTCCATATCTGCTTTATCCACAACCACAAGCGCTTCAGCTTCTCGGGGAATGGCATTGCGCAGGCCGCCGCCATTGAATTTGGACAAACGCAGGCCGTAATCGCGGTAAGAATCATAAAGCACACGGGTAAGCAGCTTATTGGCATTTCCCAGTCCTTTAATGATGTCCATCCCGGAATGGCCACCTTTTAAACCTTTTACTTTAATAAGATACCCAATAGAATTATCGGGGGTATGCTCTTCTTCATATTCCCTGATGGCCGTAATATCCACTCCCCCGGCGCAACCTATTCCTATTTCATCATCTTCTTCGGTATCGAGGTTAAGGAGAATCTCCCCCTGCAGCATTTCAGGATCCAGGCCTTTGGCGCCGGTCATCCCGGTTTCTTCATCTACCGTAAAAAGCGCTTCTAAAGCTGGATGTTCTATTTCCTTACTTTCAAGAATGGCCATAATTGTCGCCACGCCAAGTCCATTATCTGCACCTAGTGTGGTTCCTTTTGCACGCACCCAGTCTTCATCTACATACATTTCTATACCCTGGGTTTCAAAATCGAATTTAGTATCGTTATTTTTTTGATGCACCATGTCCAGATGGGACTGCAGCACCACCGGTTTTCTGTCTTCCATCCCGGCCGTGGCGGGTTTTCTTATCACCACATTACCGGTATCATCTACCAAAGTTTCAAGATCATTTTTGTTGCCGAAGTTTTTCATAAATTCTATAACCCGCTCCTCTTTTTTTGAGGCTCTGGGGACTTCGTTTAAATCGGCGAAATTCTTCCATAGTTCTTTAGGCTCCAGGGCCCTAATTTCTTCATTCATTGTCTTATATTTTGGTATATTCACAAATGTATTGGTAATTGCCTAAGTTCTAAAATTTGAGGCGAAATATTAATTGTATTTTAAGCTTGTGAAGAGAAAATCTACCCTTATCCTTGCATTACTTCTGCCGCTGCAGATTATTTTTATAAAAATCATCTCCAATTATCCACAATTCGTGGAAACCTGGTACAGCAAAACACTCTATCCTGAAATTTCACGGATTATGAGAATAAGCCTTGGAATTTTGCCGTTTTCCCTTGGCGATTTTCTCTATGCCTTTTTGGTGATTTCTATTATAAGATGGTTGGTTATAAGAATCAGGCAGCGCTTTAAAAATCCGAAGAAATGGATCTTGGAAGCATTTGCCACCCTCTCCATTATCTATGCCTGCTTCAATATTTTTTGGGGCTACAATTATTACCGCCTGCCTTTGCACCAATCCCTGGGTATAGATAATGAATATTCCACGGAAGAATTGATCAGGCTTACAGAAAGCCTTATTTCCAGGTCCAACGCTATTCATTCTGAACTTGCTGAAAGCGATTCGGTAAAGATCGATATGCCTTATGATAAAAATGAACTTTTTGATATTACTCTTAAAGGCTACACCAATATCAAAAAACAATATCCTGAACTCACCTATGAAGGGGAGAGCCTGAAGCGTTCCCTGTATAGTATTCCGCTTTCCTATATGGGCTTTAACGGTTATCTTAATCCACTAACCAACGAGGCCCAGGTAAACACTATTATTGTTCCTTATAAAATTCCCACCACCGCCAGTCATGAAATTGGCCACCAGCTTGGGTTTGCCAAAGAAAATGAAGCCAATTTTATCGCCTGCCTGGCCACTATGAACCATCCCGACCCTTACTTCAGGTACTCCGGGTTTACCTTTGCCCTTAGTTATTGTTTAAATGAATTGTACCGCAGAGATAAGGAGCAAACCGATGAAATTATAAAAACAATCCATCCCGGGATTTTGGCAAATTACAGGGAAGTGCAGGAGTTCTGGCTGAAGCATCAAAATCCGCTGGAGCCCATGTTCCAGATGTTCTATAATCATTATCTCATTGCCAATAACCAGGCAGAGGGGATGAAAAGCTATAGTTATGTGGTGGCGCTCCTGGTTAATTACTTCGAAGATCCTGAAACTCAATTCCAGCTATAGCAGAATTTTTATTAAAATTTTGCTAAATTGAGCGCTTCTTAATTTTACCCTAAACTTAAATAAATCACGGTTTTTATGAGATTAAAACTACTGGTGTGTTTCTTTTTGCTTGCAGCAGTACAGCTGAAGGCACAGGAATACTTCCCAAAGAACGACGGGGTCAAGTCCCGAAATACAAATTATACCGTTTTTAAAAACGCGAAAATTCATGTAGACCCCACTTCAGTTATTCAAAATGGCATGTTTGCCGTTCAGGATGGCAAAATCACCGCGGTTGGAAAGAACATTTCTGTCCCGGATAACAGCGTTGTGATAGACCTCGAAGGAAAGGAAGTTTATCCTTCATTTATAGATCTTTACAGCGATTTTGGGATTCCTAAGCCAAAAAGAGCAGAAAGCAACAGCGATCAGCCACAATATGATGCGGGCCGCGAAGGTTATTACTGGAATGACCATATTCGCCCTGAAACCAATGCAGTGGCACAATTCAGCTATGATAAAGAGAGCGCTTCCAAACTTCACAAAGCAGGCTTTGGTGTGGTAAACACCCATGTTCCCGATGGCATTGTTCGTGGAACAGGAACTCTGGTTGCCCTAAATCCTGAAGGCACCGAAGGAGACCGTATTCTCAGGGACCGTTCTGCGCAATATTTATCTTTTGATAAAAGCGTGCAGTCCCGGCAGTCTTACCCAACTTCCATTATGGGTGCCATGGCGCTGTTGAGACAGGTTTATCTTGATGCCGACTGGTATGCCGGTGGGAATGCCGATAATACAGACCTTGCCCTGGAAGCTCTAAACAACAATAAAAACCTGGTTCAGATTTTCGCCACAGACAATTTGCTTGACGAATTTCGCGCCGACAAGTTGGGTGATGAATTCGGGATTCAGTATGTGATTCTTGGGAACGGGAGCGAATACAAGCGCCTGGATAAGGCAAAGAGCACTGGTGCCACCTATATTGTCCCGCTGAATTTCCCGGATGCTTACGATGTTGAAAATCCTTTTATGGCAGAACATGTAAGCCTGGAAGATATGAAACACTGGAACCAGGCGCCAGCCAACCTTAAAATGATGGCCGATAAAAAAGTGCCTTTTACCCTTACCACTAAAGGGATTGATGCTGAAAAAGATTTCAGGAAAAACCTTTTAAAAGCTATTGAGTACGGCCTTGGCAAAGAAGATGCCCTTGCGGCTTTAACAACCATTCCCGCGAAGGTTATTGGAGAAGAAGGAAGCCTTGGTGAAATTAAAGAAGGTGCCTGGGCAAATTTTATCATTACCTCCGGGGATTACTTTGATGAGGAAAGCAGCCTTTATGAGAACTGGGTGCAGGGAAAAAGAGCGGTAATTGAAGATATGAACACTACTCCTATTACCGGAGAATATGACCTGAAGCTGGATGGAAATTCTTATACGCTGAATATTTCAGGAGAGCCAACAAGCCCTAAGGCAGAAGTAAAACTTGGAGACACAAAAATTGGTTCAAAACTAAGTTTTGATGATAACTGGATAAACCTGTTGCTTTCTTCGCCAGATACAACAAAAACAGAATTCATCAGGCTGGTGGCCAATGTACCTTCGGAAACAAATACCATTTCAGGCAAGGCAATTCTTCCAGGCGGCAGGGAAACTTCATTTACTGCTGTTAAATCTTCCGCAGAAAAAGATTCCGAAGAAGATAAAAAAGATAAAGAACATCCTGAAGTGCTGCCTGTAACCTTTCCAAATAAAGCTTACGGATTCACAGAATTGCCTGAACAACAAGACGTGCTTTTCAAAAACGCAACAGTATGGACAGGCGAAGCTGAAGGAACATTGGAAAATACGGATGTGCTGGTTAGAGACGGAAAAATTGCCAAAATTGGTAAAGACCTTAATGCAGGCCGGGCAAAAGTGATAGATGCCACGGGAAAACACCTTACTGCCGGGATAATAGATGAACATTCGCACCTGGCTGCTTCTGCAATTAACGAAGCCGGGCAAAATTCTTCAGCAGAAGTAAGTATGGAAGATGTGGTAGATCCTACCGATATTGGTATTTACTACGACCTGGCAGGTGGCGTGACATCCATGCAGATACTTCATGGTTCAGCCAATCCCATTGGTGGCCGTTCTGCAATTGTAAAGTTGAAATGGGGAGAAGACGCGGAAGATATGATCTACGATAACGCTCCAAAATTTATAAAATTCGCCCTTGGAGAAAATGTAAAACAATCCAACTGGGGCAGCAATGTGCGCTTTCCACAAACCAGGATGGGTGTGGAGCAGGTGTTCACAGATTACTTTAGCCGCGCCAGGGCCTATGAAGCTGAAAAAGCCAGAGGTGGAGACGATTTTAGAAAAGATATTGAAATGGAAACCCTGGTGGAAATCCTTAATGGCGAACGTTTTGTAACCTCTCACTCCTACATTCAGAGTGAAATTAATATGCTGATGAAAGTGGCTGAAAATTTTGATTTTAACATCAATACCTTCACCCATATTCTTGAGGGTTATAAGGTGGCGGATAAAATGAAGGCACACGGCGTTGGCGGCTCTACATTTTCTGATTGGTGGGCCTATAAATATGAAGTGAACGACGCTATTCCTTATAACGCGGCGATTATGCACAGCCAGGGCATTACGGTAGCCATTAATAGCGATGATGCCGAAATGAGCCGCAGGCTAAACCAGGAAGCAGCGAAAAGTGTAAAATACGGAGGTGTTTCTGAAGAGGAAGCCTGGAAATTTGTAACGCTTAATCCCGCAAAACTGCTTCATATAGATGACCGTGTGGGAAGTATTAAAACTGGAAAAGATGCCGATTTGGTGCTTTGGAACAACCACCCGCTTTCCATTTATGCCAAACCGGAAAAAACAATGATTGAAGGAGTGGTGTATTTTGATGTTGAACGGGATAAGGAAATGCAAGAGCAGATAGAACAGGAAAGAAGCAAATTGATCACTCAAATGCTAAAGGCCAAAAATGAAGGAGTGAAAACGCAACCGGTCACTAAAAAAGAAGAAACACGTATTCATTGTAATACGCTGGAAGAAATCCACTAAAATTTAAGAAATGAAATTTTTAAAAATAACATTCATTACAGCGCTTATTTCCTTCTGCGGAAATCTGAGCGCGCAGCAAACACCCGCGCCGGAGCAAACCGAGCCGGTAACTATTGTTGGGGCCACAGCACATATTGGAAACGGCGAAGTGATAGAAAACAGCCTTATAATTTTTAAGGATGGTAAGATCACCCAGATAATGTCTGCTAACAGTACAAAAATGCAGTATCCGGGACAAATTATTGAAGCCAAAGGCAAACATGTTTACCCGGGATTTATCGCGCCAAACTCAACATTGGGACTGGTTGAAATTGACGCGGTAAGAGCTACTGATGATGAAGATGAAATAGGTACCATGCTGCCAAACGTAAGAAGTTTAATTGCCTATAATGCCGAAAGTAAAGTGGTGGAAAGCATGCGGCCAAACGGCGTATTGATTGGCCAGATCACCCCTCGTGGTGGCAGGATTTCCGGCACTTCTTCTATTGTTCAGTTTGACGCCTGGAACTGGGAAGATGCCGTAATAAAAGAAAATGACGGACTGCACATTAACTGGCCAAACAGTTTTAGAAGAGGCCGCTGGTGGGCTGGAGAAGAACGTGGCATGAAAGAAAACAAGGAATATAAGAACGAAGTCCTGGAACTTTCAGACTTTTTCGCGGCTGCAAGGGCCTATGTAAACGGGGACAGAAAAATCCCAAACCTGCCCTACGCTGCCATGGAAGATGTTTTTACAGGGAAGAAAAAGGTATTTGTTCATGTAGACGGCGAGAAAGAAATCACCGATGTAATTCAGTTTAAGAAAGAGCAAAATCTTGAAGGATTGGTAATTGTAGGTGGAAATCAGGCGCTTGCCGTTGCAGATAAACTGAAGGAAAATAACATTCCGGTGCTGGTAAACCGTCCTCACCGTACTCCTGAAGAGGAAGATGAAGATTACGATATGCCTTACAAACTTGCAAAATTACTAACCGATAAAGGAGTGCTTGTTGGCCTGGAAAGCAGCGGGAGCATGGAAAGAATGAGCACCAGAAACCTGCCGTTTTATGCCGGTACCGTTGCAGCCTTTGGTTTGGATAAGGAAGAAGCTCTAAAGCTTATCACTTCCAACAATGCCAGAATTTTAGGAATAGACGGCACAGCAGGAACTTTAGAAGAAGGGAAAGACGCCACTTTATTTATTTCTGATGGGGACGCGCTGGATATGCGTACCAACATTTTAAGTCATGCCTATATACAGGGCCGGGAAGTAAGCCTGGAAACCCACCAAACCGAACTTTGGAAGCGGTACATGGGCAAATATGAGAGGCAAAGTAAATAATTTTACATGTTGTCCCTAAACATGCATATAGCCGGATTGAAGAATTTTCCTGCAAGGTCTTTGCGACCTTGTAGGTTCTGATAGAAATACTGACTTATTCAAAATTTACACCTATAAGTTTTGCAACCTCGCAGGAGATAAGAATAGGAATCGAAATTATTATCATTTGATATAGTATTAGTTAATTTAAGAAAGGCCTTCGAAATTTTCGGAGGCTTTCTTTTTTTCAGGGATTATCTGTTTATTTTTACGCCATGCATAAACAAATTTCAAGTCCGCACAATGCCGCCATAAAACGCCTGCTGCAGTTACAGGATAAGTCCCGCAACAGGAGAAAAGAAGGCGTTTTTGTAGTTGAAGGAATCCGGGAAACAGGGCTGGCCATAAAAGGAGGTTTCGATTTAATGGAAATTTATTTTTGTCCGGAATTATTTCCTGCGGAAGAACTTTCTACTTTAACTGAAAAATGCCAAATTCAGCCGAAAATTGTTGAAATCTCTTCTGAAGTTTATAATAAAATCGCTTACCGCGGAAGCACCGAAGGAATTATTGCCGTTTTTAAAGGTAAGACCACGGCATTGGAATCGCTGAAGTTTTCTTCGGAAAACCCACTGATTTTAGTAGCCGAAGCACCTGAAAAACCGGGAAATATTGGCGCC
This sequence comes from Autumnicola tepida, assembly GCF_031846485.1. Taxonomy (NCBI): domain Bacteria; kingdom Pseudomonadati; phylum Bacteroidota; class Flavobacteriia; order Flavobacteriales; family Flavobacteriaceae; genus Autumnicola; species Autumnicola tepida. Next base: position 109,116 of record NZ_JAVRHQ010000008.1, read on the forward strand.
CTTTTAAGGACTGCCGATGCCGCAAGACTCGATGCCGTGTTAATCGCCAACCCCAAAACAGATCTATTTAACCCGAACATCATAAGGTCCAGCGTGGGAGGCGTTTTTACAAATAATGTGGCTACCGGCAGTACGGCTGAAATAATTTCGTTCCTGCAACGACAAAACATCAAAATTTACGCTGCCGCTTTGCAGTCTTCAAAAATATACGCTCAGGTAGATTTTACCCAAAGCGCCGCGATTGTGGTGGGCACCGAAGCAACGGGTTTAAGCCGGGAGTGGCTGGAAAATTCTACTCAAAATATTATAATTCCCATGAGCGGGGAGATAGATTCCATGAATGTTTCGGTGGCCGCGGGAATCCTGGTTTTTGAAGCGAAAAGACAGAGGGGGTTTAGGCTGTAGAATGTAGAAAGGATAAAAATAGTTTTCAATATAAAAAGAAAAGCAATTGAATTCAGAAGCGATATTTTACATTATTATAGGAATTATTATTATCGACTTTATTTTCGATAAAATCCTGGACACCCTAAACGCCAGGCATTTTGATGATCCCGTTCCCAAAGAACTCGACGATGTGTACAATTCCGAAGAATATGAAAAATCCCAGCGTTACAAAAAAGAGCGGTATAAATTTGGGTTGGTAATTTCAACATTTTCGGTTTTGCTTACGCTGGCTTTTATCATCTTTGGTGGATTTGCCTTTGTGGATGAAATTGCAAGAAATATTACGGATAATGCAATTCTCACCGCCCTTATTTTCTTCGGAATTATAATGTTTGGGAGCGATATTTTAATGCTGCCATTTTCCTGGTACAGCACTTTTGTGATCGAGGAAAAGTATGGCTTCAACAAAACCACAAAAAAGACATTTTTCCTTGATAAAATTAAGGGCTGGTTAATGACGGCCATTGTTGGCGGAGGCATCCTGGCACTCATCGTATGGTTTTACCAGGTGGCCGGGGATAATTTCTGGTGGTACGCCTGGATTTTAGTGGCGATATTTGCGGTTTTTATGAATATGTTCTACGCGAAGCTAATCGTTCCGCTTTTCAACAAACAAACTCCCCTACCCGAAGGTTCCCTACGCACCAAAATTGAAGAGTATGCGCAGAGCGTAGGTTTTACGCTGGACAAGATTTTTGTGATAGACGGTTCCAAAAGAAGCACCAAGGCGAACGCTTATTTTTCCGGTTTTGGAAGTGAAAAACGCATTACGCTTTATGACACGCTGGTAAATGATCTTGAAGATGAAGAAATTGTAGCCGTACTCGCGCATGAAGTGGGCCACTACAAGAAAAACCATATAATTGTGAATATGGCTGCTTCAATTTTAACCACAGGATTCACGCTTTGGTTACTTTCACTATTTGTAGGCAGCCCCCAACTTTCAGCGGCGCTGGGGGTGGAAACTGCCAGTTTTCATATTGGCCTTGTAGCCTTCGGGATTTTGTACAGCCCTATTTCAGAATTAACAGGCTTTATAATGAATTATTTATCCCGAAAATTCGAATACCAGGCCGATGATTTTGCCCGGAACACCTATAATGGCAATTTTCTGGTCTCCAGCTTAAAAAAGCTTTCCAAAAACAGCCTAAGCAATCTCACCCCGCATAAGCTTTATGTGAAAGTGCATTATTCGCACCCCACGCTATTGCAACGCTACAGGAATTTAAGGGGAATCGTGTAGTTGTTTCTTTACAATCTTAATCGTATTTTTAAAAAAAATGATGACAGAAGCGGCCATAAAGAAGGAAAACAAGGATATTGCGAGGCAGTACAAGGAACTCCTGCGCATAAGTTACCAAACCCTTAGCGAAGACGATAAAAAGCTTATTCGTTCAGCTTTCGATACCGCTGTAGATGCGCATAAGGACCAGCGCAGGAAATCGGGCGAAGCCTATATTTTCCATCCCATTGCCGTGGCCAAAATTGTCGCTTCGGAAATTGGGCTGGACGCCACCTCTATTGCCGCGGCCCTTTTACATGATGTGGTGGAAGACACCCGCTATACCCTGGAAGACATCAATACTATGTTTGGGGAAACCGTAGCGAAAATTGTAGACGGCCTTACCAAAATTTCCAGCCTTAAAAAAGACAAGGATGTTAGCCTGCAGGCCGAAAACTTCAGAAAAATGCTGCTTACCCTGAATGATGACATTAGGGTAATAATCATTAAAATCGCCGATCGCCTGCACAATATGCAAACCATGGATGCCATGCGGCCGGACAAGCAGGTGAAAATCGCTTCGGAAACGCTCTACATTTATGCTCCCATGGCGCACCGCATTGGGCTTTATAATATTAAAACAGAACTGGAAGACCTGGGGCTTAAATATACCGAGCCGGAAGTTTACCAGGAGATCCTTACCAAAATAAAGGAAAGTAAGGAACAGCAGGACGCTTATATTAGGGAATTTACCAAGGTTATAGAAGATTCCCTTCAGAAAGAAGATTTCAAATACGAGATAAAGGGCCGGCCAAAATCCATCTTTTCCATCCACCGTAAGATGCAGAAGCAAAATGTGGGATTTGATGAGGTTTACGACAAGTTTGCCATCAGAATTATTTATAAAAGTCAGCCTTACGACGAAAAATTCTTCGCCTGGAAAATTTATTCCATTGTTACCGATCATTTCAGGCCAAACCCCACGAGGTTAAGAGATTGGATTTCTTCCCCAAAATCTACCGGTTACGAGGCGCTGCATATTACCGTAATGGGGCCTAAGGGCCGCTGGGTGGAAGTGCAGATTAGGAGTGAGCGTATGAACGAAATTGCCGAAAAAGGCTATGCCGCGCATTACAAATACAAACAGGGGAACGTGCAGGAAGACCAGGGAATTGAAGAATGGCTGAACCGTTTGCAGGAAGCCCTTGAAAACCCGGAAGTGAATGCCGTTGATTTTGTAGAACAGTTTAAGCTGAACCTTTACGCCAAGGAAATCTTTGTGTTTACCCCCCAGGGGGATTTAAAATCTTTACCAAAAGGCGCTACGCCGCTGGATTTCGCATTCAGCATCCATACCGAAGTGGGCAGCCATACCCGTGGCGCAAGGGTAAACAATAAACTGGTACCCCTTAGCCATGAGTTAAAAAGTGGCGACCAGGTGGAGATCATAACTTCTGAAAGTGCCAAGCCCAATATCAACTGGCTGGATTATGCCAATACCGCCAGGGCAAGGGCAAAAATAAAATCTTCGCTTAAAGAAGAGAAAAAAGAAATTGCAGAAGAAGGAAAAGCGATCCTTAACCGAAAGCTGAAATCTCAAAAGATCGCCTTTAATGAAAAAACCATTAATGAGCTGGTGGTATATTTTCATTTAAAGACCAGTCTGGACCTTTTCTACCGTGTGGGAATAGGAAAAATAGATAACCAAAAAATAAAGGAATTTGCTTCCTCCCGCAGCAATGCCCTTGTAAGCTATATAAAGAGCAAGATCAAAAAACCGGTAGTAGCTGAAGATCTTAACAAAGACGAGATCACAGCTAAATACGACCAGCTGGTTTTCGGGAAAGATCAGGACGAGACCCTGGATTATAAGCTGGCCAGTTGCTGTAACCCCATTCCGGGTGACAATGTTTTTGGTTTTGTAACCGTTAGTGACGGGATTAAAGTGCATAAAAAAGATTGTCCAAACGCCATTCAGCTTCAAAGTAATTATGCTTACCGTATAATTCCTGCAAAATGGATAGACAGTTCGCAGCAGGATTTTAAAGCCGTTATCAGGCTAACCGGGATTGACAACCTGGGGCTGGTAAGCGAGATTACCAAAGAGATTTCCAGCAATATGAATGTGAACATGAAAAATATAAATTTTGAAAGTTCAGACGGCGTTTTCAGCGGTAGAATTACACTTGTGGTAAAAAATAACTCCATTCTTAATACCATCATCAACCGGCTCAAAAAAATTAACGGCATAGATAAGGTTACCCGTGAATAATCCCATACATTTGCTTTTGGAGGAAGAATTATGAGTAAAAAAGTTGTAAATAAAAACGACCAGGCGGTCGTAAAGAACGTATTTACGAAGTACCTGGAGGATAAAGGCCATAGGAAGACACCTGAACGTTTTGCCATTCTTCAGGAAATCTACAATAATGACGATCATTTTGATATTGAATCACTTTATATCAAAATGAAAAATAAAAAGTACCGAGTTAGCCGGGCCACGCTTTACAATACCATAGAATTACTGCTGGGCTGCGGACTGGTGCGAAAACACCAGTTTGGGCAAAACCAGGCACAATACGAAAAATCTTATTTTGATCGAAACCACGATCATATTATCCTTACAGATTCCGGCGAGGTAATAGAATTCTGCGATCCCCGCATACAGTCTATTAAAAAAACCATAGAAGAGGTTTTTGATATAGAAATTACCAAACATTCTTTATATTTTTACGGCAACAAAAAAGAAACCAACTAACCAAATATTCATGGCGGTAGATTTACTTCTCGGGCTCCAGTGGGGCGACGAGGGAAAAGGAAAAATTGTTGATGTATTCACTTCAAAATACGACATTATAGCCAGATTCCAGGGAGGGCCTAACGCCGGCCATACATTGGAATTTGATGGGCAAAAACATGTTCTCCATACTATCCCTTCAGGTATATTCCATCCCGGCACTATTAATCTGGTTGGGAACGGGGTGGTTATTGATCCCGTGATTTTCAATAAGGAATTAAAAAACCTGGACAAGCATAATGTGGATTATAAATCCAACCTGCTAATCTCCAGAAAAGCTCACATTATTCTGCCAACACACCGGCTTTTGGACGCTGCCTCTGAAGCTTCCAAGGGAAAAGCCAAAATTGGCTCTACCCTTAAAGGCATTGGCCCTACTTATATGGACAAAACCGGGAGAAACGGTTTAAGGGTTGGAGACCTGGAACTTGATAACTGGGAAGAAAAATACCGTTCGCTTGCTAATAAGCATGAAAAAATGATTGAATTCTACAATGTAGATGTTCAATATAATCTTTCGGAACTGGAAAAAGAATTTTTCGATTCCGTAAAAGTGCTGAAAGAATTATCTTTTATAGACAGTGAAGATTATCTCCAAAAAGCACAGGCAGAAGGTAAAACCATTTTAGCCGAAGGCGCACAAGGCTCCTTGCTGGATATAGATTTTGGAACATATCCCTTTGTAACCTCATCCAATACAACAGCGGCAGGCGCCTGCACGGGATTGGGAGTGGCACCACGACAAATTGGTGAAGCTTTTGGAATTTTTAAAGCCTATACTACCCGCGTTGGTAGTGGCCCCTTCCCTACCGAGCTTTTTAACGAAGACGGGGAAACCATGGGCCGTGTGGGCAATGAATTTGGCGCCACCACCGGAAGGCCAAGAAGGTGCGGCTGGCTTGATCTTGTAGCTCTTAAATACGCCGTACAGGTAAACGGGATCACTCAGCTGATTATGATGAAAGGAGATGTTTTAAGCGGGTTTGAAACTCTGAAGGTTTGTACCGCTTATAATTACAGGGGAGAAGAAATTACTCACTTACCTTATAATATAGAAGCCGAGAATGTAACTCCGGTTTATACTGAAATGAAAGGCTGGGCGGCAGATTTAACTAAAATGACGGAAGCTTCAGAATTACCTGAAGAATTTAATAATTATGTAAGTTTTCTTGAAAAAGAACTGCAGGTTTCGGTTTCAATAGCTTCAGTTGGGCCTGATAGAAAACAAACCATAAGGCTTTAATTTCTGCTAAATAATAGAATTAAAAAAAGCTGCTTCTCACGAAACAGCCTTTTCCTTTTCATAACAGTTTTTGTGAACTTTATCTAATCTTCGCTATCTTCACCGTCACTATCCATTACAATAAAATTGGAAGCAATAGCATTTACCTCATCCATAGTCAATGGCTCGTCAAATGCTGCCGTTATTGCATCATTTCCTCCAAAATCATCAAACATTCCAGCAAGATCTACACCTCCTTGCTCTGTATTTTGTTCTCCTGCATATATACCTGCAAAGGCATCTGGAATAGTTGTATTATTTTGAACAATCCACCCTTTCTCTCCTCGCATCCTTCTTACTTGGGAAGCGTGACGAGCTTCAACAGAATGAATTTGAAGAGCGTACGTTAACAAATCGTCGTCATCCATTAAAGCACCAGCTTGGCCTTTATAGGCTCTTACTCCAGTGTCCTCGAAACCTTGAGACAAGGCTAGAAAAGTTTGATAGTTTGAGAAGGTATCAAGATTCAATCCTTTTCCGGTAAAATCAAAAGTTGGTTCTGCAATAGCATCATCACCTAATGCACCCATTAAAAACTCCACATGATCGTCTTCATGTTTGGAAATTTGAGCAAAAACATCCCTGTGTTCATCTGGAATCAGACCGTCTGTATCTAAAGCCATACGATAGAAATTTCTTTCTAAATATTCCAGTGTAAGTGCAAAATTCAATACATTTGTTGGAGATGCCTGAAACATCGCACTACTCATTGCAGCAGTTGCTGCCTTTGTTTTGGAACTAGTAGCTGCCAAACCAAACGGAATAGAAGCGAGTGCTACATCTTTACCTATATTTTTAAATTGCTTAAAAGCATCCCTTCTGGAAGTATTTGCCGCGAGAGATTCTTTATCAGCTAAATTTTCTAAAAGCTTTATAAATTTCATAATTGTTTTTTAAAGTTAATAAATAATTAAATTGAGCTTATGGTAACTCATTCGCAGTAAAGTCTTCCTCAATAACATCAAGTCCTACAACAGCTGGTAAAATTTCTGAAGGATTTTGTGCTTTATCATAAGCTGGATCTCCCCCATCTCTTAATGCTACTAATACTTCATCCCTAGCAAACGCAGTGGTATTCGGTTCTAATAAATCAGCAATAGCAGAAGCATGTCTTGCTTCAACTGAAACAATTTTACCGGCAAGAAGTAAATATTCTGGAGTAGTAATTATACTACCTGCACCATTATATGCAGATACACCAGTATCTTCTAACAGCCGTGCTGTTTCAAGAACGGATTGTCTACTAGAAAAATCTACAGCTCCTGAAAAGTCAAAAGTAAGTTCAGGTAGCATCTGATCTTGTGTAATCGTTCCGTTATCCACTAAGCCCTGAATGGCAGTTTTAAAAAATTCTCGGTGAATCACCTCGTGATTTCTAATATCTGTTAATGTTTCTTCCTCAGATATACCATCTACATCCATAGCCCCAGAATAAAAATTAGCCACCACTTCAGTGTAGAAAGCCGCCTCCAATTGTTCTAAAGCATAAGCGTAGTTAAAAACACCTATATTTCCACTTCCAAGATCAAAAGCTGCAGGTTCTTCCGGCTCTTCTGGTTCTTCTGGTTCTTCTGGCTCCATTGGGTCAGGCTCCTGGCCTGCAGGATTAAAATCGTCATCCTCACTACAGGAATACATTAAAAAGCTGGAACCTGCAAAAGCAAGGCCGCCTAATTTTATAAATCTCCTCCGGGATTTAAATTTTCCGTTTTTTGGCGATTCCTCTTGAAAATCGACCTTTACAACTGGTTTCTTCATAATTAAAATTTTTAGTTCACGGTTAAACTTACGAAGTGAATCAGCAGAGAGATTTTAAACATGAGTTAATGTTTTACTAAAGCAATGGGAGGAATATTAAAATTTCCCAATTTTTAGAAATATTTGTCTTTTCTTCTGAAACTATTAACAAAAAATTATTGCTGATTATGAATTAATTCCAGCAATGGTCTGCTTCTTGATTTAGAAAATTATAGTGTCCTCTTTGCCTATTTTTGCACATCTGCTTTTTAAGGCGATTTTGACTATTTTTACAAAAAATTTTCCACTTGAAGAATCTTCTCTCCATTCTAGTACTCCTGCTTTTTATGAAATCGGCTTTTATTTATGCACAGGAAGCTAAACAAATTGATTATACCAGTGACCGGCAGGTTAAAAATGAAGAAAGATATCCCGGTGCGATTATTTTAAGTAAGGTGGAAGACCAGGTGCATTTCACCCACCAGGGGATTGAAGTATGGTGTGATAATGCGGTTTTTTACAATGAGGCTAATTTTTTTAAAGCCTTTGGGAATGTTAGGATGACCCAGGGCGACACCGTAAGCATGTCCAGCAAGTACGCTGAATATAACGGCACCACCCAATTTGCCTTTGCCAGCGGGGATGTGGTAATGAAAAGGCCACAAACAACTCTTCTTACCGATACTTTATTCTTTAACCGTATGAAGCAGCAGGCTTACTATCGCAGTGGCGGTAAGGTAATCGACACTGCTTACGTGCTTACCAGCCGTATTGGTACTTATTATATGAAAGACGACAAATATTCTTTCGTTTCCAAAGTAGTTATTACCAATCCTGAATATGAAATCACCTCCAGCCAGATGGATATGTATTCTGAAACAGGCCATGCCTATTTCTACGGCCCCACGGTAATACAAAGTGAAACCAGCACCGTTTACTGCGAACGCGGATTTTATGATACCCGTGCTGACGAAGGTTACTTTGTCAAAAATTCCAGAATAGACTATGAAAATCGTATAGTAGAAGGAGATAGCCTTTATTTTGACAGGAGCCGGAATTTTGCTTCTGCCACCAATAATATTAAGGTTACTGATACTATTAACCGCAGCGTGGTTACCGGCCATTATGCGGAAGTTTTCCGGGACAGGGATTCGGTTATTATTACAAAACGGCCTTTAGCAGCCACGCTGCAGGATCAGGATTCAGTTTTTATACATAGTGACACTTTGATGATTACCGGGAAACCTGAGAAACGGGTGATTCGCGGATTTTACGATGTACGTCTTTTCAAAAACGGGATGAGCGGAAAAAGTGATTCTATATATGTAGACCAGGAAACCGGGCTTACCAAACTGATCAATCTGAATTCCGGACCAGTAACCTCGGTGTCCAAACGCAGGAGTCCGGTTTTGTGGTCCGGGGAAAGCCAAATGACCGGAGACACCATTCATCTTAAAAGCAATCCGGAGACAGAGCAACTGGATTCGCTCCTGGTATTTAACAACGCCTTTCTTATCCAAAAAGACACCATAAAAGGATACAACCAGGTAAAAGGAATGGAGCTGGTTGGCCTTTTCCAGGATAACGAAATTTACCAGGTGGACATTAATAAGAATACTGAAACGCTGAATTACATGAGAAATGAAAATCAGGAACTTATTGGTATTAACCGTGCTGTTTCCAGTTCTATAAGAATAATGCTTAATAACAGGAAGATTGAAGACATCTATTACTTTACCAATCCGGATGGCGCCCTTACCCCGGAAGAAGAATTTCCGGTTAACGAGCGGGAATTAACAGGTTTCAACTGGCGGGGCGAGGAAAGATTAATGACAAAAGAAGATTTATTTGCCGGAAAACCCGCACCCGAATTAGTCAAAATTGAAGGAATTCCCCTTCCGGAGGAACAGGAGGAGTTTTTTGATGAACGGGAAGAAGACGATCTGCTGCTAAATGAAAATTCCAGGTTAAAACCGGAAGACCTGCAAAATGAAAAACCTCAGGATTCTACCGATGTATTACCTGAACAAGCACCACTTCAAAATCCACCAAATTCAGGAAATACTGCCCGGTCTGCCACGGACTCACTTCAGGTACCAGAACCCGCCACCACACTTCAGCAGAATAAACCACGAAAAGAAGACGAAGATTGAAAGACGACTTTCTTAGATACCAGGCGCAAACTACGCCGCACCCGCTTGCACTGGAAGTGCTTAAAGCAAAAGGATCCTATATATACACCACAGATGGCCGGAAGCACCTGGACTTTGTGGCAGGAGTCTCCGCCTGCTCCCTCGGGCACTGCCATCCAAAAGTGGTAAAAGCCGTTAAAGACCAGGCTGAAAGATATATGCATGTAATGGTGTACGGCGAATATGCGCAGGAGCCGGCAACAGAATTAAGCAGGCTTCTCGCCACTCACCTGCCGGGTAAACTTAGTAAAACCTATCTCACCAATTCGGGTACTGAAGCTATTGAAGGTTCTTTAAAACTTGCCAGGAGGGCGACCGGAAGATCTGAGATTATAGCCGCGAGAAACGCCTATCACGGAAACACAATGGGTTCGCTTAGCCTGATGAGCCTGGAAGAACGCATGGCCCCTTTCCGGCCCCTGCTGGGAGATATTTCTTTTCTGAATTTCAACAAAACTGAAGACCTGGAAAAAATTACGGAGCATACAGCGGCGGTTATTCTTGAAACTATTCAGGGTGGTGCCGGTTTTATTCTTCCGCAAAATAACTTTTTGAAAAAAGTAAAGCAGCGATGTTCAGAAGTTGGCGCCCTGCTGATTTTGGATGAAATCCAGCCCGGTTTCGGCAGGACCGGAAAACTCTTTGGATTTGAGAATTTTGATGTGGAACCAGACATTGTGGCATTGGGCAAAGGTATGGGTGGCGGAATGCCTATAGGCGCCTTTTCAGCATCAGAAGAACTTATGGACCTGCTCAGCGACAATCCAAAAATGGGACATATTACCACTTTTGGTGGAAATCCTGTAATTGCCGCAGCTGCATTGGCCACTTTAAAAGAGATCACAGAGACCAGTCTTATGCCTGCAACCCTTCAGAAAGAAAAATTATTCCGGGAGCTCCTTGTACATCCTCTTATTGAGGAAATCAGGGGCATGGGCCTTATGCTGGCAGCCATTATGAAATCTGAAGAAGTCGCCAATGAAGTCATTCTTCAGTGCAAAGAAAAAGGGCTAATTCTCTTTTGGCTTCTAATTGAAAAAAGAGCCATTCGTATCACTCCGCCATTAACCATTTCAGAAGAAGAAATCCGGGAAGGATGTGGCATTATTATTGACGTTCTAAAAAGGTTAAATCCTTAGCAAGCCCTGTTGATTAATTTGTTAACAACAATATCAAATTGCGCACGGAGAGCTGGTAATGATTTATAATTTTAATACTGTAGAAATCCCGTAATACCTTGTTTATGCAATTAAGCCATAACGAAGAAAACAATTTCTCGCTTACCCGCTTCGAATCAATGTTAAGAACAAATGATGTCCTCTTCTTCGACTCTAACGAGTTTGAGAACATTATCCATTATTATTTGGAGAACGGTAAAATTGCATTAGCAAAAAAAGCCGTGAAACTTGGGCTGGCGCAACACCCTACCTCTACTAACCTCAAATTATTTAAAGTTGAGATTTTAGTGTTTGAAGATAAACTGGATCTGGCCGATGGCCTTCTGGACGAATTACAGGAACTGGAGGCTTCCAATGAAGAAATTTATATTCAGAAAGCGCAAATTCTCTCCAAGAGGGACGAGCACCAAAAAGCTATTGATGTTCTGGAAAAAGCCCTTGAAATTACTTTAGATGATGCCGATGTGCATTCCCTTATAGGAATGGAATATCTTTTTCTGGAAGATTTTGAAAATGCCAAGTACAGCTTTATGAAATGCCTGGAGGCAGATGAAGAGGATTATTCGGCCTTGTATAATGTGATGTACTGCTTCGATTTTCTTGAACAAAAAGAAGAAGCCATCGCTTACCTAAACATGTACCTGAACAAAAATCCCTATTGCGAGGTAGCCTGGCACCAGGTAGGAAAGCAATATTTTGACCTTAAGGAATATAACAAGGCACTGGCAGCATTCGATTTTGCCATTATAAGCGACGATTATTTTGTGGGGGCTTATCTTGAAAAAGGCAAAGTCCTGGAAAAGCTTGGTAAGTATAACGAGGCTATAGAAAATTACAAGATCACCCTTAAACTTGATGACCCAACTTCTTTTGCGTATCTGCGCATTGGAAAATGTTACGAAAAACTGGGAGCAGATGACCTCGCGCTTAAAAATTACCGCAAGACCGTTCATGAAGACCCATTGCTGGATAAAGGATGGATAGCCATAACCGATTTTTACGTTAAAAAACTGAATTTTCAGAAGGCCCTTTACTATATAAACAAGGCGATTAATATTGATGAGGAAAACGTGCTTTACTGGAAGCGATACGCTAAAATCAACAGTCGGCTTAATTTTTATGAAGAAGCAGAGCAGGGCTATAAAAAGAGTCTGGAATTAGGCAATTATGAGCTCGAAACATGGATAAGAAGGTGTGATATTTTAATTGGATTGGGAGAGTTTGAAACCGCCGTGCAAAATCTGCTGCAGGCTATGGAATTTTATCCTGAAACAGCCGAAATCGAGTACAGGCTTTCCGGATTATATTTCTGTTTAAATGAAGCAGACAAAGCTTATTATCATCTTAAAAATGCCTTGAGAATAGACGCTGAATATTATATTATTATAGAAGAGCTTTTCCCGAAAATATTCAGAAGAAAGAGTGTGAAAGACCTCATTAATGCTTATGTAAAAACTTCATAAAAATGCAGCCTGGAATCTATTTTGAATTTTAATCTTGGAATAATAATTTACAATTAAGGATTTAAGCCTTTTTTGCACAAAACTTTTCTAAATTCAAATTTAACACTGCACCTTCTAATACTCCTGCAGGTCTGGATCAATATGAACAATTAGCATTATTTCCCTTGTAGTTTTCTGCTATAATGTCCATTTAAGCCTAAACTTTAAACTTTTTTAACCTTTAACTTTTTTACCTTTGGCTGAATTTTAAATTAAGGGCATGCAGCGAAGCTTCAGAGATTATTTTACCATCACTTTAAAAGGAATTGCCATGGGGGCTGCAGATGTGGTTCCCGGAGTTTCCGGAGGCACCATAGCTTTTATCTCCGGCATTTATGAAGAACTTATCGCTACTATTGGAGGTGTAAACCTGTCGCTGCTGAAGGTGTGGAGGACCGAGGGTTTTTCGAGCATGTGGAAGCAGCTTAACGGATCTTTCCTGGTCGCCCTGCTTTCCGGAATCCTTATTAGTGTATTTACCCTAATGCGCCTTACGAATTACCTGCTGGAAACCCATCCGGTGTTAATCTGGTCTTTCTTTTTTGGATTAGTACTCTCCAGCATTTGGTTTGTTGGTAAACAAATCCCAAAGTGGAATTTTAAAGTCGTCATTGCATTGCTTATAGGAGCCGGAGTCGCTTTTTACATTGTCTCTCTTCCGCCAATGGGTGGGAATTCAAGTTCACTATTCCTGTTTTTCGCGGGAGCTGTGGCAGTTTGTGCCATGATTTTGCCGGGAATTTCCGGAGCTTTTATCCTCCTGCTTTTAGGCGCCTACAAGACTGTGACAGAAGCAGCTCATGCTTTTGACATCAAAACTTTAGCCATTGTTGCCGTAGGCGCTGTTTTTGGATTATTGTCTTTCTCCAAACTTTTAAAATGGCTTTTCAATAATTATAGTACAATTACCCTGGCAGTACTAACTGGTTTTATTGCCGGGTCCCTAAATAAAATATGGCCCTGGAAAAAGGTGCTGGAAACGGCAACTTTTGGCGATAAGGAAATGGTGGTAAGGGAAAGTTCGGTTTTACCCTGGAATTTCCCGGGAGACCCGCAAATGCTTTTCGCTGTTGCGCTTATGGTTGCCGGTTTTGTTTTGATAATCGCCCTGGAACATTTTGCCACTCAAAAACCTTTAAGCGAATAATGCAGCAAACCAGGACCTTCACCGATAAATTTTTTTTGGTGCTCAAAGGCCTTGCCATGGGAGCAGCAAATAAAGTGCCCGGTGTTTCCGGCGGAGTGGTCGCTTTTGTTGCCGGTTTTTACGAGGAATTTATCTATTCCCTTCAAAAAGTAAATTTAAAAGCCTTTAAACTGCTTATTGGCGGAAGGTTTCGAAGCCTTTACCAATATATAAATGGTAAGTTCCTGGGGCTGCTAATCCTGGGAATGCTTATAAGTTACTTTAGCGTATCCAAACTATTGGATTACCTCATTGTTCATTTTGAATTGTACGTTTGGGCTTCCTTCTTCGGAATGATTATCGGCTCCATTTATTACATCAGCAAAGATTTTGAAGAATGGAGCAAAAGAAGCCTTGTTTTTTTGATTATTGGCATTACCCTTGGCGCGGCTATCAGTTTTCTTGAACCGGCAAAAGAAAATGACAATTTATGGTTCGTGTTTTTCTGCGGGATAATAAGCGTCTCGGGAATGACGCTTCCGGGATTTTCGGGCTCCTTTATTTTAATTCTGATGGGCAATTATGTACTGCTTCTGGTAGATTCTGTAAATGCCCTTTATGATACTATTGCCGATGTTTTGAGCCTGGACTTTTCTTTTCCCGATGAACGCCTGCGTCTTCTAAAGGTGCTCGTGGTATTCACACTGGGATCGTTGGCAGGGCTGGTTTCTCTCTCCCACCTTTTGGGTTATGTTTTAAAGCATTATAAAAAGGATACTTTTGCTGTAATAATAGGCTTTATTACCGGTTCCCTTGGAGTGGTATGGCCCTGGAAGGAAAAAATTTTTAAACGTGGCCCCCTGGGGAATGTACTGTTAGACAGCCGTGGTGATAAGATTATTGATAATTACGACCGCTATTTTCCTGATTTTGGCAATACTGAAACCTGGATCGCAATCCTCTTTATTTTAACCGGAATCGCTATTGTACTTGCACTGGCATGGTATGAAAAGAACAATTCAAAAATATGAAAGTATACGGGCTCCTTGGCAGAAATATTGACTACTCTTTTTCCAGAAGTTATTTTTCTGAAAAATTTCAGAAGGAAAATATCAATGCTGAATACCGCAATTTTGATATTGCCGAAATTGGCAAATTTCCTGATGTACTGAAGCAAAATAAACATTTGAAAGGCATGAATGTCACCATTCCCTACAAACAGGCGGTGATAAAATATCTGGATGGATTAGATGAAAATGCGGAAGAAATTGGCGCAGTGAATACTATTAAAATCGAAAGCAACGGAAAACTTACCGGCCACAATACAGATTTTTATGGCTTTAGCGAATCTCTGAAGCCTTTACTTAGAGCACATCATTCTCACGCGCTTATTCTTGGCACAGGCGGCGCCTCCAAAGCAGTAGCTTTTGCTTTAAAAAATCTCGGGATAACATTCCGCTACGTTTCACGAACTCCGGAAAAGGGACAGTTAATTTACGCTGATCTTTCCGAAGAAATTTTCAGGAAATATAGCATTGTGGTGAACAGCACTCCGCTGGGAACTTTTCCTAGTACTGAAGAGTGTCCCGATCTTCCCTATGAGAATTTCACAGAAAAACACCTGGCTTACGACCTGATTTACAATCCTTCTACCACAAAATTTATGGAACTGGCAGCCAAAAATGGAGCAAAGACTATAAACGGCTCAAAAATGCTTCGGCTACAGGCTGAAAAGGCATGGGAAATATGGAATTCCTGAGAGTAATTTTTTTAACATATCCTTACAAATAAACCCAATCTCTTGCCCAATTTTAGGGGAGTTGTTATCTTTCAGGCATAATAATTATCACGAACGCTAACATTGAAAGATATGTCTCAAGAAGAAAAGGATAAGGAACAAAAGGAATTTTCAGGTAACCCATCGAACACTCCTGAAAACACTTCAGATTCCGCAGGAAAAGATACTAAGGAAGGTACAGCCGCTAAGGCTTCAGGGCCTGTTGGTGAACCATCTTCTGAGGCTGCAAAAGATTCAGATAAAAAAGCTGAAAACCTGGAAGAAACGCTTAATCCGGCCAAACCCGATGCTATTGAGGCCGACCCTGCTTCAGAAGAAGAAAAAAGGGCGGCTGCAGAGAAAGTTTCAGCTTCCGCAGAAGAAGAAGTCCAGGAAAATGATACCGCTGCTGCCGTAGTGAAGGAGAATGAGAAACAGCAACTGCCAAGGGAGAACAATGAAGACAAATTCTCTGAAGGTGTTCATTATGAGAATGTGGAAAAGAAAACTTCAGCAGAAGACACTTCAGCAAAATCGGCAGAGAATGCCGGAGAGACGGAAGAAAAGCCTCATCCCGACAATGACACTGCCGGTGCTTTTGTTCAGGAGAATAAAAAACAAGAAGACATTTCTGCAAACAGCCGCTCCCGGGAGAAAGACGAAGACAGTAATGATGACGATGATGTGGACCATGTGGGTGGCGCCATACTTGATGAAAACAGGAAATCTTCAAAAACTCACCAGGAGGATGTAGACGAGGCGGTTGCCGAAGAAAGCGAAGACGAATGCGCCGGTGAGCGCCACGATATTGAAAAAAAGGACTACCATTCCATGAGCAAGGAGCAACTCGCCAATGAGCTTGAATCTTTGCTGAAAAAGGAAAAAGTACAGGCCATAAAAGAACACGTTATCGAGATCCGCACCGAATTTAATGCCAAATTCGATGAGGAGCTGGAAGAGAAGAAGGAAGATTTTCTGGCTGACGGGGGAAATATTATAGACTTCCACTACTCTACTCCTTTAAGCAAACGCTTTAACGATCTTTATTTTGATTACAAGGAAAAGCGAAACCGCTATTATAAGCAGTTAAAGCAGGATCTTAATCAAAACCTGAATAAGCGCCTGGAGATTATTGAAGAATTAAAAGGACTTATTGATGTTGAAGAAAACATCAATACCACGTACAAACATTTTAAAGATTTGCAGGATCGCTGGAAAACGGCCGGCGCCATTCCGCGGGATAAATACAACACGGTCTGGAACACCTATCACCACCACGTAGAGAATTTTTATGATTTCCTGCACCTTAACAGGGAATTCCGCGATCTGGATTTTAAGCACAACCTCGAGCAGAAATTAAAAGTTATAGACCGCGCCGAGGAACTGGCAGAAGAACAAGACATTAACCGCGCCTTCCGGGAGTTGCAAATGCTTCATAAAATGTGGAAGGAAGAACTTGGGCCGGTGGGCAAGGAATACCGGGAAGACATCTGGAGCCGGTTTAGTGATGCCACAAAGAAGATCCACGATAAACGCCAGGAGTATTTTAACCAGCTTGATGCGCAGTATGAAAAAAACTGGGAAACCAAGCAGGAAATTATTTCCAAAATAAGGGGAATTGCCGAACAGGATCTTGACAGCCACAATAAATGGCAACAAAAAATTAAAGAAATTGAAGCTTTAAGGGAGCAGTTTTTTAAAGCCGGAAAGGTGCCGCGCTCCAAAAATGAAGAGACCTGGAGTGAGTTTAAACAGACGGTTAGAAAGTTTAACCGTAAAAAGAATTCCTTTTACAAGGAACTGAAAAAGCAGCAGTACGATAACCTGGAAAAGAAGAAGGAGCTCATTAAAATCGCGGAAGACAATAAGGAAAGTGACGATTTTAAGACCGTAACCCCGTTAATGAAAAAAATCCAGGCAGACTGGAAAAAGATCGGGCATGTTCCCCGAAAGGACAGCGATAAGGTTTGGAAGCAGTTTAAAGCTGCCTGTAATCATTATTTTGACAGGCTGCACGCCAGCAGAAACGAAGAAAACAAAGAAGAATCTGAAGCTTTTGAACAGAAAAAAGAAATTTTGGATAAACTAAAGGCTTTGGAACTGAGTGGCAATAAAGAAGAAGATCTGGCGAAAATAAAAGAGCAGATTGCTGCCTGGAAGAAGTTGGGAAGAGTACCTTATAACAAGCGGTTTATAGAAGGCAAGTTTAATAAAATACTGGACCAGTTATTTGGCAAACTGGATGTGAACCACTCCAGGGCCGAGATGATGAAGTATGAAAACAAGCTGCAAAGCCTTAATGATGCCGATGATGAAAAGCAGATCAGGAATGAACATTATTTCCTCACCAAAAAAATTGAAGAAACAAAAGCTGAAATCCGCCAGCTGGAAAATAACCTCCAGTTTTTCTCCAATGTAGACGACAATAATCCACTCGTGCAGGAAGTTCATAAAAACATTAACGACCATAAAGCACAGTTGGAAGTCTGGAAAAAGAAATTAAAAAAGGTAAAAAACCTGTATTAAAAATTGTTAGATGCTTTGCAGTTTATGCAATGGGAGAACCAGGCCTTTCCACAAGTGGAAGGAAATAGAATACGCCCGCTGTAAAAACTGCAAAGCTGTTTTACTTCTCCCCCAATGTTACCTTCCTGCTGAAGACGAAAAAAACCGCTATCTCAGGCACAATAACGATGTTGCCGATCTGCATTACATCAGGTTTACCGCACCCATAACCAATGCTATCCTAGAAGATTTTCCCAAAGAAGCCAGCGGCCTTGATTACGGCTGCGGAACAGGGCCGGTTATTGCAAACCAGTTGCAAAGCAAAGAATATAATGTCGCCCTGTATGATTATTTCTTTAAGAATGACAAAAATCTACTGAAGCAGCAGTATGACTTTATTATTTGCTCTGAAGTTATGGAGCATTTTCATTATCCCGCGGCAGAATTCAGGGAACTGGCTGCCATGTTAAATCCCGGCGGAAAATTGTATTGTAAAACTTCCCTTTATTCTGAAGCTATAGATTTTGAAAACTGGTATTATAAAAATGATAATACCCACGTAATTTTTTATACCGAAGAAAGCCTGCAATGGATCAGGGAAAATATGGGTTTTGCTTCATTAAGAATTTCTGAAGACCTGATTGTTTTTAGAAAATAGTGATTTAACAGTTGTCGCTTTACAGGTTATGGCTTAAATTTCGGCTCCAAATCAAACTACAATCAGTGATACTCCAAACCTTAAACCTTTTTCGCTTCATTCCAGAACACGTCCATTTCTGCCAGCGTCATATCTTTTAAGGCCTTGTTTTTCTCTTTGGCTTTTTCTTCAAGATACTGAAAGCGTTTTATAAATTTCTTGTTCGTTCTTTCCAGCGCATTTTCAGGGTTTACCTTTAGAAAACGGGCATAATTAATCATCGAGAACAAAACATCCCCAAATTCGGCTTCTATTTCATCCCTGTTATTGGCGTTTACCTCATGCTGCAATTCTCCAAGCTCCTCCTGCAGTTTTTCAAAAACCTGCTGCGGCTCTTCCCAGTCAAATCCCACACCTGCCACCTTATCCTGGATCCTGTTGGCTTTTACCATTGCCGGTAAGGAGCGGGGAACACCTTCCAAAACACTCTTTTTCCCCTCTTTCAGCTTTAAATTTTCCCAGTTTTTCTTAACATCTTCTTCATTGGCAACTTTCACATCGCCATAGATATGCGGATGCCGGGAAATTAATTTTTCACAGATAGAATTCGCCACATCGGCAATATCAAAATCATTGGTTTCACTACCTATTTTAGCGTAAAACACAAGATGCAGCAATACATCGCCCAACTCTTTTTTCACTTCTTCCATATCCTTATCCAGGATAGCATCCCCAAGTTCGTAAGTTTCCTCTATGGTTAGATGGCGCAGGGATTCCATGGTTTGTTTACGGTCCCAGGGACACTGCTCCCTTAACTCCTCCATTATGGTTAAAAGTCGGTCAAATGCTTTCAGCTGTTCTTCTCTTGAATTCATGCTAAATCTTATTTAGCGTAAAAATAAGATTTTGAAGGGGAGAAAGAGAAAATAAGCATGAAGAAAATCGAGGTTTAATCTATCCTTTTGTATTTGTAAAGGCAGGCTTCTATACAGCCTATACCACCCAGGATCATAACCCTGGAACCCAATGTATCTACCCGCCAGCTTAGGTGTTCCTCCTCACAATCCAATTGTAAAATATTATCTTCAAGGGTAAATTCCCCTTCACTACAATTCTGGCGGCCGGAAGAACTGAATTTTCCATTATCAAAAAAGGTATAAATATTACCGTTTTTTACCGGTCTCCATTCAGTCTCACCCCCGGGACTAACATAGGATTCGGTAAGTTCCCAGGTTCCGGTAATGTTCTGAACATTTACATCCAAAACGGTAATTTCCTCTTCTTCTGAATTACAACCAAAGATCATTAGAAGTAAGGCGAGGCTGCTTAATTGTAATAGTACTTTCATGATTCCTGTTTTTAATTAGATACTTAAGGATTAGAAAGGTTGCGTTAGAAATTTATTTTTACGGCTTTTTATTATTCTTCCGACTTTCAGGAATGATCCATTGGGACTTCCGATGAATATACCGCCCAAAAAAAGCTCCCTGGTTTCCCAGGAAGCTTGTAAAAGGGGTGGAAGACCGGGTTCGAACCGGCGACCTCTGGAACCACAATCCAGCGCTCTAACCAGCTGAGCTACGACCACCATTTTAATTGCGGTTGCAAATGTAAGTTATTTATACATTTCCGCAAAGAAAAAATTCCATTTTAAATAAGGTCAAAAACAGAATCTACTGCCACATACCGCTCTGCAGTAAAGCCTTCGCCATGCTCTGTATTAATTATTCTTCCTAAATCCCGGGCGCGGTAATTTATGCTTTCCAGGAAGTTACTGCTGGAAATAGGTGTTTGAGGTTCTTTGCTTTCCGCGTCAAAAAATTGGGTTTTATAAGCTTTAACGGCTTCCATTTTTTTATCGATATAACCGGAAATATCAACAACAAAATCTGGTTCCAGATTCTTCCATTGTATGTAATGAAAAACGTGCTTTGGCCTCCATGCTTCCTGTTTCTTCTGGTCATGAATGGTCTCTATCTTGCGCAATCCACTCAAAAAGCAGGCATCGCTAACCAACTTGGCTCCTTTGCCATGATCTATATGCCGATCATCAACCGCATTGCAAAGTACAATCTCCGGTCTGTATCTTCTTAATATTTTAATTATCTCAAGTTGGTGAGAAGTGTTATTGATGAAGAAACCATCGCTAAATTCTAAATTATGCCTCATTTTAACCCCCAGGATTTTTGCAGCTTCCGCCGCTTCCCTGTCCCTGGTTTCTGCTGTACCCCGGGTACCCAATTCGCCGCGGGTGAGATCAAGAATTCCAACTTTTTTTCCCCTGTCCACTTCTTTTGCAATGGTGCCCGCACAACTCAGTTCCACATCATCAGGATGGGAGCCCACCGCTAAAATATCTAATTTCATTCCTTTTGCTTTTCCTTTTGCTTATTTTATCTGCCCGAGTGCCTGTTCAATATCATCTATTAGGTCTTCTTTTTCCTCAATTCCCAGGGAGAAACGCAACAATCCGTCACGAATTCCCTGCTTCTCCCTTTCCTCCGGCGTTAAAAGCCCATGCGAGGTTTTTGATGGAGAAAGAATGGTAGATTCCACTCCCGCAAGGCTCATTGATGATTTTATGAGCTTCAGTTTCTTCTGAAAAAGGTCGGCATCAAGGCCTTCTTTTAGTTCAAAAGATAACATCCCGCCAAATCCTTTCATTTGAGAAGCGGCGACCTTATGATCGGGATGCGATTCAAGGCCGGGATAATAAACTTTTGCTACGTCCTGGTGCTGATCTAGAAATTCAGCTAAACGCATGGCATTTTCATTTTGTGCTTTTACCCGAAGTCCCATAGTTTTCAGGCTTCGCTCCAGAAGCCAGACAGTATGATCGCTTAAACTTCCGCCGAAATTTTTGGCGAGCTGAAAGATCTTGTCGATATGCTCTTCCGAAGCTATTGCCGTCCCGGCCAAGATATCACTATGGCCACCCATATATTTTGTAGCAGAATGTAAAACCACATCAATTCCAAAATCTATAGGATTTTGATTTACGGGCGAGGCAAAAGTATTGTCAATCATACTTACCAGCCCGTGTTTTTTAGAAATTTCAGCAATAGCTTTAATATCGGTTACCGTAAGTAATGGATTGGAAGGCGTTTCAATATAGATCACCCTGGTATTTTCCTTTACTTCCTTTTCAAAAGAAGCAGGGGAATAATCTTCAGTAAACGTGTATTCAATCCCGAATTTATCAAACTCTTCCACCACCAGATTGCTCGTGCCGCCATACAAGGTGTTTTGAAATACAACGTGGTCTCCTTTATGTAAAAACGCCAAAAGGGCTGTACTAACCGCAGCCATTCCACTTCCAAAAATAAGGGCGGCCTCTCCATGTTCCAGGGCAGCCATTTTTTGTGCAAGGGCTACCTGGTTTGGAGTATTGAAGTATCGCGGGTAACGCTTTACCTCTACATCTTCAAAAGCATAGGAGGTAGACATGTAAAGCGGAGAAACCGCGCCTTTAAATTGCTCGTCCTTAAGTTCCCCTACATGCGTGCAAATGGTATTTATACCTTTATATTTTTCAGCCATTAAATAGTATTAATTCGTGATTTTTAAAATTTTTCCTAATGTAAAAAGAATAATCCTAAACTGCCCGCTTTGCCCGTACATAAAGGCTTAGTTTCAAATTATATTAACTAAAAAGAAAGCTTTCCTGCCCTTTTTCTTACATTTAAGCCAAATCAATTTTAACTTTAAACCATGAGTATACTTTCTTCCCTTTTAGGAAATGCCGGAGCTATAGATAAGGAAAAGCTGCAAGCCGATTACGGGAAACTTTTAATCCCTTCAGAAAATATTGAGGCCGGTTTTAAAATTATCCGAGACACCTTTATTTTTACCAATAAAAGACTCATACTTATTGATGTACAGGGAATTACCGGCAGAAAGACCGAATATTTTTCTGTGCTCTACAAAAGCATTACAAGATTTAGCGTGGAAACTGCGGGAAGTTTTGATCTGGATGCAGAATTGAAGATCTGGATTTCGGGGGAATCGACACCTTCTATCTCCAAGAAATTTGATAAAAAAGTGAATATCTACGAGGTTCAAAAGCTTTTAGCTGAATTTACCTTGTAATTTCTGAAGCTATGGACGCTGCCGGATAGAAATTGATACCACTGAAGTAAAATTATCTTATGAAAATGTACGATATAATTTTTTCCCACCCTTGCGATCCGCCTAACTTCAGAAAATAAAAAAAAGCTAAAAGACCGGTTAGGATCGCTCAGCCATTTTTTAACCGGCTTTTCTTCAAAAACTTACGAATCCTGATTCAGGCGCTTTTCAGAATCTTTTCGTTGCCAGGGGAATTTTCCTTCAATTTCAAGCTCAATAGATAAACTCAGGAAGGTCCTTATAAGTACAATTACTCCCAGGGCCAATACCCTGTTCATGGTGGGCTCGGTTACACGGTTGCGATAATATCCCCGGCAACAAGTATTTCCAGGCCAAGAAGGATACCTTTCCCCAGTTCCTGCCGAAGCAACCTGTACGAGCGTTGCCCTCCCTTTTGTAAGGAAAAGACAAATTTTCCCAATGCCAGTACTGTTCCCACGATTATAGAAATTATACCTGCAGCCTCAATAACTTTAGCAGTGTACTCAATATAAAGTTCTATATCATCCATAAAATAAATTTCAGCAAACTGAAGTTAAAAATTAAATGCAGGAATAGCCAATTTATTCGCTGGATAATTTCTGATATACACCATTGGTCCAGCCAAAACCATCCTGCGTGGGATATTCCCCACCACCACTTTTCCTGGTAAGATCTTCCACATTATATTTTTCCAGCATCTTATAGGTGCGGCCGTAAACGGCTTTATTTATTTCTAACCAACCAGTTTTAATTTTACTGGCAAGGCCGTTTTTGTTATAGTTTCGCAGTCCTTTTATGGTAATCCATTGCAAAGGAGCCCAGCCATTGGGTGCATCCCATTGCTGGCCGGTATGGTAAGGCGTAGTGACCACTCCTCCTGGCTTTAAAAACTCCTGTTCTACTTTGCCGGCAACTTTGGAAGCCTGCTCTGCAGTGGCAATTTCAAAAAATAAAGGATAAATTCCGGCCAGGGAAAGTACCTCGGTGTTTTTATGTCTGCGGAAGTTATAATCCATAAAAAATCCATCTTCTTTATTCCAGAAGTATTTCAGGATTAGAGCTTTTCGCCGCGCCGCCTTTTTTCTGAAATTTTCTGCTTCCGAAGAATTGCCGTTAATCCCATAGGCCTGTGCAATTGTTTTTTCCAGGTTATAAAGAAGCGAATTCAAATCTACGGGAAGAATTTTTGTGGTATGGATAGTATAGAGGTTAAAATTTCCCGCAGCATCCCTGTCCATCCACCGGCTGGAGAAATCCCAACCCGATTCTGCCCCGGCACGCAGGTTCCTATACACTTCTTCCTTTGTAAGATCTGGAAATTTAGCCACCGCTTCTTTTGCGGTTTTTACATCTTCACGGTAACTCTCCGGCCTTGGCTCTGGTTTATCATCCCAGTACCGATTCAAAAGATCACCTTCAGCTATAAGCACCACCCGCCTGTGTGCGGGATTGGATGCAGAAAGATCTGATGCACCGGCCATCCAGAATTCATATTCCCTTTTCATTTCCTCAAGATATTCCACATACACCTCCTCTCCTTCCTCTTCAGCTAAAACCTTTACCATCATTGCGAAAAATGGTGGCTGCGATCTGCCAAGGTAATAGGTGCGGTTCCCATTAGGAACAAAACCATAAGTGTTAATAAGAAAAGCAAAATTATCGACCATATTCCTAATGGTTCCCACCTCTTTATCCTGCTGCAACCCTAACATTGTAAAATAACTGTCCCAGTAATATATTTCACGAAAACGCCCACCGGGAACTATATATGAATTGGGCAAAGGAATTAGGGTTCCGGAAATTTCATCATCTGCAGGTCTCTTCAGCACTTCCCAAAGTTTTCTGATATGAGTGTTTATAGAGGAAGAATCTGTTTTATAAACAATTGCGCCGGTAACGGGAATATCAAAATTCCGCTTTACAAAAGCAGAAACCGATGCCGGGGTTTTATTTTGCAAATTTTCATATTCCTGCCTAATTTCCCTTACCTCTTTTAATGGCTGGGCATCCACAAAGGTCTTACTATCGGGAAATATTTCTTTATTCTGAACGTCATAAAACAAACCTCCATATAACTCTTCCGGTGGCAGGATGGTAGCTGAATTCTTTTCTACCGTATTAACTGAAGAACAAGCTGTGAGAAATGTGAGAAAAAAACAGGTAATATAGGCTGGGTTTCTTTTGTTTTTCATGAAAAAGGACTGTATTAATGGCTTTAATTATAAAATATTCCCTTTCTTCCGAATTTACCAATATTTCACCAGAAGTATCTTTAAATTTGCCCAAAAATTAAATTAATTGATACTCAATGGAAATCCTTTCTTATTCTCCTGAATATGCTGAAGATTTTAAAAATCTAAACCTGGAATGGCTTAAGAAATATTTTTGGGTAGAACCACATGACGAGGAAGTTTTGGGCCACCCGGACAAATATATTATAGCTCCCGGCGGAACTATCTTTTTTGTAAAAGATGAACATAAAATTGTTGCAACCGTAGCCTTCATGAAAATGGAGGAAGGTGTATATGAACTCACGAAAATGGCGGTAACACCTGTTTACCAGGGCAAAAAGCTTGGGCAGAAACTAATGGAGCATGGGCTGAAATTTGCCAAAAATGAAGGCTGGGACCAACTTATTATCTATTCTAACCGAAAGCTGGAAAACGCAATTTACATCTATAAAAAGTACGGCTTTAAAGAGATTCCCATAGAGGAAAACAATCCCTATGCGCGAGGCGACATTAAAATGAAGCTGAACCTTTCTTAAATCTTTATTAAACTAAATCTGCTTCAATTTGAGGTTATGTAACTTTATAGTTTAATTCGCTGTTTTTAAATGAATAACATCAAAGTTCAACCACAAGCTGCCGGAAAATTATAACCGGGGGCATAAAAGTAATCTGAATGAAAAAGATAATTACACTATTTAGCTTTGCAGCAATTCTGGCTGGCTGCAAGAATGAAGGAAACAAAGAAATGGAGGCAGAAAATACTGAAGTTAACGAAACTGCCGGGATGGAGCAGGAATCGGATACTGCCTTTGTAGACATTGAGCCAATTTCCCACGCCACAGCGGTTTTCCATTGGGGAGACGATGTATTTTATACCGATCCTGTTGGTGGGGCAGAAGCTTTTTCCGAAGCCGAAACTCCTGATTTTGTTTTAATCACCGATATCCACAGTGACCATATGGATGCGGAAACCTTACAGGCACTGGAACTGGATAGCATAAAGATTATTGTTCCGCAGGCCGTGAAAGACCAGTTGCCGGCTGAAATGAGCGAACAACTTCTTGTTATGGATAACGGCGAAACCATCGAACATATGGGCTATAGCATTACGGCTATCCCCATGTACAATTTACCCGAATCTGAAGATGCCATGCATGTGAAAGGCCGCGGGAATGGTTATGTTCTCGAGAAAAACGGAAAAAGCTTATATATCTCCGGGGATACCGAAGATACTCCTGAAATGCGAAACCTTGAAAATATAGATGTGGCCCTCGTGTCCATGAACCTGCCATACACCATGCCGGTAGACCAGGCTGCAGATGGGGTATTGGCCTTTGCTCCAAAAAAGGTATATCCTTATCACTACAGGGGCCAGGACGGACTTGCGGACGTGGATAAGTTTAAAGAGCTGGTAAATGAGCAAAATAAAGATATTGAAGTAGTCCTCCTGGACTGGTATCCGGATATGGCACCGGCGGGAGAAAATCAGTAATCTCCACCGCATTCTTCTGAAATAAAAAAAGCTGTCCGTTGATTGCGGGCAGCTTTTTTAATGCTTTTATGTTTCCTGATTGCAAATGACGATGAAGTGTTGGACTATTTTTTACCGGCAATTTTATTTTCTCCAGATTTGTCCAGCGGGGTTTCAGTTTTTCTATAGTTTAAGCGCATATTAAGGTAGTACCTTATTGCTTCATCCTCACAATTTTTGGTTAAGATCACCAGTTCATTCTTCTTATTAATGGTAAAAGTCGTGCTTGTGGCAACAGCTTCCTCTAATTCGAACGTATAATCTTTTACAAGCTGTTCTAATTCCAATTTCACCATTTGTCGATCATTCTTCGGGTCTACGCTCATTGCGGTTGCACTGCAAATGCTAAAAACAAGAGCGAACATCAATAAAACCGGATTTTTCATAATAAATAATTAAGAGGTTATATTATAAAGACAGCTTAACAATTTGATTGTTACAATATTACACCAGTAATTTCTTTTTTTAACAGTTTTAAATGCAGCAGCAAATAGCTACACCTCTCCTATTACTGAAACAAAAAAAGCTGCCCAACCGGACAGCTTTTTGCTTATAATAAAATTTTCTTCTTTTTTACCTTAGGAAAGTACTTCCTGTACCTTGTCAGCCGCTTCCTGGAATTCCACAGCACTGTGTACACCAAGTCCGCTTTCATCAATCAGTTTTTTGGCAACATCGGCATTTGTTCCCTGTAACCTTACAATAATTGGAACATTAATAGCGTCACCCATATTCTTATAGGCATCTACAATCCCCTGTGCCACACGGTCACAACGTACAATTCCTCCAAAGATATTTACAAGGATTGCTTCTACCTTCTCATCTTTCAGGATAAGGCGGAAAGCCTCTTCCACTCTCTTGGCATCTGCAGTACCTCCAACATCCAGGAAGTTGGCAGGTTCTCCCCCGGCTTGTTTAATAAGGTCCATTGTTGCCATGGCAAGCCCGGCACCATTTACCATACATCCAACATTCCCGTCAAGGTCAACATAGTTAAGGCCAACTCTTTTAGCTTCAACTTCAGTTGGGTTTTCTTCACGAATATCACGCATTTCAGCATAATCCTTATGGCGGAAAAGCGCATTATCATCTAAAGTTACCTTGGCATCCACAGCCATAATTTTATCATCACTGGTTTTAAGAACCGGGTTGATCTCAAAAAGAGAAGAATCAGATTTTTCAAATGCCTTGTATAGGGACATTACAAATTTTACCATTTCCTTAAATCCTGTTCCGCTAAGGCCAAGATTAAAAGCTATACGACGTGCCTGGAATGGCAACAATCCTACGGTTGGATCTATTTCTTCCGTAAAAATAAGATGAGGAGTTTCATCGGCCACAGTTTCAATATCCATCCCGCCTTCAGTAGAATACATGATCATATTTCTACCGGTGGCACGGTTTAACAATACAGACATGTAATATTCTTCTGGCTCGTTATCTCCAGGATAATAAACATCTTCAGCAACCAGTACCTGATGTACTTTTTTTCCTTCAGCAGTTGTCTGAGGAGTAACAAGGTTCATCCCAATAATATTCCCTGCAATTTCTTCAACCTCCTTCAGGTTCTTGGCAAGTTTCACACCGCCACCTTTACCACGTCCACCTGCATGCACCTGTGCTTTAATCACATGCCAGCCAGTCCCGGTTTGTTCGGTTAATTCTTTTGCAGCATTTACTGCCTCTTGTGCATTATGGGCTACGATACCTCTCTGGATACGCACTCCAAAGTTGTTTAGTATCTCTTTTCCTTGATATTCATGTATGTTCATAATCAGGTATTTCTTCTGTATTATTTATGCGGAACAAAAGTAACAAATACAATACTACTGTACCAATCTTTTTTGATTAAGTACGGCGCCAGTTGCAGATTTTATCTGCTTTTGCTGAAAAGGAAGTCTATTTCCCACCGGGCTGGCAGCTAAAAGGTTATCGTAGATTTTTAGTTGTAATTGCCTCAAACGGTGAATTCTGCTGTATTTTTGCCTTTTAATTTTTGAGAGATGAACAAAGCATTAATCGCATTAGCCATAGGAGGATTTGGAATTGGAATGACGGAATTCGTGATTATGGGAATTCTTCCAGAAATAGCTACCGCCCTGGAGATTACTATCCCGCAGGCGGGGCATTTTATTTCGGCTTACGCCCTTGGTGTGGTGGTGGGGGCGCCACTGCTAACAGGAATTGGCTCCAAGTGGCCTGCACATAAGGTATTGCTGTTTCTTATGCTCTGGTTTACGGTTTTCAACACGCTTTCTGCTTTTGCCAATTCTTACACCCTGCTCTTAATTTCCCGTTTCCTTTCTGGCTTGCCTCATGGGGCTTTCTTTGGGATTGGAGCCGTGGTGGCCGGGCAACTGGCAAAACCTGGTAAATCTGCCAAAGCCATCGCCACTATGTTTACAGGATTAACCGTTGCCAATGTTTTAGGAGTACCTTTTGGCACCTATCTGGGGCAAAACTTTAGCTGGAATGTTTCCTTTATAGCCGTTGGAGTGGTGGGTATTTTGGCGATACTGAGTATAAAATTCTGGATGCCTGAACTCTCCCGGCCTTCCTCCAACGGAATTGTAAAAGATTTAAAAGTGCTAAAAAAACTGGAGCTGTGGATGGTTATTTTACTCACCACCATTGGTACGGGAGGCTTTTTTGCCTGGTACAGTTATATCGCCCCGCTTATTACTGAAGTTGCCGGCCATCCTGAAGACGTGGTGAGCTACGCCATGATCCTGGCGGGAGTCGGTATGGTGGTTGGAAATCTGATAGGCGCTAAACTCGCCGAAAAATTCAGCCCAATATATTCTGTTTTGATTTCTCTTGTGCTAATGGTAATCGCGTTAATTGCCAATACTTACCTGGCTTCAGATAAAATGGGCGTACTTGTAATGACATTCATTATCGCCACAGTGGCTTTTAGCCTCTCCACTCCTATTCAAATGGCGGTGATCAATTCCGCAAAGGGATCAGAAATGTTGGGCTCTTCCCTTAACCAGAGCGCCTTTAACATGGGAAATGCCTCCGGCGCATACCTGGCAGGATTGCCTATTGCCTATGGCTACGGCTATACCTCGGCAGATTGGGTTGGCGCAGCTATGGCAGGTGCCGGTATTTTTATAGCGCTTGGGGTGATAAGAATTAGAAAGCAGAATGCACAAAAATTTGAATTGCGATCTGAACCGGCTTCGTAAAAATAACAATTTGTATAAATACGTTATTTTTGAAATTCAGCTTTGTAATTAATTGAAAATCTCCTGTATTTTTGCCACCTAATATTTCAGAATAGATGAACAATCAAGACCTGCTTAAAGTAGCCGAAGAATTTGGAAGTCCGGTATATGTATATGATGCCGAAAAAATAATTTCCCAGTATCAAAGATTAACCAGCGCTTTTAATGTTGAAAAGTTGCGTATTCATTACGCGGTAAAGGCGCTTTCGAATATTTCCATTCTTAAACTACTGAATTCCCTTGGCTGCGGCCTGGACACCGTTTCTATACAGGAAGTGAAACTTGGGTTAGAAGCAGGCGTAGATCCTTCGAACATTATTTATACACCCAATGGCGTTTCCCTTGAAGAAATTGAAGAAGTGATGCAACTGGGAGCACAAATTAACATAGATAACCTTTCTATTTTAGAACAATTTGGAACCAAACATCCTGAAACTCCCGTTTGTATAAGGATCAATCCGCATGTGATGGCGGGTGGAAATTCTAAGATTTCAGTAGGGCATATTGATTCCAAATTTGGCATTTCCATCCACCAGATGCCGCATTTGCAGCGAATTGTTCAAAATACCGGCATGAATATTAACGGTATCCACATGCATACCGGGAGTGATATTCTTGATATTGGCGTTTTTCTTTATGCTTCTGAAATTCTTTTTGATGCCGCGAAGCATTTTAAAGATCTTGAATTCATAGATTTTGGCAGCGGGTTTAAAGTACCTTATAAAGAAGGGGATATAGAAACAGATATTGAAGACCTTGGCCAACAGCTTACCAGCAGGTTTGAAAAATTCTGTAAGGAATACGGCCGCGAACTTACACTGGCTTTTGAACCAGGAAAATATTTAGTGAGCGAAGCTGGCAAATTTCTTGCGAAAGTGAATGTTATCAAGCAAACTACTTCTACTGTTTTCGCCGGAATTGACACTGGGTTCAACCATCTTATCCGTCCAATGTTTTACGGATCTCATCATGAAATTACCAATATTTCCAATCCCGATGCCAAGGCACGTTTTTACTCTGTGGTGGGATATATTTGCGAAACCGATACATTCGCCAGCAACAGGAGGATTTCTGAAATTACTGAAGGAGATATTCTTGCCTTCAGCAATGCCGGCGCCTATTGTTTCTCTATGGCCAGCAATTTTAATTCCCGTTACCGCCCTGCTGAAGTTTTATGGTATAAAGGAGAAGCCCATCTTATTAGGAAAAGGGAAACTTTTGAAGATCTTTTAAAACACCAGGTGCCGGTAGACTTGAGTGTGGAAAGCTTTTAAAATAAATATCAGATTAGCTTTTTCATTTTTGTAAGGAGTTATTACATGAGATATTTATCTTGAAAATATTTCTTCGGAATCCCCCATAAGCCTGGCTTTTTTAATAAAATCATAACCATTTCTGTGGCTTTAATTCGGTATATTAAAAGAAAATACCGAAACATGGACTATAAGCTTAATAAGCCGGAAGATCTTGAAGAAAATATAAGCAGGATAGCTTCAGAAGAAATTGATTTCTGCATCTCTTCCATTAAAAATTCCAATTTGCATGAAGCCGTTCATGAAATAAGGAAAAGTCTGAAAAAATTACGTGCGCTTGCCCGTCTTTTTCGGGATGAATTAGGTGAAAAGAAATATAAGGAGATCAACATCTTTTTTCGTGATTTAGGCCAGGAATTATCTCCCATCAGGGACCTTACCGCACACATGGAAACCATTGGGATTTTGCAGGAACGCTACGGTGATCACATCTACGTTAAGTTTTTCAATAGCGTTGTTCAGGAACTGGAAAAAGAGCGGGATGAACTGGAAAAAAAGCTTCGGGAAAAAAATTTCTTTTCAGAATATATTCTGCAACAGTTTGAAAATGCGCAGGAAAATTTTACCCAGTGGCCGGTAAAATCTGCAGATCTTGCCGTGGTGCTTCCCGGCCTTCAATTAACATATGAACGCGGAAGAGACGCGTTGGAAGATGCTTATGCCGAACCTGATGCCGCCAATTTCCATGAATGGCGAAAAAGGGCAAAATATCTCTGGCACCAAATCCAGTTACTGGAAGACCTTTGGCCAAAGTTTTTTCAAACCTGGGCAGAAGAAGTGCATACGCTCGCTAATTATCTGGGAGATGATCATGATCTAATGATTTTAAATGAAAAGCTAAAATCGCAGGATTTCCAGCTGAAAGATGAAAAGCAAATGGAAATGCTGCATGCTTTAATTAAAGAATATAGCGAATATTTACGTGCAGAGGCAGAATTACAGGGCGGGCTTGTGTATGCCGAAAAGCCGAAAGCTATAAAAAAACGAATGCTTAAATACATAAGGACTAACTGGAATTAAATTTTTCCTGAGATTGCTTCGGCCTGCCGGCCTCGCAATGCAAGAAAAGCAGCCATCGGCAAAAATAACAGGAAGCATGACTATCGATACCACTGTAAAAGGAAATGGCGCTGCTAATAATGACCCTATGCTAAGAAAACCTTATGAAAAAAAGTCATTTATACTTTGTCGCCATTGTGCCTGACGCTCAACTTGAAGAAAAAATCAGGAACCTAAAGCTTGAAATTAAGGAGAAATATAATTCGGCGAAGGCCTTAAAATTACCTGCCCATGTTACGCTTCAGATTCCCTTTAAAATAAAGGAAGAAGACGAGGCGAGCCTGTTGGAAGCGCTTCAAAAAATTACAGACAATAAAAAGGCTTTTAAAGTACAATTATCAGGGTTTGGCAGGTTTTCCACCCGTACGATTTTCATCAATGTTACTAACCCTGAGCCAGTTGCTTTGCTACATGAGAAAATACAGGAAGTACTGGAGGAAAGTTTCGGTTTGGGAGAACGTGAAAAAATCCGCAATATTCACCCGCATATTACTATAGCTACACGAGACCTCAACAGGCTGAACTTCCAAAAGGCATGGCCGCAATTCGAAAAAAGAAATTTTCAAGACACTTTTAACGCTGAGGGGTTTGTACTTTTTAAGCATAATGGAAGAAACTGGGAGATTCTCCAGAAGTTTAACTTCCCATACTAAAAGACAAAAAGCTCCTGCAGCTACCGGAATTTTGTAGCTTTACAATTAACATTATTCAATTTAGTCCATAATTCAGGAAAAATGAAAAAAATTATTTTCGGCCTTAGTGCTTTCGCTTTACTTTGCTGCTTTGTTCCTACAGTACAAGCCCAGGAACATC
Source organism: Autumnicola tepida (assembly GCF_031846485.1). NCBI lineage: Bacteria > Pseudomonadati > Bacteroidota > Flavobacteriia > Flavobacteriales > Flavobacteriaceae > Autumnicola > Autumnicola tepida. The sequence goes on from NZ_JAVRHQ010000008.1 coordinate 141,802, forward strand.
AATTTTATCAGCTAAAAATATATAGTCTTAAAACCGAAGAACAGGTACAAAGAACTGATGCTTTTTTAGAAAAAGCCTATTTACCTGCCCTGGCCGAACTCGGTATTGATAAAGTTGGTGTATTCAAACCAAAAGAGGAAAGTAAAATCGACAGTTTAAAGCATATTTATGTACTTCTCCCATTTAGTTCACTTGAGCAGTGGGAAAATCTGGAGACAAACCTGAATAAAAATCAAAATTACAGGCAGAGAGGGAGTGACTTCTTAAAATCTTCAGCAGATAATTCGCCTTATTCAAGGTTTCAGTCTATTCTTTTAAAGGCTTTCCAGGATCATCCGGTTATTCAAATGCCTTCTTTGGATGTGCCACGAAAGGAACGCGTTTACGAACTGAGAAGTTACCAGTCCCCCACCGGAAAATTTTTCAGGAACAAATTAAAAATGTTCAATGAAGGCGGAGAAGTAAGATTGTTTGATGAACTTGGCTTTAACGCGGTTTTTTATGGCGAGGTGATCTCTGGTCCGGAAATGCCGAATTTGATGTATATGACCACATTTGCCGACCAGGAAAGCAGGGATAAACACTGGGAGGCATTTTCCAGTGCTCTCGCCTGGAAAGCTTTAAGTGCCAAAGAAGAATATGCCGATAATGTTTCGCATATTGATATCACTTTTCTTTACCCAACCGATTATTCAGCATATTAATTTAAAAAATGCAAGAAACTTTTGCCCAGGATGAGGATTTTGAACAGCTAAATTACAGTAGCAATACTTTAAAAAAAGAGTATGAAAACTGCCATTTTAAAAACTGTAATTTTTCTAATGTATTATTGCCGGGAACTGTTTTTTCTGAATGCACTTTCCAGGACTGCGATTTTAGTACGGCGCAGTTACAGAAAACCGCTATAAGAGATTGCAGGTTTATCAATTGCAAAATGCTGGGGCTTCGCTTTGAAGAATGTGAAACCTTTTTGCTATCCTTCAGCTTTGAAAGCTGTGACCTTAGCTTTTCTTCTTTTTATCAATTAAAAATACCAAAGACCAGTTTCAAGAATTGTAAAATGGCGCAGGTGGAATTTTCCCGGGCAGATTGTTCCGGCTCAGATTTTTATGGAGTGGATTTTTCCAATGCCAGCTTTGGAAATACGAATTTAGAAAAAGCAGATTTCAGAAGCGCTTCCAGTTTTGCCATAGACCCGGAACAAAACCGCCTGGCTGGCGCAAAATTTTCCCAGGAAAACCTTTCAGGATTATTAACTAAATATAAACTTAAAGTTTATTGATTGTAGCATTTGCCTCTTTATTTTTACCGTTTGTGTTAGAAAGTCTAATATAACATGATTAACATTGTTGCCGTCTTTTCAGCAAAATTCCTGCTGAGCAACAAATTTTGAATACTTGTGAGCCAAAAAGTAAAACTAAAAAAAACCGAAGTCCTTTCTAACAGATGGGCACTGTTAAACGAAGTAACCTACGAATACCAAACCAGCCGGGGAGAATGGCAAACCCAGAACCGGGAAGCTTACGACCGCGGAGACGGCGCATGTATCCTGCTTTACAACAAATCCACCAAAAAAGTAATTCTCACCAGGCAGTTCAGGCTGCCCACCTACCTTAACAACAATCCCGGCGGAATGATGATAGAAGCCTGCGCCGGACTTTTGGACAAGGATTATCCCGAGGCCTGTATTATAAAAGAAACTGAGGAAGAAACCGGTTATCGCATTCCCAGGGCCAAAAAAATATTTGATTCTTACATGTCACCGGGCTCGGTTACAGAAATTATCCATTTTTTTGTCGGGGAATATTCTGAAGAAATGAAGGTGAGCGAAGGTGGCGGACTGCCCGAAGAACAGGAAGATATTGAAGTATTGGAAATGGATTTTGAAGAGGCATACTCCAAAATAGAAAAAGGGGAAATAAAGGATGGAAAAACTATCATGCTACTGCAGTACATGAAAATCCATAATCTTATCGCTAAATAAGTACAGAACAGCTTCTATGATGCTGCTTTAACTAAATCTTAAAGAAAAGAGGAAGGCAACTTTTGTATCTTCATGAAAAATACACCCAATGGTAAAAGCTAAGAACCTTCTTCTTTACATCACTTTAATTATACTTGGAACGTATTTTCTTTTTTCAGGACTTATAAAAGCCCAGTCATTTTTAGGGCCTTTTGTTACTGCCATTATTCTTGCCTTGCTTGTATTTCCCTTATCTGGGTGGATGGAGCAAAAAATTAGCCGAAGTGCTGCCTCGCTTATAAATGCGTTTTTCCTCTTCCTGGTTTCGCTGGCTTTTTTGGGCCTTCTCTCCTACCAGCTGGAAAGTTTTGTTGAAAAATGGCCAAAGATCAAAGAAACCATGAAACCTAAGATTGAACAGGTTAAGCAATTCGCTGTAAACAACACTCCTCTTAATGAAAGTGACCTGCAACTTTCCAGTAAAAAAAATGGTTCGGGAATGATTCCGGCAGTAAGCAGTTCTGGCCAGGTCCCGCAGAAAAAAGCGGCTACATTGTTATCAACAATTTCCGGAGCAGTAGGCAACTTTTTACTAACCTTTATTTATGTTTTCTTTCTGCTGAATTACAGGCGAAAATTTAAAAATTTCCTGTTACGCGTTTTCCCTGATGAAAAGCGGGATAAGGTCAACTCGGTTATTATCAAATCTGCCAAAGTAGCGCCTAAGTACCTTGTGGGGCGCCTGGTGCTAATCGCATTCCTGGCAATTCTTTACGCCATTGGATTGGGCATTTCGGGAGTGAATAATTTTATTCTGGTAAGTATAGTGGCGGCAATCCTGAGCCTTATCCCTTACCTGGGCAATATTATAGGTTTAGCCATGGCCATGGCCTTTGGTTATCTTACTTCGGGTGAAATTGGTGTTTTGGTAGGAATAATAATAACCTTTTCTGTAGCACAGTTCCTGGAAAGTTACGTGCTGGAACCTTACGTAGTTGGGGACCGTGTAGACCTTCATCCTTTTGTGGTAATTCTTGCAGTGGTAATTGGGAACCTGGTTTGGGGAATAATAGGGATGATCCTGGCCATCCCGGTAGTGGGGATCCTCACAGTGATTTTGTTACATATTGAAGCCCTGAAACCTTATGGCATCCTCCTGAGTAAAAGAAAATTTTCCAAAGACTAACCTGGTTAAAATTCCTTCCTGCCAGCTCTTTTCCTTCAATTGCGTAACTTGGGACCACTTTAGGATTCAGGAGAAAAAAGGAATGAACAGTAAAAAACAGGAAGCCATAAAAGCTACCTATTTCAGCATAATAGGCAATGCTTTGTTGGCTATTATTAAAGGAGTTACCGGTGTTTTCGGAAATTCTTATGCACTAATTGCAGATGCCATAGAATCTACCACCGATGTTTTTTCTTCCGGCCTGGTTTTATTTGGCATTCGCTATTCCACCAAGCCTGCAGATGAGAATCATCCCTACGGCCATGGAAAGGCAGAACCTTTAATCACCTTTGCCGTAGTGGGATTTTTACTTATTTCTGCCACGGTCATTGCCTACGAAAGTATTGTGAATATCCAGACGCCTCATAAAGTACCGGAAAAATATACGCTGATTGTGCTTGGAGCCATTGTTATTACCAAAGAACTTTTTTATCGTTTTGTTTCTAAAAAGGGAGACGAAACAAAAAGTACTTCTTTAAAAGCCGATGCCTGGCACCACCGCAGCGATGCCATTACTTCCCTTATGGCATTTATAGGTATTTCTATTGCCATTTTTATGGGCAAAGGCTATGAAACCGCCGATGACTGGGCGGCGTTACTGGCTTCAGGTTTTATTGTATATAATGCGTACCTCATCTTTAGGCCGGCACTCAGCGAAATAATGGATGAGCATGTGTATGACGATTTTATTGAAGAAATAAAAGGTATTTCCCACAACGTACCCGGGGTTGTAGGTATTGAAAAGTGTTTTGTGAGAAAAGCTGGTTTATTTTTCCATGTAGATCTACATCTTATTGTAAAAGGGGATATTACGGTAACCCAGGGCCATGACATTGCCCATACGCTGAAGAATGAATTACAGGAAAATTTCCCTGAAATTAACGATGTTCTTATTCATGTAGAACCAGATGACCCTTTCAGAAAAATCTCCTGAAAAGCTGTTTTTTTATTCTCTTCAGAATTATATTTTCAGCTTTTCAAAAAGGCTAACAGAATTTTACCAGAGTATTAAGACAGGATTTTCCAGATCTTTGATAGATTAAGTTTTTAATAAACCAGGGCCAAATTCTTTTTATGAAAAGAATGGCTTAAAATAAGCTATTATGAAGAAAATGCTGAAATTTACATTACTTATAATGCTACCTCTCCTCACCCTTAGCTGTAGTGATGATGATGACAATTTGAGTGATGAGCTCATCTATTACGATTTGATGATAAGTAATGATACCGAAAATGACATCATTATTTACCTGAATGCTACTTCAGACACCCGTGGTTTTGTGAACAACGGCAATATTGCTGCCGGGGAAAATCTACTTGTAACAGATCTGGAAGCCGATGTACTATACGAAATTCGTGCTGTGAATGCCGGTGGTGAACTCGAAGATTTCTTCATTGAAATGCAATTTGAAAATGACAATGAAGAGCAACAGAGCATAAGCATTGAAAATTAAATAAAATTATAATTTTAATGAATAAAGTAAATTTACAAGAGAAATTCAACAAGTTTCACGATCACTGGCATCCCAGGATAGCAGGTGAATTAAACGGGCAACAGGTGAAACTGGCCAAATTTAAAGGAGATTTTATCTGGCATAAACACGAGGAAGAAGACGAAATGTTCTTTGTGGTAAAAGGTTCTTTCAGGATGGAATTCCGCGATAAAACAGTAGAGGTCAAAGAAAATGAATTTTTGATTGTACCCAAAGGCGTTGAGCACAGGCCATCTGCAGAGGAAGAGGTTCATGTAATGCTCTTTGAACCTGCCAACACCCTGCATACCGGGGATCAAAATCAGAGCTTTCGCGGGATGACCAGGAATTTATATAATACTAATATAAAGCTTTTCGCTAAAATTTTTAACAGGGTTAATTTTTTCAGTTAATTCCGAGACAAAAATTCCAATCCCTTCCTTAATTATTTTTCATCCTCTTTTGAGTTTCTTATGTTTGGAAAATTAGATAAAAATCAAAATTAAAGATATGTTTAAATCAGGAAAAATTAAAGGTCTTTTAATGGCTATGTGCATGCTGTTTACTATAGGAGCTTTTGCACAAACACAGCCAATGCCGCAACAACAGAAGGTTGAAGTAGATGTGGATGATAGCGAACTCGCTAATTTTGCAGAGGCCTATCAGGAGATAAGAATGATCAACCAACAGGCCCAGCAAAAAATGATGGCCGTGGTAAAAGACGAAGGGCTGGAAATCCAGCAGTTCAATAAGATGTACCAGGCTTCTATGAATCCTAATACCGAAATGGAAGCTACAGCAGAGCAGAAAGAAAAATATGAATCTGCCGTAGAGACCATCGAAGGAATGCAGGGGCAATTTCAGGATCAAATGGAAAATGCCATTTCAGAAAAAGGTTTCACCATGGAAAGATATGAGAAACTGGCCATGGCTTTGCAAACCGATCAGGAAATGCAACAGAGACTACAGGAAATGCTGAGTGGACAGTAGGTTTCAGAAGAAAATAAAGAAATAGGATGAGCCGTCTAATATTGAATTAGGCGGCTTTTTTGATAGATACTTTTTGCTTGCAGATTTTTTTTTGATAAAAAAGAATTAATTTCCTCATAATCTTTTATTTATACCTACCTTTGCCTGAATTTAATTTTTATATAATGAATAAAGGTACTGTCAAATTCTTTAACGATACAAAAGGATTTGGATTTATTAAAGAAGAAGGAACAAGCAAAGAATACTTTGTACATGCTAACGGACTGATTGATGAAATCAGGGAAAATGACGAAGTGGTTTTTGATTTGGAAGAAGGAAGAAAAGGGTTGAATGCGGTGAATGTCAAACAGGCATAATTCCTATTTTATACTATATTCTAAGCCTTACATTGTAAGGCTTTTTTTATGCGCTAATTTTAATGGCTTAATAAAATTTCCCGGATTTTTATATTCAATTTAACTTAGCAGCTTTCACCAGCTTTGCCATTATCCTTAAATTTAGGAGCAACGCAAATCGCTAATTTAAATCATAAGAATTGAACCTGGCCCAAAGAATATACTTTTCCACATTCTCAATATTTTTTCTTTTATCTATCCAAGCATTTTCCCAACCTATGAACCAAAAAGACAGTCTTGAATTCAATAATAAAATTGTACCGGACGCTATTTGGAGAGAGGCTTACGTTGCCCTTTCCCATTATCCTGAATTAAAGAACACACCTATAGAATTCCGCTTTAAGAAGAATATTAAAAAATCCTTTATGCAGGCCCAGCCAAAAGTAGGCGATTTTTTAAAATCTAAAGGCAATCGTTCTTATTATGTAAATATGAGCGAGCGTTTCAATATTGAAGGAGAAGAATTTGATCTTACCAACGTTCCTTCAGATGTGCTTATTGGATGGATAGGTCATGAACTGGGCCATATTATGGACTATAAAGACCGGAGTGCCCTGGGAATGTTCTGGTTTGGAATTAAATATATTACCTCGAAAAGATATTTAAAGGAAGCGGAAAGGGTTGCTGATACTTATGCCGTAAATCACGGGCTTGGAGAATATATAATCGCAACGAAGGATTTTATTCTCAATCAGTCTGATCTTTCTGAAAAATATAAGAACCGTATTAAATCCCTCTATCTTTCCCAGGAGGAAATAATAGACCTGGTTGAGGAACTAAAGTAGTTTAACCTAACTGCTTTTTGACAAATTCTTCCCATTCGGCGAATTTTTCCTCGTTCATCACTTTTTCCATTTTCACCTGTCCGCCCTTCTTTTTATTGGCGCCACTCCATTCGGGAAACAATTCCGGTGGGACTTTAGTCACCTTCACTCCTTTTAAGGCTTTAGAACGTGCCACTTTATAATTCTTATTTGCATCTTTCAGCACTTCATCCAGGGCATTGGCCAGTTTTTCATCCTCAATATCCGCATCGGTCCCCAGGTACCAGGAATGGTAGAATTCCCCATCTATGCGGACTGCCGCAAGGGTAAATTCAGGAATTTTAATATCGAACTTCTCTTCCAGGTCTTTAACCGCATCATTCATTTTATTTACTGAAAGCTGCGAGCCCACCACATTTAAGAAGAATTTTGTCCTTCCGGTAATCCTAATTTCATGTTTCTCTACATCGGTGAACTTAATGGTATCGCCAATAACATATCTCCATGCCCCGGCAACGGTACTTATAAGCAATACATAGTCTTCTTCCTCCTTTACTTCAGAAAGAGAAATCACGGGAGCGTCATCTTTAATTGAACCATCTTGATTTATATATTCCGGTTTAAAAGGAACAAATTCAAAATAGACCCCATTATCCAGGATAAGTTTCATGGAGTTCGTATCCGGACGGTCCTGAAGCGCCAAGAAACCTTCTGAAGCCAGGTAAGTATCTATTACCTTAACCGGATGCTCCAGCAGGGCATTAAAACTTTTCTCATAAGGCTCAAAAGCCACGCCGCCAGAAGCGTACACTTTAAAATTGGGCCAGATCTCATGAATATTCTTAAGGCCGTGATATTCTATAATTTTCTTCAACATGAGTTCTGTCCAGGAAGGAATCCCGCTAATTGCCCCTATATCCCAGTCTTTAGCGGTTTCTGCAATTTTCTGAACCCGTTCATCCCATTCATCGATGCTGGCAATTTCCTCACCAGGTTTGTAATATCCCCTAAACCAGAAGGGAATATTGCTGGCGCTAATGCCGCTAATCTCTCCTTCTTTATGATCTCCTTCATCATGCAAATCTGTAGAACTGCCCAGCATCATTATTTCCTTCTCAAAGAAATCCGGCGGCAGGTCATAATTACTAAGGGCGCTTACCTGCTTTATCCCGGCGTTTCTTATGGATTCCACCATCTCCTGGGTAACCGGAATTCTTTTACTGGACTTCCCGGTAGTACCGGAGCTTAGCGCAAAATAAGGTGGTTTCCCAGGCCAGGTAACATCTTCCTGCCCTTCATGCAGCCTGCTCCACCATTCATTATTCAGCTTGTTATAGTCAAAGTAGGGCACTTTTTCAGCAAAAGCCTGTTCTATATTATCAGCTTCGAGGATTCCTGCAAAATTGTAAAATTTCCCGAAGGCAGTATCTTTTGCTTTCTTCAGCAATTTAACAAGTTCTTCCCGCTGTGCTTTTTGAGCATCAGGTTCAGAAACCAGATTGTCCCTGAGATCGATCAGGCTTTTTATTATAGAACCCATTATGGCCATAGCAGTCTACTTTTAATGATTTACTTCCGAAAATATCTAAAAGCGCATAAAGTGTCATCATATAGATCTTCAATTATAAAAGTTTTAACTAATCGATCTACAGCAACATTTTTTTACTAGCCCATAGCATTGAAAAGCTTAATAAAAATATTAAACAAAGCCTAAAAGTTTTATAGTATCTTAAAAATTAGCAAATTTTATCTTTATTTTGTTCCTGGAAAGGTTTTTCCTTTCTGGATAAACCCAATTTATCTATAAAATTAACCTACATGATTAAAGAAAACCCTACACTTGGAGGAAGGTACAAAATGGTATCTTATGAAGAAGCTTCACCGGCAGTAAAAGAAATCTACGACGACACTAAAAAGACACTGCAACTACCATTTGTCCTTAACTGGTTTAAATGCCAGGGCGATAATGCCACCCTTCTTAACGGCAACTGGGGCAAACTAAAAAGTACTTTAATGGAAGGCGAAGTTCCAAACGTACTTAAACAACTTATTATTTACAACGTTTCTAAAAAGAGAGGCTGCCAGTACTGCTCCCACGCCCACGGTATTTTTGCAGACAGCATGAGTTCCATGATTTCTGATGAGGAAGGCTTTAAGGCTACTGAGAATATTGATTCCCCGTCTATGCCGGTAAGTTATCGCACAGCCGTAAACGTGGTAACAAAAGCAGCTCTTAATCATGATGAAATTTCTGATGAAGATTTCCAGGAACTTCAGGATACGGGTTTTTCAGAAAGGGAAATCCAGGAACTTATGGCACAGGCAGATCTTGTGAACATGCTTAATACCATAGCCGATGTTTCCGGGATCAAGATAGATAACGAACTGCTGGAAACTATAGAATAATTTTTCCAGAGCTTGAATGGCCTCTATAAATAATAACGTTGCCCAGCATTACCGCATTACCTATGAGGCTTATTCAAAATTCGCCAATGGGATAAACCGCTGCGGGACGATTTCTGAAGTAATCGAAGACTTAAGGCTGCATCTTAAATACCTGCTGAATTTCCATGCGATCAGGATGCTGCTTCAGCAGGAAGATAAGTTTTTGTTCCTTTCAATTTTTAGAAATGACATTTCCTGCCGGTCTGTTCAGCAGGAATCGGTTTTGCGATATGAACAGCAACTATTAAAAGACGGTGTTCCCATAAAAACACCTGTTATTCCGAAGGAAATTCTAAGAAAGGATTTTCCTGCTGAAAATTTACAGAACCCTGAACTATGGGCATGGTCATTTCAGAAAAATGAGAGAAAGGTGCTGGTTTCCCTGGTTGCCGATGAACAAATGCCATTTGCCTACGGAGATGTTGAAATATTGAAAATGGTAACAGATTGCCTGGAAGCGAAATTCCAGGAAATCTATTTGAAAAATCAGCTTGCTGAAAAAAATGCTTCCCTGGGCGATGCTTATAAAACCATTAAAGAGCAGAATGGCAGGATTAGGGAAATTGTGGAAAACCAAAAAGAAATAATTGAAGAACGTACCCGCGAGATAGTTCAGAAAAATGAAAAATTACTACACATTTCTGCCCTTAACGCGCATAATGTGAAAGAACCCCTGTCCAGGATACAGGGGATTATTCAACTGCTCGAAGTTTTTGATGATAAAGCCTGTAGAGAGGAATTATTCCCAAAGTTGGTAACTTCAGTAGAAGAAATGGATGTGGTACTGAAAGAAGTAATTGAAATGGCTTCCCAGGAATTGGTGAAGCTGAAAGCTGAAAAAATATGAGCCCTATTTATCTAATTGACGATCAGCCTATAGCAAATTTTATAACCAAAAAATTATTGCAGATTGAAGGTTATGATCAAAATGTACAGGATTTCACAAATCCTGTTGAAGCCTTTAATGTGATAAAAGAAGAAGAAAAAGACGTCCTCATATTTTTAGACCTTAATATGCCGGAAATGAGTGGCTGGGATTTTCTGGACAAAATGAAAACTATGGGTCTTGCACACAGGACCATTATCTTAACTTCAAGCACCAGCGAACTCGACCACGAAAAAGCCAGGGAATATCCCTGGGTAATCGACTACGTGGTGAAGCCGTTAAATAAAGATAAGTTCATAGAGCTGGCCATGCATTTAAACCAGTCACAGGTTTAAAAAAATGCAGATAAAACCAGATCATAAAGCGCTTCTTGAACTCGCGCACGCGAAAATGTACTTTGGAAAATATAAAGATTACTATCTTTCTGACATTCCCGAATATTACCTGGTATGGTATAAACAAAAAGGATTTCCCGAAGGAAAGCTCGGCCAGCAGATGCAACAGGTGTATGAGCTGAAGCTAAATGGCATGGAAGGCATCCTTCGAAAAATAAGAAAAAACTACCCGTGTTAGGCTGTAATTTCAGCTTCCTCAATTCTTAAAAAAGTCTAAAATATTAGCGCCATATCTTGTACTCTTTTTCTTTTCTTATTTGTAATTTAGCGCCCTGAATAAAAAGAACGCAACAAATACTTCCAAAATGGCCGAAACCAAGTATATTTTTGTTACCGGCGGCGTATCTTCTTCTTTGGGAAAGGGGATTATTGCAGCTTCCTTGGCGAAACTTTTACAGGCGCGTGGCTTTAAAACCACTATTCAGAAACTGGATCCTTATATAAATGTTGACCCGGGAACTCTCAATCCTTACGAACATGGAGAATGTTACGTAACCGATGATGGCGCCGAAACAGATCTTGACCTTGGGCATTATGAACGCTTTTTAAATGTAAAAACTTCCCAGGCCAACAACGTGACTACCGGAAGAATTTACCAAAGCGTAATAGAAAAAGAACGCCGTGGCGAATTTCTTGGTAAAACCGTGCAGGTTGTTCCGCATATCACCAATGAAATCAAAGAACGAATTCAGATTCTTGGCAATAACGGGGATTACGATATCGTGATTACTGAAATTGGCGGTACCGTGGGCGACATTGAATCTTTGCCATATATAGAAGCGGTACGACAGCTTAAATGGGAGTTGGGAGACGATAATGCCCTGGTAATCCACCTTACTTTAGTGCCATTTCTATCTGCCGCGGGAGAACTTAAAACAAAACCCACACAGCACAGCGTAAAAACACTAATGGAAAGCGGGATAAAGGCCGATATCCTGGTATGCCGTACCGAACATGAACTTTCTGACGACATTAGGCGAAAACTGGCCATTTTTTGCAATGTAAGGCAGGAAGCGGTAATACAGTCTATAGATGCCGATACCATTTATGATGTGCCTAATATGATGCTGAAGGAAGGCCTGGACACCGTAACCCTGAAAAAGCTCAATTTGCCCGATGACTCCACTCCAAACCTGGAACACTGGAATAAATTTCTTGCCCGCCATAAAAATCCAAAAGCCGAAGTGCGTATAGGGCTAATCGGGAAGTATGTGGAGCTTCAGGATTCCTATAAATCCATCCTGGAGTCTTTTATTCATGCGGGAGCAGAGAACGAGGTAATGGTAAAGGTGGAAAGCATCCATTCTGAATTTATTAATGAAAACACTATTCAGCATAAAATTTCACACCTGGACGGGATACTTGTTGCCCCGGGATTTGGAGAACGTGGCATTGAAGGTAAGATAGACGCGGTAAGATTTGCACGGGAAAACAAACTTCCGTTTTTAGGAATTTGCCTGGGGATGCAAATGGCGGTAATAGAATTTGCCAGGAATGTACTACAACTTAATAAAGCCAACTCTACCGAGATGGATGCCCATACCAAACATCCTGTAATTGATATTATGGAAGAACAGAAGGACATTACTCACATGGGTGGTACTATGCGTCTTGGTGCCTGGGACTGTGATCTCGTGGAAGGATCCATAATTAAAGATGTTTACGGAAAAGATGAAATTAAAGAGAGGCACCGCCACCGTTATGAGTACAACAACAAATACCGGGAACAATTTGAAAAAGCCGGGATGGCAGCAACAGGGATAAATCCGGAGACCGGTCTTGTTGAAGTAATCGAGCTTAAAGAACACCCTTGGTTTGTAGGCGTACAATACCATCCTGAATATAAAAGTACCGTGGCAAGCCCCCATCCGTTATTTGTGGCATTTGTAAAAGCCGCACACGAACATTCAAAAACGAAAAGTGCCAAGTTGGCACAAAAATCATAATTGGTCATTTTTTTGACTAAAGCCAAGCTATAGCAATTTAGAATGGAAGAAAAGAAAATAGATATTCAATCCATAATTGGATTTTTACTGATTGGTGGAATCCTTTTGTGGATGTTGTACAACAATTCTGCGGAAGAAGCCCAAATTGAAGAAAAACAGGAATCGGAACAGGTTGAAGTAAATCAAGCGCAAAACGCACCTGCTCCTGAAGAAGAAGAAGAAATTACCTATACGGGGCAGGATTCCACAGCCCTGGCAGCAGCACAGCAGCGTTTAGGTGCTTTTGGGTATTCTGCAACTCTACCGTCGGCCACTCAAAACACCACCACCATTTCCAATGATGTGCTCGAAATAAAAGTGGATAATAAAGGTGGATATATTTCTGAAGCCAGGTTAAAGAATTTTAAAACTTTCGATTCTATTCCCGTTTATCTTATTAAAGATGGGAATGCTTCGTTTAACCTGAATTTCACAACCAGGGATGGCCGTACCCTGAATACCGAAAACCTCTATTTTGAACCGGAACTTTCCAAAAGCGGGGGAAATCAGGTGTTGTCTATGAAATTAAAGGTTTCAGCAGACGAATATCTGGAATACCGTTATGTGCTTCAGCCTGATGATTATATGATGGGCTTCAGCATAAGGTCACAGGGATTAGATGATGTTTTTGACAGTAATCAGAATATTAACCTTGACTGGAAAATAAAAGGTTACCGCCATTCCAAAAGCATCACCTACGAGAACCGCTATACGCAGCTTAACTACGGGTACGATGGCGATAATGACGGAGATCTTGGTCGTGGTTCCCTGGAAGAAGATGAAGAAGAAGATGTTTCCTGGGTGGCTTATAAACAACACTTTTTTACTTCTATTCTCTTAACCGATACACCTTTTGAAACCGCAAACTTCCGCTCAGAAAATCTTGTGGAAGATGAAGAAGTAGATACCCTTTACACTAAAGCTTTTGCTACCAGTGTTCCGCTGGAACTTCAGGGCGGCGAGCTCACTTATAACATGAACTGGTATTACGGGCCAACAGATTATAAGATCCTTGATGATTACGGCAGGAACCTGGATGAAATTGTACCCCTTGGCTGGGGAATCTTTGGGTGGATAAACAGGTATATTTTTATTCCTTTTTTCGCCTTTTTAAGCAGCTTCTTACCAAGTTACGGGCTGGCCATTATTGTAATGACCATAGTGGTGCGGATTATCCTCTCCCCCGTTACTTATAAATCTTACCTGTCTCAGGCTAAAATGCGGATCCTGCGCCCCGAGATAAACGAGATAAACGAGAAGTACAAGGATAACCCAATGAAAAAGCAGCAGGAAACCATGAAGCTGTACAGCAAGGCCGGTGCCAGCCCTATGAGCGGTTGTTTACCCGCTCTGATGCAGATTCCCGTTTTCTACGCGCTCTTCCAGTTTTTCCCGAGTGCCATTCAGCTAAGGCAAAAAAGCTTTTTATGGGCAGATGATCTTTCCAGCTACGATGTGATTGCCAATTTACCTTTTCACATCCCATTTTATGGAGATCACGTGAGCCTCTTCCCTATCCTGGCTTCCATCGCTATATTTATTTATATGACGATGACTACGGGGCAGAATATGCAGGCAAGTCAGCAGCCGGGAATGCCTAATATGAAGTTTATCATGTACCTGTCGCCTTTATTAATGCTTTTCTTCTTTAATAATTATGCCAGCGGACTTTCCCTGTATTACTTCGTCTCCAACCTTATTACCATTGGTATTATGCTGGTAATTAAAAATGTGATTGTAGATGATGAAAAGGTTCATGCAAAGATCCAGGCAAACAAACAGAAGCCTAAAAAGCAAAACCGTTTTACCCGCAAAATGCAGGAAATGATGGAGCAGGCAGAGGAACAGCAAAAACGAGGCAAAAAATAAATAATTTTTAATCCTGTAAAGTG
>NZ_JAVRHQ010000080.1:0-991 GCF_031846485.1 Autumnicola tepida
TCCCGGTTATCGCCAGTTGGCGGAGTAAGGGACGCGGATTTGTCGGCTTAGTATTGGTTCGTTGGTCAAGTTAATTATTTTCTTACTAACGCTGCCGCTTATTGGCGATTAACCGTTGTTGTAGTTAGTGCGGTTTCAACTAACTTTGATAGAACTTCTCTTTCTTCATCATTGATTAACTGACTCCTTTTTTTATTTCTAAGTTTAGAAATATGATTTCCTTTATATGGGTTTAGCAATTCAAAATTTTGTTTGTTTTCAATTTGATTTTGAACAACTCTATTTAATTCCCTTTCTAATTCATTAATTCTAGAGCAATTCTCAGATCTTCTTTTATCCTCTTTTTTATATTCACCACAGTGGCAATAGAAATATTCATAATCATATTCTACAGTTTCTTTTATGGCGTTTCGGATTTGAGAATGAACTTTATTGTGGGAAAAATGATTTCCTACTCTAGAAATTACTGGATTACAACCAGCTCTATTATCGCCAACCTTTCCAACATAAAGTTTGATTTTATCTTTTTCTTTTTTTGGTTTTGCTACGAATAAATAAACTGACCATTCTCTTTTTGTTGAATGACCAGAAATTTTAAAACTTCCTAATTCCATAATATTAATTAATTGGTGGAGAAGGGAGGAATCGAACCTCCCTTTGCACATCGTCTTGGTGTCCAATTACAAAGTTTCTATTAATTTCAATGCTTTATAATCAGAGGTTAGGCCTTTCCTTTCTCCACTAGTGCAAACCCCACAATTATACTTTTAACAAAGTTCATAAGTTTTTCCTTAAAAGGAATATTTTTAATCTTCTCTATTTTTATCATAATCATAGTTTTTAATGGTTTAATTAATTCTAGTGGATTAATTGTTGCCCAAACTCTGATTAAGAGCATAGTAAAGTCAATAGACTTAGTAACTTTGAATACCAAAATCTTAAATCTCTAATGAGATATTTGTTTCAATGAACTTTCTGCCGCATTAACTAC
>NZ_JAVRHQ010000081.1:0-985 GCF_031846485.1 Autumnicola tepida
GGCAAGCATTAAAAAAATTCGAACAATGAATAAATTTTACATCTTACTTTTCTGCCTTATTACTTCCATTTTAAGTGCGCAAGATGACAATCAATCTAAAACAATTGAGGTCGTAGGTTTTGCAAAAGTTGCAATTACACCAGATACCGGAATATTAAATATCACAATTGATAATATTAATCTTGATTTTAGTAAATCTATCAACGGATTAAATAGTAAATCTCAAGATATAACTGAACAATTGAAAAAGATCGGATTTAAGCAATCTTCTATTAGAACTGACGATTTCAACGTTAGAAAGAATAGAGTTTATAGAAATAATAAAAGTATTGATAGTGGATATAAAGCCACACAACAAATTCAACTTGAATTTAAAAACGACCAGAAAAACATTACTAAAATATTAGATCAGTTCTCAAAAAGTAGTACAGAATTTAATTTGAACTTCAACTTTAAGTTATCAGATTCATTGAAAAAGAATGTTCAAGAGCGAATCATAAAATTAGCTACTAGAGATGCAATTGAAAAAGCTGAATTAATAAGTTCAGCATCAAATGTAGATCTGATTAAAATAAACCAAATTAAATATGGTACAAATTATAATTCCGGTATGAGATTATATAATAGAAATAATGGAGTAGCAGAAGTCGTTTCTACAATAGATAATTCTATTATAAAAGGATTTACCCCTAAAGACATAGTTTACTCTGATAATATCTTAATAATTTGGGATATTAAATAACGCTTGCCAACAACGGTTCAGCGCCAATAAGCGGCACCGTTAGAAGGAAAATAATTAACTTGATCAACAAACCAATACTAAGCCGACAAATCCGCGTCCCCTACTCCGCCAACTGGCGATAACCGAGACCGTTGTGGCCAATTATAATCGTGATTTTCCTTTCAATTGAGATAAATTGACTTTACTTTTGATAATATCAAATGATACTATCAAAATGAAACCTCCATACGAGATTACTCCGAA
>NZ_JAVRHQ010000082.1:0-924 GCF_031846485.1 Autumnicola tepida
TTTCGGTTATCGCCAGTTGGCGGAGTAGGGGACGCGAATTAGTCGGCTTAGTATTTGTTTGTTGGTCAAGTTAATTATTTTCTTTCTAACGCTACCGGCTATTGGCGATTAACCGTTGTTAGCCACTGGCAAAATTACTGGGTCGCCAAATATTCTTTAGCAGTTAATACTGGTAATTTCGAGTTTTTAAAATCTTTTTTATTTCTTGTTATTATTATTTCGATATCATTTTCAATGGCAGAATAATACTGCAATCCATCTTCAAAATCAGGAAAACTCTCGTCACTTAATGCTAACTCAGTAATTTTATCATCTAACCTTAAAACTTCAACAAGCACTTTAAACTTTCTTAGAATTTCTCTCGCTTCTCTTGGAGATTTTAATTTGCTCAGTATGTAGTTTGTATTTGCAAAAGTTAGTGATGAAATTGTCAGTTTTATTTCTTGTTTATCTGCTTGAGTGAATAATCTTGCAGCTTCATTATAGAACTCTTTTCTTTTTGAGAGTAAATCGATTACGATATTAGTATCAATTAATATTCTTTTCATTTATATTTTTCGATTAAATATTGTGTGTAATCATCTTGTGGATCGTAATTCTCATCAACTGTAATGACACCACTTAAACTTTTCACAAGTGGAGAAATTTCCATTTTTTTCATTTCTTCTTTAGTTAAAGATCCAAGATAAGATTCTATTAATTTTGATAAACTAATATTATTGGCTTTTGCATATCTTTTTGCAGTTTCTATAATACTTTCATTGAGACTTAATGTCAATTTTTTATCCATCACAAATCATTTTACGTACAAATATATTTATTTATCACGTAAAACCTTACTAAAATCTTGATTTTTTGCTTGTGGCTAACGGCCGCGGTTAATGCAAGTTGCGATTGAAGACTTGAATTTTTCAGCTAGGCCGG
>NZ_JAVRHQ010000083.1:0-917 GCF_031846485.1 Autumnicola tepida
TGCATAAGAAATCTCCGTAACCGAGCCACAACCCGGCATCCAGGAAACTTTCCTGCGGTTACAGGTTCTGGCCATTTCCGCATTAACAATGGGAGAAACAATAAAGTTAGCACCTAATTGAAGGTATAGGCCAGTAGTGCCCGCATCAAGAACGGAACCTACACCCAAAATCATCCCTTCCAGATTTTGAGTGGCATATTTGTTCAATTCTCCAAATACTTCATGGGCAAAATCGCCGCGGTTAGTAAATTCAAAGACCCGCGCGCCACCATCATAACAGGCCTTTACGACCTTCTTACAAATTTCAATATCCTTATTGTAGAATACCGGTACCACGCCGATGGACTTCGTAGCTTCAGCTACTTCTATTCGTGTATATGTTGCCATTAATTATTTTTTAAAAGCAATTCAGATAATTTTATTTTTAAGGCCTACAAGTTTTTGGAAATCTTGCAGTCCCTCACATTCTTCTTTTGTTAGACCTACAAGGTTGAAAAAAACCTTGCAGGTGCCTTCCTAATATTCGTCTTTTTTTAGACCTACAAGGTTGAAAAACCTTGCAGGTGCCTCTCTCAAGTTAGTCTTTTTTAGATCTACCAGGTTTCAAAAAACCCCTTGCAGGTGTTCTCATTTATCTAGTTTTCAGACCTCACAGGTTTCAAAAACTTGTGAGGCCTTTGCAATTCTATCTTTAACGTTTAATCCTGCCGCCGGTACTGCCTTCCATTACTTCCAGTACTTCTTCCACACTTACCAGGTTGGCATCGCCTAAAATGGTATGTTTTAAAGCACAGGCCGCATTGGCAAACTCCAGGGCCTTCTTATCATCAAAGTTTTGTAAGCCGTAAATAAGGCCAGCCGCGTAGGCATCTCCCGTCCCAATACGGTCTACAACCGTAGTGATCTCCAGTTCTTCA
>NZ_JAVRHQ010000084.1:0-909 GCF_031846485.1 Autumnicola tepida
AACGGCAGTCTGTCTAATAACATAGCTGTTTCTGCCTATTTTGGACTAAACTAAGGCTTTTTACAGTATGCTATAAAATAAACCTGAAACCATGGCTGCCGCATTTAAAGAAGTCTGTAAGCTTTAAAATTGACTTATATCGGTTTAGAAGGAGCAAAAAACAGGCATATACGCTTTTCCCTAACTTTTTCCAGACTTTTTCACCCATCAGGTTCATAATCCGTCTGAGATTGTAGGCGATAAAGATAAAGCCTACATCTGCCGAAGCCCGTTTCATTCCTTTTTTGGAGAGGATATGGTCAAACCCCCATTGCCGCTTTATGGTGCCAAAGGGATGTTCCACGATGGCCTGCCTGCGCCGGTACAATTCCGGCTCAGCTTCTATATTTCTTTTGTTTTTTTCATAAACAGGCGCATAACTGTTCCTGGCCAGGATCCTGCCGTTCTTGGCCGTGGTGCATAACTCCCGCACCGGACATCCTTTACAGGCTTTTGTTTTGTATTGTTTGAATTTTGATTCATTGGATTTTCCGCGGTGGTTGGTGTAGTATTTCCCGTTGGTTTTGAGCAACTGATTTGCCGGGCAGGTATAATGGTCTTGCTCTGGGTCATAGATAAAATGCTGGATATTGTAGTTAGGGTCTGGCGCACCGGAAGCAGGACCCGGAATGGCCACCAAGGTTTTGATCTTTAGCTTCTGGGCGATTTCCAGTTCAGAGCCTGTATGGTAGCCCTTATCAAAGAGCGCGGTGAACGTGGTGGTTCTTAAGATGGTTTTGGACCTGCGGATCATGGCGCCCATGGCCTTGGAATCATTGTGGTTGGTGACCTGGTAATCAATAGGGAGGCAATGTTTGGCATCTACTGTGGACTGCACATTATAAGCTACTTCGGTAATATTGTTGCGCG
>NZ_JAVRHQ010000085.1:0-905 GCF_031846485.1 Autumnicola tepida
TTGGTAACGGTCTCGTATATTCGCAGTTGTGGTATTTGGTCAACGGATTAGTCCGCTACGATTTTATTTTCTTAGGTTCTAAATTACTATTTTATTTGAAATGGCCATAATTGCGAATATGCGTTGTTCTATGCTGTTTTTTATTTCGTCAACTGGTAATTAGTTACCAAAACAGAAGCAGATATATGTAAAATTCGTTCAAGTTCTCTAATCATATCTACTGTTAATCGTTTCTTTTTATTCAAGATTTCCGAAACTCTACTTTTTCCTCCAATTACTCCAACTAAATCTTTTTGTTTTAGATTCATTTCTTCCATTCTGATTTTTATAGCTTCAATTGGATCTGGAGCATCTATTGGATAATGTTCATTTTCGTAGTTGTCGATTAACATTGAAAGTATCTCTGCCTCATCTCCTTCTTTTGAATTTATTGGCGCATCAAATATTACCTCAAGCCTTTCTAAAGCTTTCTCGTAATCTTGTTCGTTTTTTAAAGGTTTTATATTCATAGCTCTAAATTTTAAATTGTGTCAGCATCTATTTTATCATATTCTGGGTGTGTTCCAACAAATCGTATAAAAGCCCATTGTCTTTCGTAATTAAATTTTACTACTAATCTATATGAGTTTCCTTTAATGTTGAACACAACTCTACTATCTTTTAAGATGCTAGCATTTATATAAGTTTTCTTTATATCATTTGGAGAACTCCAATTAGAACTTTTTGCTGTTTCGTACCAGGTTTTTAAATACTGTTCTGAATCAGAATGTTTTTTCCAGAATTTTCGTAATGTACTTTTTGCAACTATTCTTTTCATTTGATAGAATCTTAAACAAAGATAATTAAAGTTCTCAATAATAGAACTTTTTAGCAGAAAACTTTATTTAAAAAATTGCATAGAACGG
>NZ_JAVRHQ010000086.1:0-899 GCF_031846485.1 Autumnicola tepida
TTACGGTTAACGCCAGTGTGCGGAAATTAGCACGCGGAGTTGTCGACTTATTGTTTTGTTGTTTGGAGTTCTAAGTTATTCTTTTTCCTGGAATACCGCATATTGGCCGTTAACCGATGTTAGGCAATGTTTTTTACTCAATTATAAATGTCACTTTAACTTTAGAAGAAAATTCAATTTTTTCAAAATCGATCATCATTTCTTCTTGTGCACGACTACCGTATAAACTTGAAACTCCCCTTATTTGTACTCCGGCTACTTTGCCTTGTAACTGACTTGTAATTGACGGTGTGTTTGTATCAGATATAAAAATAGCTTTTCCCAGTTTCTGATTTAATGGGTTTAGCATTTTTTCAGCATTACGTTTTGCTTTTGCAATAGCTCGGGTTTTTAATTCTATAATTAATTCTTCTGATTTGGAATATTCTGTCTTTGCAATTGACACGTTAGAAATTTCTACTTTTTCTAATCCAGCTAAAACTTCTCCGGCTTTGCGAGCATCGTTTACAAGTAAAGAGTACATCTTACTTTTAAGCACTTGTTGTGAACTCAAAAAATATTTCTTAAAATCACTACTAAAATCGAGAAGGGATAGATTTTTATCTATATCTATATTTAAAGATTTTAAAACCATCAACATTGATCTTTCTAATTCTTCCGTTGATTTTTTATTTCTATTATCTTCTTCATTTAATACTATCGTCAAATAAATTTTATCAGGAGTTACCGAAGTATCAATTTCCACTTCAGTTTCTAAGAAAGGTTGATCAATAAAATTTTTTGATTGCGAATAAAAATTTGACGAAAGAAGTCCAATTATGAGCAATAGTGTGATCTTTTTCATTTAAGTTATTAAAGGTTATATGTTAATTAACTGAATTTTTCTAAAAAATTTTGCC
>NZ_JAVRHQ010000087.1:0-888 GCF_031846485.1 Autumnicola tepida
CTCTTGTTGGTAACGGTTTGCGGTTATCGCAAGTTGCGGGAGTAGGGACGCGGACTTGTCGGCTAACGCTTTAGTTTGTTAGGAATCTAATTTAGTTCTTTTTTGTAAAACCCGTTATTTGCGATGAACCGCTGTTAGCTCCTGTATTTTTTGTTCGGATTAATAATCCTGGACGAGAACTTCTGTCGGAATATGTAAAGTAGTATTTAATTTTCTTACCATTTCAAGAGTTAGTTTTCTTTTTTTACTTAAAATCTCGCTCACTCTACTTTTGAATCCAAAAACCTCTGCAAGATCTTTTTGTTTCATACCCATTTGTTCCATTCTAAATTTTATGGCTTCTATCGGATCGGGCATTCCAATTGGAAAATGCTCATTTTCATAATTGTCAGTGAGAATAGCTAATATTTCTAGTTCGTCGCCTTCTTCAGTACCTCTTTTTGCATCAAAAATCTCATCAATTCTTTGAAGAGCATTTTGATAATCTTCTTCGCTTCTAATTGGTTTTATTCTCATCTTATTAAATTTTGTTAGCGTCTATTTTGTCATATTCTGCGTGAGTTCCAACAAATCTTATGTAGCAGATTTGATATTCAAAATTGAACTTTACAATTAATCTATAGGAGTTACCTTTTATGTTGAAAACAATTCTGTTTTCTTGTAAAATGCTTGCACTCGGATAATCTTTCTTTAGATCGTTTAAATTATTCCAATTTGTTTTCTCAGTTTCTCGATACCAGGATTTTAATTGTTGTTCACTATCAGCGTGTTTTATCCAAAAATCACGTAAAGTTCGTTTCGCAATAATTCTCACATCAAATTATTTTAAAACAAAAATAAATTAAAATTCCCAAATTGGTAACTAAAACTTTGTAAAAATATTGGAGC
>NZ_JAVRHQ010000088.1:0-867 GCF_031846485.1 Autumnicola tepida
TGTGCCTGTTGCACAAGTTAGTCAAAAGTGCTAATTTACTGCATGCAAGGCAAAAAGAATTATCAGGAAAAACTCTTCACTTCCTTCCGTCTCAGTGACAGGGTTCCCAAAGAAAATTTTTACAGACGCTTAAAAGAAGCCCTGAACCTTGAGTTTCTTTATCCTCTTACTCAAAAGTTCTACGGAGAGAGCGGCCAAAAAAGCATCGACCCGGTGGTCTTTTTCAAGATCTGCCTGGTGGGCTATTTGGAGAACATTACCTACGACCGTAGTGTGATGAACCACTGCGCAATGCGATTGGATATTCTTTATTTTTTAGGGTATGATGTGGATGAAGAACTGCCCTGGCACAGTACCATCAGCCGCACCCGCCAGCTTTTTCCTGAAGATATTTTCGAGGAAGTTTTCACCAAAGTTTTAAAGCTGTGCATTGAAGCGGGGCTGGTAAGCGGACATACCCAGGCCATAGATTCAGCTCCCGTAAAGGCGAACGCTTCCATGGACAGTCTGGAGATCAAAGTCCCGGCAGAAGACCTGGAAGAGCACCTTTCCAGGGTGCGTGTACAAAGCAGCAGGGACCGCAAAGCAAAAAGCAACAAAGCTCCTGAAGAACAGCAAAAAATTACCGCCAGTAAAAAGGAGCTTCAGGAAATAAAGAGCCGGAACAAAAAATGGAGCCAGGACCAGGACATGCGCCCCGGAGCCAAAAACAAAGGCAGCAGGTACACCAGCAACAAAACCCATTACAGCCCCACCGATCCCGATGCAAGGATTAGTGTCAAACCCGGTAAAGCCAGAAAACTGAACTACCTGTGCAACCTTGCGGTAGATATTGAAGCGCACGTGATTACCGATGTAAGGGCATAC
>NZ_JAVRHQ010000089.1:0-863 GCF_031846485.1 Autumnicola tepida
AACGGTTACGGTTATGGACAAGTAGCGGGAGTAGGACGCGAATTTTGTCGGCTTTACCGTTTTTCCTTATTGGTTTTCTAAATTACACTTTTTCCTATAAACCCGCTATTTGCTATAACCGATGTTACCTGCTGGCCTTAGTTATAATTTCCATTTGCCCATTTTATTGTTGGTTGAATCCATTCTTTTAGCGGCTTAAATAAAAATCCGTGTTGCAATCCAGTGTTTAATTCAATTTCTTTAAAGTTTTTTATCTCGCAGCTTGAATTTTCTTTTCGTTCGATTGCAGAAACTCCAAATGGATCTGATTTTTCGTAAATCGTTAAAATATTTCCACAATAGTTTATTTCTGGAATATTTTCAATGTCATTGTTTCTATAACTTGCGATAAGCACAAAATTTAAGTCAGGATTATTTGCCAAAGTTGAAACGTATTGAGCTATATATCCACCTTTTGAGGTTCCAACTATTGTTATTTTATTGGGATCAATTCCGTTTTTTGTTAAGCTGTCAATTTGCTTTACAATTCCTACTGCATATTCTCTAGCATTTACAATTCCGTTTCTTTTTTCACTTATAACATCAAATCCACTTTTTTCAAATTCCGCTATGATTTCTTTGTATTCAGTCCGTCCAAATTCTGGATGAGATTCATTTAATTTGTGAGTTTCTAAAAATCGGTTGTGAAGGAAGAATATAAATCTGTCGTTCTCTTTATTTTGGATATCATATAAAATTGAACAAATAATTATTCCGATAAAAAGAATTGTTCTCATTTATTAAATAAATTCATTTGTAGCTAATTTATTAAATTTCGGTCAGTTTTCTTCTTTCCAGAATTTTTGTGGGCTTGCAGGTAACGG
>NZ_JAVRHQ010000009.1:0-145078 GCF_031846485.1 Autumnicola tepida
TTTGTAAACTAAAACCAGTTTATCAGGCAATTTCGATAAGGCGTTTAGGCTGAACCTTAGCTTCTTCCCTTTTAGGCAATGCAATTTGTAACACGCCATCATTATAGCTGGCAGAAATTTGCTCGCTGTCTACAGAATCGGGCAAGCTAAACGCCCTTTTAAAAGTGGTATAGCTAAATTCTTTCCTGGTAAACCTTCCGTTTTTATCAGAAGTTTCGTTTTCTTTTTTCTCTTCGGAAGAAATAGTCAAGACATCATTTTCCAATTCAATATTAAAATCATCTTTCTTCTTACCAGGCGCAGCTACTTCCACAGAAAAAGCCTCATCGGTTTCCTGAATATTTACAGCCGGAATTGTGGTTCCAATACTGTTTACATTTGTAGTTCCACCTAACCAATCAGTTTTAAACATATCGTCAAAAACTGATGGCAGCCAGTTGGCCTCGTTTCTTTTGATTAAACTCATAGCTTCAAATATTTTAAGGTTATTATTTTTTGTTTTCACAAGGTATATAGCAATTCAAATTCCAAACCGGATTTCAGACAATATGTCGCTTAAATTCTTAATATTAGCGCCATATTGTCATTAAAATGTTTTTAATGGTTATAGACGTGAAGTTTCCTATATTTAACAAGAAATGATTCCATGGAGCACCTGTTTAATAAAATATTCTCTTTTTTAAATTCTGTACAAAGCAAAATAGCCTTTTATCCTACTGTACTGGCTGCTCTGGGCTTCAATTTCGCATTTTTTATGATGTACCTTGAAGACAGGGGTATATCCAAATATCTCCTGGAAACCATTCCGGTGCTGGTGGTAGATAATGGCAATACCGCCCTTACCCTGTTGAGTTCTTTCATAACAGGTTTAATTTCTATGATGGTTTTTAGTTTTTCCATGGTAATGGTTTTATTAAACCAGGCATCCAGTAACTACAGTCCCAGGTTATTGCCCGGACTTATTTCTGATAAAAATCACCAGATAATCCTGGGAATTTACCTCTTTACTATCCTGTATTGCATTTTTATTCTCTTTTCTATTCAGCCTACAGGAGACAAATACCAGATTCCCGGCTTCTCGGTGTTATTAGGAATTTTGTTTACCGTGATTTGTATCTGCGCTTTTATTTATTTCATCCATAACATTTCGCAAAATATCCAGATCAATAACATCCTGGATAAAATCTTTAAACTTTCCGAAAAACGGCTGAAATATCTCATTGAGGCTGAAGATGGGGAACTTGAGGAATTTCCGGATACTTCAGGCTGGCATGAATACCATACCGAAAAAACTGGATATTTTCAAAATGTAGCCCTGAAGAATATCAGGCATATTTGTGAAAGAGAAAACACCCAGGTTTACATCCTGCCCGTAAAAGGAATTTTTGTGCTACAGGGAATCCCGGTATTCAAATCCAGGAAAGAACTGGATAAAGAAACTATAGATGAAATTCTGGACAATTTTAATTTTGCCCGTGGCGAGTTGGTGGCAGATAATTACGCCCTTGCCTTTAAGCAAATTACTGAAATTATTGTAAAAGCAATGTCTCCTGGTATTAATGACCCGGGTACCGCTTTAAATGGAATTGATTATCTCACCGAACTTTTTGCCCTTCGCATGTTAAAGCGGGATGAAAGCATGATTTCAAAAGATAAAAAAGTGTATATAAAACTTTCTACCATTAACTTTGAAAGGCTTATGTATAATGTTCTTGCTTCTATAAGATCGTATTGCAAACATGATGTTATCCTGGTTCAAAAACTAACAATTATGTTCATGTACCTAAAATCCCAAAAAGCCAGTCATTCCTGTTATTATGATGTAATAGATAAAGAAGCTGCCGCGCTGCTTGCAGATGCGCAAAATGCTATTTCTAATGAAAGGGACTGTGAGGTAATAATGTCTCTGGCGAAAAAACTTGGATTAAAAACCGATACTTTTGAAAAGGAATAACTTATTTTTGCAGCTATGGCATTAACAAACAATGATATTTTCAAAAAATTGAGGGTGGCTCATAAATTACGCGATGACGATATTGTGCAAATTTGCGCACTCGTAGATTTTAAAGTCACCAAAAGCGAACTGGGCGCAATTTTCAGAAATGAAAACCATCCCAAGTATGTGGAATGCGGAGATCAGTTTCTGCGGAATTTCCTAAATGGGTTAATTATTCACCTTAGAGGGCCAATGCCTGAAAAGAAATGAGACTGTAAACTGTAGACTGTAGACTGTAGACTGTAGACTGTAGACTGTAGACAAAATTAAAAAAGGAGTTGAACAGAATGAGTTCAACTCCTTTTTTTTGATAATGGCTTAGGTTTTACCTTACCAGTTTCTTGTATTTTATCCGTTTTGGCATCACGTCTCCGCCAAGGCGTTTTTTCTTATTTTCTTCATAATCTGAAAAGCCTCCTTCAAAGAAGTACACCTGCGAATCTCCTTCAAAAGCGAGAATATGGGTGCACACCCTGTCCAGGAACCAGCGGTCGTGAGAAATAACCACCGCGCACCCGGCAAAATTCTCCAGACCTTCTTCCAGGGCCCGAAGCGTGTTTACATCCAGGTCGTTGGAAGGCTCATCCAAAAGCAGTACGTTTCCTTCCTCTTTCAGCGTCATGGCCAGGTGCAGCCTGTTGCGTTCCCCGCCCGAAAGCATGTTTACCTTCTTGTTCTGCTCACTTCCGCTGAAATTAAACCGGCTAAGATAGGCTCTGGAATTTACCTGCCGGCCACCCATCATTACCAGTTCCTGCTCATCGCTGAAGTTCTGCCAAATGGTTTTCTCAGGATCAATATCGGCATGGCTCTGGTCTACATAAGCTATTTTCGCGGTTTCCCCTACTTCAAAATTACCTTTATCGGGCTGCTCCTCTCCCATTATCATCTTGAAAATAGTGGTTTTACCAGCTCCATTAGGCCCGATAACCCCCACGATTCCCGCCTGCGGAAGTTTAAAATTAAGATCTTCATAAAGCAGTTTATCTCCAAAAGCTTTACTTACCCCATTAGCCTCAATCACGTTTGTTCCCAGCCTTGGGCCATTAGGAATATAGATTTCAAGTTTTTCATCTACCTGCTTCTGGTCCTGGCTAAGCAGTTTATCGTAATTATTTAAACGTGCCTTCTGCTTGGCCTGCCTTCCTTTAGGATTCATCTTTGCCCATTCCAGCTCCCGTTCCAGGGTTTTCTGACGTTTACTGGCCTGTTTTTGTTCCTGCGCCAGGCGTTTGGATTTCTGGTCCAGCCAGGAAGAATAATTGCCTTTCCATGGAATGCCTTCCCCGCGGTCCAGTTCTAAAATCCATCCGGCAACATTGTCCAGAAAATAACGGTCGTGAGTCACCGCGATCACTGTTCCCTTGTATTGCGCAAGATGGTGTTCCAGCCAGTGAACAGATTCGGCGTCCAGGTGGTTGGTAGGCTCATCCAGAAGCAAAATATCCGGCTCCTGCAATAACAACCGGCATAGTGCAACCCGTCTTCTTTCCCCTCCGGAAAGCACCCCTATTTTCTTTTCGGCATCTGGAGTTCGCAGGGCATCCATTGCAATTTCAAGCTTGGTATCCAGCTCCCAGGCGTTGCTGGCATCAATTTTATCCTGAAGTTCTGCCTGCTTATCCATTAGCTTCTGCATCTTATCGGCATCTTCATAAACTTCAGGCAAACCGAACATATCGTTAATCTTGTTGTACTCATCAAGAACCGCAACGGTTTCTGCCACACCTTCCTTAACCACTTCTAAAACCGTTTTTTCGTCGTCAAGTTTAGGCTCCTGTTCAAGGTAGCCTACGCTGTAACCCGGGGAGAATACCACATCGCCCTGGTAATTGCTGTCTTCCCCGGCAATAATACGCAGCAGGGTGGATTTACCGGAACCGTTAAGCCCCAAAATCCCGATCTTAGCCCCGTAGAAGAAACTGAGGTAGATATTCTTAAGAACAGGCGTATTCGCGTTTTTATAAGTTTTGGTGACCCCGGACATGGAGAAAATCACCTTTTTATCATCTGCCATATTTTAGAATTTTAATGATATAAATATTCTGAAAAGCCACGATCGGCTCCTTCAGAAGTTATGCAAATATCCTAAAATTAAGTCAGAAAAAATTATTGTGCGGTTAAATATCAGCTTTTGTGCAAGCCCAGCAACCTAAGAATAACAATTAACTGGCCCGTATGGTAAGAAGTATGTTCTATTACCAGCATCAGCTCCCTTAACAGGCTGTGTTCTGTGCTATTCTTTACCGGATGCATCAACTTGTTTTTGTTATCCATAACAAAATCTTCAAAATCCTTCCGGCAGTCAAAATAATCGGCTTTGAGGTCTTCCCATTCTTCCTCGGTCTCGGGAGATGGCTTTTCCGGCCAGTAATCGTCTGGCCAGTTTGCACTTTTATAAGAATCTGCAGTGCAATATTCAACTATATCTTTTTGAGCATAATGAATATGGTAAAACAGCTCATAAAAAGAATATGGCAGTGAAGCGGGACGTTTCCCGATTTCTTCAAAGGGGATTTCATCTAAAAACTTTCCCAGGGAAAGGTAAGCTTCCCCTCCCTGTAAATGTTTGACCAGTTGTTTCTTTACCTCTTTTTCTGAAGCCATATTAAACTCTGCCTTTTAATGCGTTAAAAGCCCATGAAATTGCGAAAAATCCTATTCCTACTACTGAAAATCCTATGGCATATTCCAGGTATTTCAATACTCCCAATAAAATGACTGCTGCCCCTATAATGAACAGGACGAATGAAGCCCACCCGAAGATGGTATTTTTATTCATTCCCATATTTTTCCAGTTTAAATAAAATGCGCAGGTATATAATTCTGCTTTTAAATTTTACAATAGACTTGATTTTGTATTTTAGCTAAAAACCAATTTAAGGGAGTTTTTCCTGAAAGTGTCTTAAAGATATACCAATATTTTTTGGCTTCACTTTAAAAAGTTTAAAAATACAAGAGAACGATGAATATCAACTTCAATAAAAATGAAGACCATAATAAACTTCTGGTTGCTGACCTGAACCACAAATTAAAACAAGTTAAGCAGGGCGGCGGAGAGAAAAGAATAAAAAAGCACCACGAGAAAGGCAAAATGGCCGCCCGGGAAAGGATAGAATTCCTGTTGGATGAAGGCCGGGAAAGTATTGAAATTGGGGCCTTAGCGGGCGAAGGCATGTACAAAGAGCACGGCGGCTGCCCCAGTGGCGGGGTAATTGTAAAAATTGGCTATGTTTCGGGCAAACAATGTATTGTTGTAGCCAACGACGCCACTGTTAAAGCAGGTGCCTGGTTCCCCATAACCGGCAAGAAAAATCTACGGGCGCAGGAAATTGCCATAGAAAATCGATTGCCTATTATTTATCTTGTAGACAGCGCAGGGGTTTATTTGCCTATGCAGGATGAAATTTTCCCCGATAAAGAACACTTCGGAAGGATTTTTAGGAACAACGCGGTAATGAGCAGCATGGGAATTACCCAGATAGCGGCCGTAATGGGAAGTTGCGTTGCCGGGGGCGCGTATTTGCCAATTATGAGCGATGAAGCGCTGATTGTTGAAAAAACCGGCAGCATTTTCCTGGCTGGAAGTTACCTGGTAAAAGCGGCCATTGGGGAAAGTGTGGACAACGAAACCCTTGGCGGTGCCACCACTCATTCTGAAATTAGCGGCGTTACCGATTATAAAGCTAAAAATGACGCAGATGCACTGGAGAAAATCCAAAACATCATGGATAAGATTGGAAATTTTGATAAAGCCGGTTATAATCGGAAAAAGGCTATAAAGCCTAAAGAAGATGAAAATGAGATCTTCGGAATTTTGCCTAAAAAACGCAGCGACCAGTACAATATGATGGAGATTATAAAGCGGATGGTCGATAATTCTGAATTTGAAGAATACAAAGCAGGTTACGGCCAGACAATTATCACCGGTTATGCCAGGATTGACGGTTGGGCTGTGGGAATTGTTGCCAACCAGCGTAAAATTGTAAAGACAAAAAAAGGCGAGATGCAGTTTGGCGGCGTGATCTATTCCGACTCTGCCGACAAAGCCACAAGGTTTATCGCCAACTGCAACCAGAAAAAAATTCCGCTGGTGTTCCTTCAGGATGTTACAGGTTTTATGGTGGGCAGCAAAAGCGAGCATGGGGGAATTATTAAAGACGGAGCTAAGATGGTTAATGCGGTTAGCAATTCTGTAGTGCCGAAATTTACCGTGATAATTGGCAATTCCTACGGCGCTGGAAATTATGCCATGTGCGGAAAAGCTTACGACCCCCGGCTGATATTTGCCTGGCCAAGTGCAGAACTTGCGGTAATGGGCGGCACACAGGCAGCAAAAGTGCTGGCCCAGATCGAAACTGCCTCGATGGCAAAAAAGGGCGAAAAAGTAGATGAAGAAAAAGAGAAGGAGGTTTTTGAGAAACTCAAAGCTAAATACGACGAGCAGACTTCAGCCTATTACGCGGCCGCAAGGTTGTGGACAGACGCGGTAGTAAATCCGCTGGAAACCAGAAAATGGATCTCCATGGGGATTGAAGCCGCCAATCATGCTCCCATTCAGAAAGATTTTAACATGGGCGTGATCCAAACATGAGTCAGAAAGACAAATTTTCAAGCCTCAAATTAATATCTTTATCCATGTAAAAAAATTCAACTTTTAACACTGCTAAAATGAGAGAAGTAACCCTTAAAATTCCCGATAAGAAGCTGCGTTTTTTTCTGGAACTAGTGGAGCAGTTAGGTTTTGAAATTTCCAAGGAGAGCATACCCCCTTCTGAAGAGCACAAATCTACAGTAAGAAAAAGAATAGAACAATCCCAGCAGAATCCCGAACGTCTTTTGGAATGGGAAAATGTGCAGGAAAATTTCAAATTTAATGAGTGAATTCCTCATTAAGATAGAACCAGAAGTCATTAATGATATTCAGGAAGGAATTAATTGGTACAATAAACAGCAACAAGGCCTTGGCCGCTTATTTTATGCAGAAGTAAGAACAACTTTCAATAGCATAAGAATTAATCCTTACTATCAGATCCGATATGACAAAGTACGGTGTCTTCCTCTAAAAAAATTCCCTTACATGGTTCATTTCAGTCTTTCGGAAAAAGAAGATCTGATTATCATACGGGGAGTATTTAATACTGCCGATTCGCCAAAGAAATGGCAAAGAACTTAGTTCTTAATTAAGGGTATCGCGGCAAAAAGAAAATATTATAATATTGAAAATATGAAGATTTTTGTAACAATCAGTCTGCTTTGCTTCGGTCTGCACGCTTATTCCCAGGTGCTAAGCAATAAAGAAGGCAAATATACAGAAGCTGATACGCTAAGAGGTTCCCTTAGAAAAGAGCGCGCTTACGACGCGTTAAAATACCACCTTAAACTAAGGGTTGTACCCGAGAAAAAATTTATTTCGGGTTCCAATACTATTACTTTTAAAGCTGAAGAAAAACTGCCGGTAATGCAGGTAGACCTTTTTGAAAATATGAAAATCGATTCTATTATCCATAAAGGCAAAAAGCTTAACTACGAACGCAAATACAATGCGGTTTTTATCAATTTTAAGAAAGCACTTAGCAAAGGAAAAAAAGATTCCATCAGGTTCTACTATTCGGGCAATCCCATAGTTGCAGAGCGTGCGCCCTGGGATGGCGGATTTGTTTGGACACAGGATAAGAATGGCAATCCCTGGATTGCAGTTGCCGTACAGGGCACCGGCGCCAGTTTATGGTATCCCAACAAAGATCACCAGAGTGACGAACCTGAAGAGGTTTTAAGCGAAATTGAAGTCCCCACCGGCCTCACCAATGTTTCCAACGGCAGGTTGCTGGGCAGCGAAGATTTAAATGACGGTTATACGCGTTGGAAATGGAAGGTTACAAATCCTATTAACAACTACGATGTGATCCTGAATATTGGAAAGTACGCCCATTTTCATGATGAATATAAAGCCCTGGACCTAGATTATTACGTGCTTGAGTATAACCTTGAGAAGGCAAAGAACCAATTTGAGGAAGTTCACCCCATGATGGATTGCTTTTATGAAAAAATGGGGCCCTACCCTTTTCCGGAAGATAGCTATAAACTTGTGGAAACTCCCTACCTGGGAATGGAACACCAGAGTGCCGTGGCCTATGGGAACAAATACATGAAAGGGTATTTAGGCAATGACCTCTCCGGCACCGGCCTGGGGCTTAGCTGGGACTACATTATTATCCACGAGACCGGGCACGAATGGTATGGGAATAGCATTACTGCAAAAGACATTGCCGATATGTGGATTCATGAAGGCTTTACCACTTATACCGAAGGAATTTACGTTGAATGCCAGAAAGGGAAAGAAGCCGGCTTAAAATACATTAAAGGCCTTAGAAGGAACATTGGAAACCAAAGCCCTATAATTGGAGATTACGGTGTGAACGCTGAAGGTTCGGGAGATATGTACTTTAAGGGCGCCAACCTCTTAAATACCATCAGGAGCATTTATAAAAACGATGAGCTGTGGTGGAATACTTTAAGGGAATATACTGAAACTTTTAAGCACCAGACTGTCACCACCCAACAGGTAGAAGATTTTTTTAATGAACCTATTGCCACCAACCTTCAGCCGGTATTTGATCAGTATTTAAGGGAAAAAGGGATTCCTGAGCTTCAGTTTAAAAGAGACGGTAATACTTTTTCTTACCGCTGGAAGGCCGATGTGCAAAATTTTAAAATGCCTGTTGACGTCTTTATCAAAGGAGAAGAAAAAAGGATCCTGCCTACCGAAAACTGGCAAAAAATGCAGCAGCCTTTAGATAAAGAAGATATTGAAGTTAATGACCTGGAATTTTATATCAACTCTAGGTTTTATGAATAACAGGCTTTCATTTCAATTTATACTGGAGAGGCAACAGCTAGAATTTTTGCATTGTTAAAGAAGAACTCCACTTCTTAAAAATGGTTTCTTATTGTTCAGGCTGATTTTCTTTTCCGGATAACCTCCTGCTTTTAACCGTATTCTCCCGGTGGATTTTTCCTGAAGAAGTTTCTTCAAATTTCTCGATGAGATATATTTTCTTCGGAACTTCATATTTATCGAGAGTATCCAAGGCCTTTATATTTTGTGTCAAAGATTCCAGCAATTCTTCGGAAAAATCATTTTCCACAAAGAGCACGACTTTATCTCCCAAAGCATCGTCCGGAAGGGAAGTAATAAAAAACCGCTGATGGATTACGGAGCTTATTTTCTTCTCCACCTCTTCAGGATAAATTTTAATACCTCCTGAATTAATAACATTATCAATCCTACCTTTCCATTGAAACTTTTTGTAAGTGAGAATATCCACAATATCATTGGTCACCACCACTTCATCTGAAAGTTTGGGAGCTTTAATCACCAGACAACCCCTCTTATCCTTAGAAATATTGATATTAGGCAAAACTTTAAATGCCCTTTCTTCGTCTTTTCTTTTGACGGGATTGAGCCTTCGGGCGGCTATGTGCGTAACCGTTTCTGTCATCCCATAAGTTTCATAAACCTTGGTTTCAAGATCCCTTACCATGTCTTTAATCCTAAAGGAAACTGCTCCCCCACCCACAATAAGCTTTTTTATTAGGTGAAGTCGTCCCACAGAATTATCTAGCTGAAAGGGAGTCATGGCACAAAAATCATATCGTTTAAAAACCTGATCCAGCGGAGTGGAGGAAGGAGGAATAATGTCCAATTGCCAGCCCAGCACCATCGCCCGCACTAACATCATTTTACCGGCAATGTAATTTGCGGGAAGGCATAGCAGGGCGGTTGTTTTCTCCGGAAGGTCAAAAAATTTTGAAGTAGCCAGTGCAGAATTTATCATATGCTCTTTTTTGAGCCTGATTTCCTTTGGCTTGCCCGTAGAACCTGAAGTTTTGCTAATTACATAGGCAGAAGGTTTAAGCCAGTCCAGCAAAAAGCTTCCCAGTTTTTCTTCAAAAGCCTCTCCTTCTTTTATAAAACTATAAGCCACCTGCCGGAGTTCAGCATTGGTAAAATGCTGCTTATTAAGCCTGAAATCGGGGTGCGTTTCCGGTATCCTGTATTTTTCCGTCATAGCCAAAACCAAAATAGAATTCTTTTGATTATTGGAAGTTAACAAATAGCTAGGATAGTTTTAAGGTTTTTTAGAAAGTTTTAAGTATTTGATGGTACGACTTTTCCGAATAATTTATTTTTCCAGTTTTTCCAGCCATACTTTTTCGCCAGTATAAAAAGAAAAACCGGGTAAATCACAAATATGGGAATTAGCACATCCCAACCTGCTGAAGGTTCAGAAACATCTTTTAGAATAGAATCGGTTTGGAAAGCCGTCCAGTCGGCAGTAACCAGTAAAGCGGTGATCAGGTTGTTGGCAGCATGAAAACCCAGTGCCAGCTCCAGGCCTTCGTCCATAAGCGTTATAATTCCCAGCATAAATCCTGTTCCTATATAATAGATCATGATGATATTTCCCAATTTGGTAACTTCTGGATTAAAGTAATGCAAGCCACCGAAAATTACAGAAGTTAAAATAAGCGGTACCCACCGGTTTTTTCCCAATAGCCCCAGCCCCTGCATAAGGTATCCGCGAAAAAAGTATTCTTCGAAACTCGTTTGTAATGGAATAAGCAGAACCGAAATAATTACCAGATAAAGAAATGGCTCCGGCCTGAAATTATAGAGATAATCATTGGGATTACTGTAATAATCGGCAACAATAATAATAGTGTTTACAACAGCCACCAAAATAAAAGCGAATCCAAACCTGCCCCAGTCCACTTTTTTACGGGAAGTTGTTAACGCACGTATGGGTTGCCGATGGATATATTTTACCCAAAAAAGAAGTCCGCCAAGAAACAACACAAATGCACTAAGATTCTCGGCCAGAACACGGTTGGCGCCTTTACGTGCAATTTCTTCCTGCATAAACTGATTCATGTCAATTTCAAGGAATTCCACTGCCACATAATTAAGTGCCATAAGGCCAAAGAACAAAATGGGAATAACCAAATATTTCCAAAAAGATTGAGTGTACTTGGATGCCTGAGCTATAAACATTTTTTATAATAAATTAACCTTCCAGGATTTCTCCGGATTATATTGAATTTTCCCTTTTTTTACCTCCAGCGGAGAATCGAAATTGTTTGTGTAGAGACTTCCAGTCCCCAGCCCCTGTGGCATTCTGTTTTGCCTGGTATAGGTCCACTGGGAGATAGCATTTAACCCAATGTTACTTTCCAAAGCACTGGTTATCCACCAGCCTGTATTATTTTCTTCCGCTAAAGTGAGCCACTCCTGTGTACCTCTATACCCCCCAATTAGGCTGGGCTTAAAAATCACGTACTGTGGCTTTATGATTTGTAGTAATTCCCGCTTTTTTGTTACATCAAAAACGCCAATCAATTCTTCATCCAAAGCAATTGGCAAAGGAGTTTTATCACAGAGATTTGCCATTTCCTCCGGTTGCCCCTGTTTAATAGGTTGTTCTATACTATGAATTTCAAATTCACTCAGCTTTTCGAGTTTTTCCAGGGCTTCAGCAGGAGCAAAAGCTCCATTGGCGTCTACTCTTAGTTCTATTTCTGCGGAAGTGAATTCCTGCCGGATAAATTTCAGAAGATCAAGTTCAGCTTCAAAATCAATCGCCCCTATCTTTAGTTTAATACAACTAAAACCTGCTTCAATTTTTTCTTCAATCTGGGATTTCATGAAACTTTTCTCCCCCATCCAGATGAGGCCGTTTATAGGGATGGCATCTTTTCCTGCTGTAAATTCTGAAGGAAATAGCTCAAAGGAATTTTCTGCATTAAAAGAGCGAAAAGCCATTTCCAAACCAAACTGTATGCTGGGAAATTCCTGTAATTCTTCCATGAGCTTCTCTTCTCCAAAATTGATGTTTTCGCAAGCCCATTTTAGCTTTTCCTCATAATCCGGCCGGTCATCCACGCTCAGCCCGCGCAGAATTCCACATTCGCCAATGCCTTTTTTATCTCCTTCGGAAATTTTTAGAAACCACGTTTCCTTAGTAGTAAGAACGCCCCGCGAAGTTCCGCTGGGGCGTTTAAAATTGAGGATGTACTTTTTGTATTCTGCAATCATTGACAAATTAGATGTTAGGGTTCGAAGATTATTAGACGCCTTAGCTGTTATTCCAATTTTTTATAGCAGAACGAAATTTTGAAATCATTTTTATAATTGCTTCCAATTTAAACTGTAAATCCATTAGATCTTTTTACTCAAAAAATACAAATCATTTGCAATAAGAATCTGGGTTTCTATCTCATAACAAGCCCCTATTGCAATTCCTTAGAATCTACTGAAATCTTTTGCTGATTCTCGGCAAGCACCTTCTGCAATATTTGAAGGTATAGAAACACCTGCCCTTCTTAGCTGGTTTACGAGCCCAAACTTTTCTCCTTCAGGAATCTTCAGTGACCTTATAAATATCTTTACAAAAGCTCCGGCTCTTTTTCCAAATTTCCAGCTCTTTGAACCTGTGCATATTTATAAGATGCTTACTAATCTAACTATTCTAATTATCCAACATTCTGATATAAATCATAGTTCTATACTTTCGCCAATTTCCAGCAGCATCAGGTCCTTTCCTTTTTCATAGAATTTCTTTTTGGCCTCTTCATGGTCAATTTCAATATATCCAAAAGTATCATAGTGGCAGCCAAGAACCTTATCACATTCTACAAAATCACTGGCTACTATAGCATCATCAACTCCCATGGTAAAATTATCACCTATAGGCAGCACGGCAAGATCAAGTTTGGTACTCATTGGGATCAGTTTCATATCCATCGTCAGAGCAGTATCGCCGGCAATATAAATGTTCTTATGCTCACTTTCTATCACAAAACCTCCTGACTGGCCGCCGTATTTTCCATCGGGAAAAGAACTGGTATGGATAGCATTTACATATTTTACCTTTCCGAATTCGAAATCCCAGCTCCCCCCGTGATTCATCGGGTGAACTTCTATGCCTTTTTCTTCGTAATGGTTGGCAATTTCGAAATTAGCAACGATTACCGCGCCTGTATTTTTGGCTATTTCTTCAGCATCCAGGGTATGGTCCTGGTGCGCGTGTGTAAGCAGGATAAAATCTGCCTTCAGATCTTTTATATCAATTTTATCTTTAGCCAGATCGTTTCCTGAAATAAAAGGATCTACCAGCACATCTACATCTCCTATCTTAAGGCCCAGGGCATTTTGTCCGTAAAAAGTAATCTTCATAATTAAAATTTTCAGGTTAGGTTATAAAAATAAGGATAAGCATAAAGAAGCCCGGATTAGCATAATATATAATTTTGTTAAACTTAGATGGTATTAAAGCACCTGGCCTATTCCGAAGAGAAGCGCAGCTGCAAAAGTTGAAAGGGACAGGATTTTAAGCTCTGGATCAAGCATCATGGGAGTAGTATTTTGATATACCCTTTTCAGATGAAAAATTAGTGGTATAAATGCCAGCAGATACAGTAAATCTGTATAATTCTCAAAAGAAAAGGCGGTATAGGCAGAGAGGCAGACAAAAGCGGCCAGAATGAGAAAGTAATGATACTTCTTTGCTCTGGCACCCCCTATTTTTACCACCAGGGTATTTTTACCCGACTTTTCATCG
The DNA here is from genome assembly GCF_031846485.1 of Autumnicola tepida. NCBI lineage: Bacteria > Pseudomonadati > Bacteroidota > Flavobacteriia > Flavobacteriales > Flavobacteriaceae > Autumnicola > Autumnicola tepida. The sequence continues at coordinate 13,618 of NZ_JAVRHQ010000009.1, forward strand.
GATATCCTGTCCCGCATATTGTTGAGGTTTAGCACTCCTGCGCTAAGAAAACCGAAAGCCGCGGCAGGAAGTATCACTTTCCAGTCCCAAATATGAGCGTAAAGAAAATAGGATCCGTAAACCGCAACCAGGCCAAAAAATATAAAAACAAAAATATCCCCCAGTCCGCGATAGCCATAAGCCGAATTTCCAACGGTGTACTTTATAGCCGCCGCAATCGCTCCCAGGCCAAGGAAAAAGAAAATCAGCGCAAAAACAAAATTTTCAGTTCCAAAAGCAGCATATATAAGCAGCAGGGCGAGAATTAACGTTATTACCGTTGTAATTATAATGCCAATAAGCATCTCCTTCTGGCTAATAATTCCGCTTTGGAGCGCCCGCATTGGCCCTACCCGGTCTTCATTATCTGTGCCCTTTACGCCATCTCCGTAATCGTTGGCAAAGTTGGATAAAACCTGTAGGCCTAAAGTGGTTCCCAGGGCAAGACAAAATATCCCAATATTAAAAAATCCTTTTTCCACGGCTATGGCTGTACCTGCTAAAATTCCGGAAAGAGATAAGGGCAACGTCCTTAATCTTGCGGCACTTATCCAGGAGCTTACTTTTTTCATGGATTAATGCATTATTTTTACGAGAAGTTCCTTTAGCAAATCCCCCTGGGAGATACTAACCGCACCCACTCCTTTGCTTTTTACATCGGTTTCATGCAGCATAGCGATGACGGCGCTCACTTTTTTCATGGGATAATTTTTAGCCCCGGTTACATAATCGCCAACAAAATAAGGATTCACCTTTAATTGTTTCGCAACATTGCCTTTGGATTTATCAGGAAGGCCATGATACTGCAGCAATTGGGAGAAATAGGAAAATAACAGCGAGATGATCACCACTATTGGATTATCCTTTGGATTTTGCGCAAAATAATTGATAATACGGTGCGCCTTAAGGGAATCCCTCATCCCTATTGCTTTTCGCAACTCGAAATTATTAAAATCCTTGCTGATGCCGATATTTTCCTCAATTAATTCCGGCGTAATAACAGTTCCTTTGGGCGAAATCAGTTGAAGTTTCTGAAGCTCATTATCGATTTTGCCCAGATCTATGCCTAAAAATTCAACGAGCATTTGTGCAGCTTTGGGAGAAATACTGTATTCCCTGGATTTTAAAGTATCCTGGATCCATCCCGAAACCTGGTTTTCATAAAGCCGCTTACTTTCAAAAATTACCCCCGTTTTTTTCACGGCTTTGTACAGTTTCTTGCGCTTGTCTATTTTTTTATATTTATAGCACATCACAAGCGTGGTGGTGTGCTGGGGCTTTTCGGCATAATCTACTATATTTTCAATAGTACGGGAAAGATCCTGTGCCTCTTTTACAATTATCACCTGCCGTTCAGCCATCATGGGATATCTTTTCGCGTTGCTCACAATATCCTCTACTGATACATCGCGCCCGTACAGGGTCATCTGATTAAACCCCTTCTCTTCCTCTTTCAGGACATTTTCAGCAATAAAATCAGCAATTTTGTCTATATAATAGGGTTCTTCCCCCATTAAGAAATATATAGGATCAATTTTACCGTTTTTAATATTGTTTACAATTTGTCTTGCTTCTTCCATCAGGTAAATCAGGGTCTTTAAATCTGTAGTTTTTAAGGCAGAATTTTCTATTCTTTCTTATTTTTGGCACATGCAAGCACTCAATTTCCCGCATTATAAATTCCGCTTCAAAAATAATCAAAATAAAACAGCTGTTTTTGACAAACTGCGGAAAAAGTTCGTCATCCTTACCCCGGAAGAATGGGTAAGGCAAAATTGCGTACGGTTTATTTCTGAAGAAAAACATTATCCGGAAAGTCTGATAAATGTTGAAAAACAACTGAAAATTGGTGAGCTTACCAAACGCTATGATGTCGTGGTTTTTAAAAATGACGGCAGTATTCATTTGGTAGTGGAATGCAAAGCTCCAAATATTAAGATCACACAGGGAACTTTTGACCAGATTGCCAGGTACAATATGAGCCTAAACGCGAATTACTTAATGGTCACCAACGGCATCCAGCATTATTTTTGCCAGATGGATTACCAGAATGAAAAATATAAATTCCTGCCTGAAATTCCCGCTTTTAGAAACAGACCTTAGACTTTCGAAATTAGAAAAAGAGAAAAGACAACAGGAAACACGCAACCAAAACAAAAAGAACAACCCAAAACTAACCAATGACCACAGCTGTAGTAATTTTAAACTGGAACGGAAAAGCGCTTCTTAAAAAGTTTCTTCCTTCCGTGATTGCGCATTCCCGCGAGGCTAATATATACGTGGCAGATAATGCCTCTACTGATGGTTCGGTGAATTTTCTACAGCAAAATTTTCCTGATGTAGCAATTATTCAGAATAAACAGAATGGCGGTTATGCCAAAGGATATAACGATGCCTTGATGGGGCTGGAAGAAGAAATCCTCATCCTGCTAAACAGTGATATTGAGGTAACCCGGGACTGGATTAAGCCAATGCTGGAAATTTTTAAAAATGAACCAGAAGTGGCAGCTGTGCAGCCAAAAATTTTAGACTATAACCGTAAGAAGCACTTTGAGTATGCCGGTGCTGCGGGCGGATATATAGATAAGTATGGTTATGCCTTTTGCCGCGGAAGAATTTTTGAGGAGATTGAAGAAGACCATGGCCAGTACAATGATGACGCTGAGATTTTCTGGGCCAGCGGCGCCTGTTTGGCCATAAGGAACAAGCTATTTATAAAGGCACGCGGATTTGACGAAGATTTTTTCGCCCACCAGGAAGAAATAGACCTCTGCTGGAGGTTGAATAATATGGGGTACAAAATAAAATATGCCGGAAAATCGGCCATCTTTCATGTTGGCGGGGCGACTTTAAGCAGTATAAATCCGCGTAAGACTTTCTATAATTTCAGGAACAACCTTTACCTCCTGCTTAAAAATTTGCCTTCATCAAAGCTTATCCCGGTTCTATTGATGAGAATGCTATTGGACGGCGTTGCCGCACTACGCTTTCTAGGGCAGGGAAAATTTAACCATTTCTTTGCAGTTTTCCAGGCACACATGGATTTCTACAGCCATTTTTCAGCCATAAAAAGCAAGAGAAAAAATCCTCCTGCGGGGGCGGGATATTTCAGGATCAAATCTATCGTATCTTCCTATTTCTTAGCAGGTAAAAGAAAATTTACAGAATTAGCAGATTAACGCCAAAGAAATGTTAAATCTACTTTTTAGCTTAGCTTTTTTTTGATACTTTTGGCATCATCTAACATTAATAATATTATCGAATTATGAAAAAAATCATGCTTTTGTCGGCAACCGCCGCTATTGTGCTTTCTTCATGCGTTTCCCAAAAAAAATACGCTGAATTGGAAGCCAAGCAACAAGAAACCCAGGACCAGTTAAACACAGCAACCGTAAAACTAAACTCCTGTCTGGAAGATAAAGAAAATCTGAACAGGCAAATCACAACTTTAAACAACACAAATGCTGCGTTACTAAATAACGTTGGAGACCTTGCCACTTTATCTAAAAAAGAGGCTGAAAACCTTGAGCGTTCCCTGGAAAGTATTAAAGAAAAAGACATGGCTATTAAGACCATGCGTGATGCCATCAACAAAAAAGATTCTGTAACTCTTGCTTTGGTTACCAGCCTTAAAGGTGCTTTGGGTAATATTAGTGATGAGGATATTGAAATTAATGTTGAAAAAGGAGTGGTGTACGTTTCTATTTCAGACAAGCTTCTTTTCGAAAGCGGGCGATACAACGTGACAGAAAGAGCTAAAGAAGTTCTTGGAAAAGTAGCTACTGTTGTTAAAAACAAACCGGACATCGACTTTATGGTTGAAGGTCATACTGACAGTAATCCTATTAGCACAAATTGTCTTGAAGACAACTGGGACCTTAGTGTGAAAAGAGCTACTTCTGTAGTAAGAATTCTGCAAGACGAATTTGGTGTTGAGCCAAAACGTATGACCGCTGCTGGTAGAAGTGATTATGTGCCTATTGCATCAAACGATACCGCAGAAGGACGTGCCAAGAACAGAAGAACACGTATTGTCGTTCTTCCTAAACTTGATCAGTTCTACGGAATGATTGAAGAAGGAATGAAAGAAGCTAACCAGGCTTCTCAGGAATAAATCTTCATCAGGAAAGATTTTAAACCCCGCCAGCGAGCGGGGTTTTTCTTGAATAAAATTCAACCAAAAATAGATTCTGCCTTATATCATTCATAATAATTGTAAAAACGTTAATAATTTTAACAATATTTCCTCCTCCTGATAAAGTTCAAATTATATATTTGGCTTATTAAAATTTTAACCATAAAAAAATATTGAATGAAAAGTACAAAGATTAAGGTAGCTCTATTGGCTTTATCTCTTGGAGTAGCAACAGTTTCCTGTGAACAGGATACAGTGGAAGAAATTGGGAACAATCCCACAACACAATCTTTAGAGAATAAGATAGGTTTTCCGGAACTTATCCCTCAGGGAAGCAAAACTGCAGTACCTGAAACAAGTGAAAATCTGGGGGTTTTATTTCGTAATGCCGTAGCACCTTCAGAATGTAGCACAACGGAACTTACCATTGTTCAAAACAAGTATATTACGGATATAATTAATGACCCTGTGGCTTTGGCCAACAACGGGATATATTCCGACCTTAATTACTACTACAGCTATTATCTTGCAGATGGCGATCAGTATTTTGGTGCAGAAGGAGATTACACCAAACTGATGATAAAAAGACAACGGGAACTGGTTAAATTCTGGGATATGCCAGTGGAAATTCGTGTTAACGGACAACACACCGCAACCTTGAACGACAGAGATAAAATTGCTGAAGTTTTTGAAAATTTTTATGGTTTCAGAGTTAACGGCGTTTTTGTACCTCTTACCACAGAACAAGCATATGCACAGGCTGATATTATCCTGGAGCTAAATGAAAGTTCTCCTAACTTACCGGAGAACCCTTATTTTGCTACTGACGGATTTGCATCCACTAACCGAACAATTGTTATTGGCGATGGATTGCCAACATGGTTGTCGGAAACTGGTATAGATGAAGGTATTGTATGGACAGGAATTCTTGCCCACGAATGGGCACATGAGATCCAGTTTTTAAATTATGCCGACTGGTATCCTTACGGTGCAGCACAAGATCCTGCTGCAGATACAAGATATACAGAGCTTGAAGCTGATTTTATGGCTGCCTATTATATGACTCATAAAAGAGGCGCCACCTATAACTGGAAAAGAGTAGAAGAATTTTTTGATCTATACTTCCAGATTGGGGACTGTGGATTTTCCAGCAGTGGGCACCATGGAACTCCTCTTCAGAGATTGGAAGCAGCACGCCAGGGTTATGAACTTGCCCATAACGCACATAAACAAGGTCACATCCTGACACAACAGGAAGTTCATGAAGCTTTTGTTTCCGTTATTGGAAGTATTGTAGATTAAGTATAATACTGCAGCTTAGAAAATAAGAAAGCCTTCCGGAATTCCGGGAGGCTTTCTTATTTTTTCGTTTATAATGATTAACCTTACATAATCTCCACGCTGCCTTTGCCTTCACGGATTACTTCCGGCGTAGCAGTGGTAAGGTCAATAACCGTGGAAGGAATATTATTCCCGTAGCCTCCATCTATTACGATATCCACCAGATTATCCCATTTTTCTTTAATAAGTTCAGGATCTGTGGTATATTCCAGGACCTCATCATCATCTTTTATTGAAGTTGAAACAATAGGATTCCCTAAACCAGATACCAGAGCTTTACAAATATTATTATCCGGAACACGAATACCAACAGTTTTTTTCTTTTTAAAAACGCTTGGCAAATTATTATTCCCCGGCAATACAAAAGTATATGGCCCCGGAAGGCAACGCTTTAAAATTTTAAAAGTGGCAGTATCGATTTGTTTCACATAGTCGGAAAGATTGCTCAAATCTTCACAAATAAAGGAGAAATTTGCCTTTTCCAGCTTCACTCCTTTAATTTGGGCAATTTTCTCCAGGGCAGAGGTGTTGGTAATGTCGCATCCCAAACCATAGACCGTATCTGTGGGATAAATTACCAGTCCACCGTTTCTTAAGGTATTAATGACCTTTTGTATCTTGTTTTGTTCAGGATTTTCATTGTAGATTTTCAGTAATTCCGCCATAGATCGAATTTTAAGAATATGAATAAGTGCTATATAAAATTTTTCTCCTGAAGTTACGCCTTCTCCACTTCACTTTCCAGCTTCAGCACATGATCCCCATCTTCCTGCATTATATACAAGGCTCTATTATCTTCTTCTCCATGCCGGGTCACTTCGTTCCCTTTTATTTTTCGAGTAACCGTATTGGCAAAAGCAGATTTTACTTTGCCCACACCTTCACCATTTCCCCAGTTCCATTTTACTTTAGTGCCCTCCTTTATCATTTTTTATTTTGAATATAAAAATAAAGAAAGAGATAAAAAGCCTCTATAACAGAAGTTTAACTCAAAAAAAACTGTTATGAAAGCACCTTAAGTTTTGCAAATCTAAGCAGTAGTTTTTTCAGGCCTCCGTTCTCAAAATCTATCTCTGCTTTCTGGTCCTGCCCCACTCCTTCTATTTTTAGCACCTTTCCTTTTCCAAAGCGCATATGCTCCACTTCATTCCCGGCAGAGAGGTCTACAGACTTTGTTGCTTTTACAGGCTCTGCCGAGGCAGGCTTTAATTTTCTCAGTTTTTGAAGTTGCTGCTCGGTAGGTTTATGCGCGGGAGGCGGAGTGCCATTTTTGGGTTTTGTTTGCCTTAACTTGCTTTTATCAACTTCCCCAAAAATATCGGTATCGATAAGCGGTTTGTATTTATAATCATCCTGCGGAATCATATAATCCAGGAACTGATCGTCTATTTCTTCTATAAATCTGCTGGGCTCGGCATCTACAAGTTTTCCCCAGCGGTAGCGGCTTTGGGTGTAGGTAAGATACGCCTGGGTCTCGGCACGGGTAAGGGCCACATAGAACAACCTGCGCTCTTCCTCCAGCTCGCTTCGGGTATTCATGCTCATTGCTGAAGGAAAGAGATCTTCTTCCAGGCCAACGATATATACATAAGGGAATTCCAGTCCCTTTGCCAGGTGAATGGTCATTAATGCCACCCGGTCTTCATCTGAAGTATCTTTGTCCATATCGGTAGCCAGGGCCACATCTTCAAGAAATTCAGCTAAAGAACCTGTAGAATCGGCAAGTTCCTTCTGCCCTTCCACAAAATCGCGAATCCCGTTAAGAAGCTCCTCGATATTTTCAATTCTGGCAATCCCTTCAGGGGTACCATCTTTCTTCAGCTCCTGGACAAGCCCGGTCTTCTTGGTAACCGTATCGGCCACTATAAAGGCATCGGCATTCTGGCTCAAAATTGTGAAGCTCTTGATCATATTCACAAAATTCTGGAGCTTATTGCGCGTGCTGCTATTTATCTTCAGGTTTAGATGGTCCAGGTTGTCAATTACTTCGTAAATTGATTTACCGTATTGGTTTGCGGCAATGCTAAGCCTGTCCATTGTAGTTTGGCCAATTCCGCGGGCAGGATAATTAATAACCCTTTTCAGGGCTTCCTCATCCTTTGGATTAATGAGCAATCGCAGGTAAGACAGCACATCTTTAATCTCCTTCCGCTGGTAAAAAGAAAGTCCGCCGTAAATCCTGTAGGGAATATCCCTTTTGCGTAAAGCGTCTTCCATTGCCCGGCTCTGGGCGTTGGTACGGTACAAAATGGCGAAATCGCTGTTTGGCAACTGCTGTTGCATCTTGGTCTCAAAAATAGAACTTGCCACAAACCTCCCTTCTTCCCCATCGGTAAGCAGGCGGTTTACCACAATTTTAGGACCTTCGTCATTATCAGTCCACACCACTTTTTCAAGTTTGGTCTTGTTTTTATCAATTATCGAGTTGGCCGCGTTTACAATGTTTTTGGTAGAACGGTAATTCTGCTCCAGGCGATACATATGCACATCGTCATAATCTTTCTGAAAGTTAAGAATGTTGTTGATATTCGCTCCGCGGAAAGCATAAATACTCTGCGCATCGTCACCCACCACACAAATATTCTGGAATTTATCTGAAAGCGCCTTTACAATAAGGTACTGGGAGTGGTTGGTATCCTGGTACTCATCTACCAGAATATACCTAAACCTGTTCTGGTATTTCTGAAGTACTTCAGGAAACCGGTTTAAAAGTTCATTGGTCTTTAGCAGTAAATCATCAAAATCCATGGCGCCGGCCTTAAAGCAGCGTTCCACATAAGCCTGGTAAATTTCCCCCATTCTTGGCTTTTTAGACATGGCATCGGCTTCCTGCAATTCGGGATTCTGAAAATAGGCCTTAACCGTGATAAGGCTGTTCTTAAATGAAGAAATACGGTTGTAAACCTGCTTGTATTTATAAACATCCTTGTCCAGGCGCATATCTTTAATAACCGCCCTTATAACACTTTGGGAATCCTGGGTGTCGTAAATGGTAAAATTGGAAGGGTATCCCAGCTTATCGGCTTCAAAACGAAGGATTTTTGCAAAAATAGAATGGAAGGTCCCCATCCACAAATTTTTGGCCTCACTGCTACCCACAATTTTGGAAATCCTGTTCTTCATTTCACGCGCCGCCTTATTGGTAAAGGTGAGCGAAAGAATATTAAAAGGATCCACACCCTGGCTCATCAGGTAAGCGATCCTGTAGGTAAGCACCCGGGTTTTACCAGATCCTGCCCCGGCAATAACTATCATTGCACCATCTTTTTGCAGCACCGGCGCCCGCTGCGCATCGTTTAATTCAGCTAAATAAGATTCCAATTTTCCCTCCTCTTTTAGGGCGTGAATTTAATTAAAAAAACATGGTTATAAAAACCTGCAGGAGCTTCTTACCAACAATTCCTGGAGCCGGGATTATGTTTGGAAACATTTTTTGAATATCTTGAGCAAAGCGCTTTTTGCATGCCTTTCCCAGGTTACGGAAAAAGCAGGTATTAGCCTCTATTTTAAAAAAAACTCAACTTAATGAAACAGTATTTCTTCCTTTTCGGCATCCTCGCCGGAATTACAGCAAATGCCCAGACCAATTTAGATAAAGACATCTCGGCAATTGAAGACAAGGTAATTGAATGGCGGCGGGACATCCACCAGCACCCCGAACTTTCCAACCGGGAATTTAAAACTGCTGAAAAAATCGCGGCCCACCTCAACCGCCTGGGGCTGGAAGTGGAAACCGGCGTGGCAAAAACGGGAGTGGTGGGAATACTAAAAGGCGAAAATGAAGGAAAAACAGTGGCGCTTCGTGCCGATATTGATGCCCTTCCGGTTACCGAAAGAAACGACCTGCCGTTTAAATCTGAAGTTACCACACAATTCCTGGGTTCCGAAACCGGGGTGATGCACGCCTGCGGCCACGATACACATACCGCCATTTTAATGGGAGTTGCCGAAGTACTTTCTAACCATAAAGATAAAATCAACGGCACGGTTAAATTTATTTTTCAGCCGGCGGAAGAAGGGCCGCCACCGGGAGAAGAAGGTGGCGCTGCTTTAATGATAAAGGAAGGGGTTCTTAAAAATCCTGATGTGGATGCCATTTTTGGCCTTCATATAGATTCTGAAGTTCCTGTTGGTACCATTACCTATAAGCCTGAAGGCATTATGGCTGCAGTGGAACGCTTTGTAATTAATGTACAGGGCAAGCAAACTCACGGCTCCCAACCCTGGGCTGGAGTGGACCCAATAATGATTTCAGCTAAAATTATAGACGGGCTGCAAACCATCATCAGCCGGGAAGCCAGGCTTACCGATGCGGCAGCAGTAATAACCGTGGGAAAAATTTCCGGTGGCGTGCGGTTTAATATTATTCCTGAAACAGTGGAGATGATTGGTACCGTAAGGACATTAGATCCCGAAAACAAGGAACTTATTTTAAGAAGGATGAAAGAAATGGTTCCTGCCCTTGCCGAAGCTTACGGAGCAAAAGCCACAATAGAAATTCAGAACAATACCTCCATCACTTATAATGACCCGCAACTGACTGAAAAAATGCTGCCAAGCCTGCAAAAAGCTGCCGGCAACGAAAATGTGAAATTAGTAAAGGCCACCACGGGCGGGGAAGATTTTTCATTTTTCCAGGAAAAAGTTCCCGGATTATATTTTTTCCTCGGCGGAAAACCCTTAAATTCTACCAAAGCGGCACCGCACCATACTCCTGATTTCTATATTGACGAAAGTGGATTGATATTAGGAGTTAAAGCGATGTCGCAGTTAGCCATGGATTACTTAAACCAACAATAGTATGGAAACCTTTTTTTCTTTTTTGGGAGCGATAAGCTGGTGGGGATGGATTTTGATTTTTCTCGCGCTGGTTGCCATAAAAGATATCTTTTTTAATAAAACACATATCATAAAGCACAATTTTCCGGTTATAGGAAACCTGCGTTATTTCCTGGAAAGCGTTGGCCCCGAATTACGGCAGTACATTGTGGCCAGCAACAGGGAAGAACGGCCGTTTAACCGCAGTGAAAGGGGATGGATTTACGCCTCGGCCAAGAATGAGAACAACTATGAAGGTTTTGGAACCGATCAGGATATTTATGAAAACCAGTACATTTTCGTGAATAACGCCATGATGCCTTTTAAGATGAAAAAGGATCACCCCAATCATGAAGATCCTAATTTTATTGCCTGCGCAAAGGTAATGGGCCTGTATAACAAAAGAAGAAAGCCTTACCGCCCCGCATCAATCATAAATGTTTCAGCCATGAGCTTTGGTTCGCTTTCTGCCCGAGCCATAGAAAGCCTGAATGAAGGCTGTAAGGAAGCTGGGGCCTATCATAATACTGGGGAAGGCGGATTGTCCCGCTACCATAAAAAAGGGGCAGATGTGGTGTTCCAGATAGGCACCGCATATTTTGGCGTGAGGGATGATGATGGGAATTTTTGCATGGAAAAACTGGTTGCACTGGTTGAGGAAAATCCGCAGATAAGGGCCATAGAAATTAAATTGTCACAGGGAGCGAAACCAGGAAAAGGCGGTGTTTTACCGGCATCTAAAATAAGTGAGGAAATTGCTGAAATAAGGCATATCCCCATGGGTAAAGATGTACTTTCGCCTCCTTTCCATACCGCTTTTGAAGGTTTAGACGGATTGTTGGAGTTTATAGAAGATATCGCCGAAGAAACCGGATTGCCGGTGGGAATTAAATCGGCAGTGGGAAAACTGGAACAGTGGGAAGAATTGGCTGAAAAAATGCAGGTTTCCGGCAAGGGTCCAGATTTTATTAGCATCGACGGAGGTGAAGGCGGTACCGGCGCAGCCCCGCCCAGCTTTGCAGACCATGTTTCGTTACCTTGGATTTATGCCTTTACCAAAGTGTACAAAAAATTCCTGGACCAGGGAATTACCAACAGGATTGTATTTGTGGCCAGTGGAAAATTAGGATTTCCGGCCAAGGCAGCCATGGCCTTTGCCATGGGGGCAGATTGCGTAAACGTGGCACGGGAAGCTATGATGAGTATTGGCTGCATACAAGCGCAGTCCTGCCACAACAACACCTGCCCTACTGGTATCGCCACGCAGAATAAGTGGCTACAATCTGGTATTAATATAAAAGACAAGGCAAAAAGGGTGAATTACTATTTTGTAAAGTTCCGCAAGGAACTGCTGGAAATATGCCATGCCTGTGGTTATGAACATCCCTGCCAGTTCACCATGGATGATGTGCAGATAAACCTGAGTGACCGGAACCTGGCAAAATCTTTAGCCGCCACTTTTACATACCATAAAGAAGAAGTACCTTTCACCTCTGTTAAGGAACATTTGGAGTCTCCGTACCTCGGCGGCTTTCAAAAATCCAAAGATGTAGAAACCAAAGAAGCAGAAACAGAAGACACTGCAGTTTACCACAAACAAAAATGATAGAATCAGAATTTAATATTATACTTTTCAGTATACTTCCCGCCCTTGTAGTTGGCGGGCTTGCTTTTTATTTCTTCCATACCAACTCCAAAAATGAGGAACTAAGAAGAAGGTTTTTACTACATCGCGAAAATCAAAAAACCGCGTTACCCATTAAACTTCAGGCTTATGAAAGGATGACGCTTTTCCTGGAACGCATTTCCCCGGGTAGAATTTTATTTAGGGTAAAACCTGTAAGTGAAGACGCCCAGGCTTATGCCAATCTCTTGGTTAGCACCATAGAACAGGAATTTGACCATAACCTGGCCCAGCAAATTTATGTTAGTGCCGATTGCTGGGACTATATAAAAACTGCAAAGAATGCCACCATTGGCCTTGTTAGAAAAGCCACCACCAGGGAAGAAGTAAACAGCCCGGATAAACTTAGGGAAGTTATTCTTACCGCGTTGATTGAGAAACCGGCACCTACAGATGCGGCCCTCGGCTTTATTAAAAAAGAAGTAAGGAATATTGTTTAAAAGGAAAACAGCCTAAAGAAGCCCCGGGATTTTTTCCGGTTTTGTTCTGCCCGGTTCTTGGCATATTCAAAACCTTCCTGCCACCACTCCGTCATTGCCTTTTTGTTGAAAACAAGCGAATTTTCAGTAAGTTTTGTGGGCGTGTAGTAAATATTCAGCTTTACCTGCTTATTAAGGGCGGCAAGTTTGCCTTCAACAATATCGTGATATTCCACCTGGTCCAGTAAAAACCCGAAGAGGTTGATCATTAAAGAAAAAGGGTTTTTCCCAAGCACCTTGTTGTATTCCATATTTTCGGCCTCCAGGATTATGGCATCCACCTCTTTCGCGCCTCTTTTTATAGCCTCCCGAATAGGCACCACACAACCCAGGCCACCATCGGCATATTCGTAGCCATCTTTTGTGGCCAGACTCATAAAGGGAATGTAATTACAACTTATCCATATCCAGTCGCAAAAATCATCATAAGAAAAATCGTGGATGGATTTATACTCCACCCGGTTTTTGGAAAGATTGGAAACCGTAACCACCACATCTTTCACTTTGGCTTTAAGCCCAATAAAATCTTCTTCAGAAAAATGAAGCCGAATGTGTTTTTTGAGATTCTTGCTTTCCCCAAAGGTGCGTTTACGTTTTATAAACTGCCAGAACATGTTGAAATAGTTGATGGTAACATATTCCCGGCCGTCTTTCTTCTTAACGATAAAGGGATTTACGCTGAAGATTTTATGCTGATCTACATTAGTGTAGATATCATGCACTTTTTCAATATTCCCGGCTGCCAGGTGAGGAATCAACAAACTTCCTGTTGATGTTCCTAAAAAAAGATCATACTTTTTCTTTTCCTCTTCAATTAAATGTTGCGCCACTCCGCCTGCAAAAGCTCCTTTACTCCCGCCTCCCGAAATTACCAATGCCCGCATTAAGGTTCAATTTGATTAAGTTCTTCATTCTTAAGTTTCGCGAAGCTGTAACCACTCTCCCACCAGCTTTTCATTTTATTTTCATCAAAAATAAGGGAATTCGTAGTCAAAACTGTGGGTGTGTAATAGAAATTAATAATCGCGTCTTTGTTGGCTGCCGCAAACTTCCCAATCCTGATATTCTGATTTTCAATCCTGTCCAGCATAAACTGAAAAAGATTGGTAATTAATCCAAAAGCGTTTTTAGAAGGCATGCGATTGTAATTGGTGACTTCGGTTTTCAGAATTATAGCATCAATCTCGGTTGCTCCCCGCTTAATAGCCTCTTCAATCGGGACCATAGAGCCCAGTCCGCCATCGGCATATTCGCAGCCATTTTTATGAACCAGGCTCATAAACGGCGTATAATTACTGGAAATCCATATCCATTCACAAAAATCATCATAACCAAAGTCCTTTATAGATTTGTATTCCACCTCATTTAAAGACAGATTGGATACGGTTACCACAACATCTTTTGTGCCGGATTTTAATTGCTGAAACTCCTCTGGGGTCAGTGTATTTTTAATCAGTTTCTGGAGATTTTTACTCTCGCCGAAGGTTTTTCTTCCTTTTAAGAAATTCCGCAATACGTTTAAATGATTGATACTAATTTGATCATAACCATGGCGGCGCCTGATTAGGAACGGCCGGTTACTAAAGATACTCGCCTGGTTTACCGAAGTAAAAACATCTTTTATTTTTTCAGTTTTATTGAGGGCAAGATGGGAAATAAGCAGGCTTCCCGTAGATGTTCCAAGGTACAGGTCGTATTCCCTGTTCAATTCCCTAATAAGATATTGGGCCACGCCGCCGGCAAAGGCTCCCTTGCTGCCACCTCCGGAAATTACCAGAGCCTTCATGATTGAGCAAGTTTACTCTCCAGAAACTCCTGTTGCTTATGCGGAAGGCCATCCTGCAAATCCAGAAGCATATTTTTATATTGGTCATTTTTTAGCAGCTCTTCCAGCAACTCACGACAATAATTGCGAAAACTATAAGTTTGATGCTGTGTCCCGGCCATTAGATCTTTTAAATTTTGAGAAGTAAAAATGTTAAGCTGATACAGGTAACCAAACGCGTTTTTTCGGGTTTCAAAATGATGTACCGGAGCGGTATAGGCGGTTAAGGTGTTAAAAACCTTTTGCTTTTTGTCCGGCTGGAAATTTGGAGTGGCAAGATTTAGAGCCAGCCAAAGGGTTTCCACATTCTTATCCATAAATCCAGTTATTCCCTCTGTTGCTGTAAGATAGGAAGTCCTGTCTTCCGGAAACTGCATCCAGAGATTGTACAAAGCGGTTTCTTTAGTGAGGTAGGAATCATCTTTAAGAAGCGACTCGTAATTCGCTTTTAATTCTGAAGGAATTTTCTGTAGGCTTGTGGCAATGGCCTGCCGTACATAAAGATTGTTGGTTTCAAATGCCTTCTTGTAGAGTTGAAAGGCTTCAGCTGAAGAATTCCCGGCCAGCTGATAAACCACCTCCTGGCCAATATAATCGTTAACAAGAAAATCCAGGGCATGGCCTAGCTGGTCGAATTTTTGTTCCAGGGACACTTCCCTTAAACCGGCAATTCCAAGATAATTCCGTATAAACTCCGATTCTTTTAAAGAATTAAGCGCGGCATTGGCTTTAAAAGCCGATTGCTTCAGCCAGTTGTCCATAAAATCTGAAAGATCCATGCCTGAAGTTTTTTCGACTTCAGCAATAAAATTTTCGGTAGAAACGCTTTGGAATCTATATAATTCCAGGTAATTCCGCACTGCTTCACGAAAAGCCTCCTCCCCTACTTTCTCCCTTAGAATATGCAGGGCCCAGGCCCCTTTTTGATAAAATGTGAGGGAACTGGCTTTGGGATCCATTACCGCTTCCCCTTTCCCGCTGTCACTCAACTCCTTTAACTGCTCGGCAGATTCGTATAATTTCCAGTAATAATAATCTTCTCCAAAAACTTCCTTTTCGGCCAAAAGCGCGTAGAAGGTGGCGAAACCTTCATGCAACCAGTGGTCCCTGCTTTCTTTTTCTGTAACTAAATCTCCAAACCACTGGTGAGCCAGCTCATGCGCATTTACATTTACAAAATTGCGATCATTAAAACCTGTTGAATCCACCACCAAAATATTTGAAAAAATTGTGGCGCCCGTGTTTTCCATTCCCGCGTAAATAAAATCCTGAACCGGGATTTGTTTATAATTTGGCCAGGGATAAGCCACGCCTATCTCCTTTTCCAGAAAATCGAAAATCTCCTTCGAATAGCGATAGGTAGGCTCCACTTTTAGGGAATCCTCCGGCTCATAATAAAGCTGCATTTTTACGCCGGAAGCGGTGGTGATTTCCTTTTTACGATAATTCCCGACGGCAACAGCAACTAAATAACTGCTCATGGGGTCATTCATATCATATTCCCATTCTACCAAAGAATCTCCCAGCACTCTCTTTTGACGGAGAACACCATTCGCCAAAACCTTATAACCAGAAGGAAACTTTATCTTCAGGTCGAAAACTGCTTTTTCCTGAAGGTCGTCAAAACTTGGCAACCAGTGCGAAGTATATTTCCCCTGCCCCTGCGTCCATACCTGCCGCGGCGATTGCATTCCCGCCGGCTCATTCCAATTCATAAAATACATGGTTTGTGAAGGAAAAGCAGAATATTTCAGTGCTATTTTATTTTCTTCGGAAGGAGAAAACTCAGACCTTATCCAGAGTCGTTTACCATCATTATTTATGTGGGCTTCCTTTCCATTTAAAAGCACCTCTTGAAATTCCATATTTTGAGCATCAATAAAAATGGAATCTGCCGGGGCGAGCACGTTGAAACTATATATTACTTCTCCCTGAACCCTTTTATCTTCAGGAAAAATCCGGATTGTGGCATCTACGTTTTGAAAATCTACCTTCTCCCGCTGATGGGAAATACCGGTGTTTTGGGCAATTCCTGCAAGGAACGAAAACAATAGCAGGATTAAAAAAAAATTCTTCATGCTGAAAATTGGCAATGTACCGCTAATTTACAAATTATGTGGCGCTTAAACAGTATCGCTAAATCAAAATCCGCATAAACCATACTATTGGTTCCAGCGGTTTAAAGCGGATTTAATATCTTCGTTTTCATGAATCCCAATATCCTGCAAACACCAATCGACTATCTTAAAGGAGTAGGGCCCGGCCGGGCAGGATTGTTGCGTAAAGAACTCGGCATCCATACTTACCAGGATTTGCTGAATTTTTTTCCAAACCGTTACCTGGACAAGACGCGGTTTTATAAAATAAATGAGCTTCAGAGAACTTCCGCAGAAGTGCAAATTGTGGGAAAGATAACCCATATAAAAACCGTGGAACAAAAGCGCGGAAAAAGGCTGGTAGCCGATTTTGTTGATGATACCGGGAAAATGGAACTGGTTTGGTTTAGAGGCCATAAATGGATTCGGGAAAACCTTAAATTGAATACTCCTTATGTAATCTTTGGGAAAACCAACTGGTTTAATGGCATGTTTAGCATGCCTCACCCGGAGATGGAACCGGTGGAAGAGTACAAAAAACAACTGCGTACCGCCATGCAGCCGGTGTATCCTTCAACAGAACTGCTGGCAAAAAAGGGTGTTAGCAACAGAGTGGTCAATAAAATCATGCAGCAGCTTTTCCTGGAAACCAAAGGGAGGTTTTATGATACGCTTACAGAGGAAATAAGGGAAAAGCTAAAATTGATTCCAAAAGCCGAAGCACTTTTTAATGTGCATTTTCCAAAAAGCCAGGAATTGTTGGCAAAAGCGCAGTTCAGGCTGAAATTTGAAGAGCTCTTTTACATACAGTTGCAGTTGCTCATCAAGAACATGCTTCAGAAGAAAAGGATCAAGGGCTATGTATTCGATCAGATTGGGGAAAATTTTGGCCGGTTTTATAAAGACCACCTGCCTTTTGAACTCACCAACGCCCAAAAACGGGTAATAAAAGAAATACGAAGCGACCTGGGCAGCGGCGCCCAGATGAACCGGCTGCTGCAGGGGGACGTAGGTTCAGGAAAAACCATTGTGGCCTTAATGTCTATGTTTATAGCGCTGGACAATGGGTTCCAGGCCTGTTTAATGGCCCCCACCGAAATTCTGGCCATTCAGCATTACAATGGCCTGGTGGAATTTTGTCAAAACCTGGGCACCAGTATTTATCTGCTTACCGGCTCCAGCAAAACTTCAGAAAGAAGGGAAATCCATGAAAAACTGGAAAACGGGGAGATTGATATTCTTATAGGCACCCATGCCCTGCTGGAAGACAAGGTTCAGTTTAAAAACCTTGGATTGGCCATAATCGATGAACAGCATCGTTTTGGGGTGGCACAAAGGGCGAAATTGTGGAAAAAGAACCACATGCCCCCGCACATCCTGGTAATGACCGCAACTCCTATCCCCCGTACCCTGGCCATGAGCCTTTATGGAGATTTGGACATTTCGGTTATAGATGAGCTGCCACCGGGAAGGAAACCCATAAAAACAGTACACCGTTACGACAGCAACCGGCTTAAAGTTTTCAGATTTATAAAAGAGGAAATTGAAAAAGGAAGACAGGTTTATATAGTTTATCCCCTTATCCAGGAATCTGAAAAAATGGATTATAAAGACCTGATGGACGGCTATGAAAGCATTGCCAGGGAATTTCCAATCACGCAGATTTCCATTGTACACGGGCAGATGAAACCCGCTGATAAGGACTATGAAATGGACAGGTTTGTACGTGCCGAAACCCAGATTATGGTAGCCACCACGGTAATTGAAGTGGGCGTAAATGTACCGAATGCGAGCGTAATGGTTATAGAAAGCGCCGAACGTTTTGGCCTTTCCCAGTTGCACCAGCTGCGCGGCAGGGTTGGCCGCGGCGCAGAGCAAAGTTTTTGTATTTTAATGACCGGGCATAAACTTTCCAACGATTCAAAAACAAGGTTGCAAACCATGGTGCAAACCAATGACGGTTTTGAGATTGCCGAAGTAGACCTTAAACTTCGTGGCCCCGGTGATCTAATGGGCACACAGCAAAGCGGGGTGCTGAACCTTAAAATTGCAGATATCGTAAAAGATAATGAGATCCTTAAAGCCGCGCGTTACCATGCCATGCAGGTTCTAAAAGAAGACCCAGATCTGGCCCTGGAAAAGAACAAGGTATTGAAATACACTTATTCCCAGGTGATAAAACATAAGAATATCTGGAATTATATTAGCTGATTTCTGCGGAAAAACAAGCAGAAGTTTCTGGTAAGCGGCGGCATTTAAATTCGGATTTGATATTATGCCAAAACCATTCGTAATATTATCTTTGCCTACTGAAAAATTAATCTGATGAAAATTTCATATAACTGGCTCAAGCAATTTATTAAGCTTCCTGAAAACCCCGAAGAAACAGGAGAATTACTTACAGACCTCGGACTTGAAGTAGAAGGTATAAGCAAATTCCAAAGTGTAAAAGGCGGACTTGAAGGAATAGTTGTGGGCCATGTTTTAAATTGTGAGTCCCATCCCAATGCCGACAGGTTAAACCTTACAAAAGTAGATCTGGGCAATGGGGAAAATGTGCAGATTGTTTGCGGCGCCCCAAATATAGCCGCTGGCCAAAAAGTGCCGATAGCCACCATAGGTACGGTTCTCTATGATGAAGAAGGAGAAGAATGGACTATAAAAAAAGGAAAGATTCGCGGGGAAACCAGTTACGGGATGATCTGTTCAGAAAAGGAAATAGGCCTGGGAGCCAGCCATGAAGGCATTATGGTAATGGACAACGAGCTGGTACCGGGAACTCCGGTTGCCGAGATTTTCGAGATTGAAAACGACCAGGTTTTTGAAATAGGCCTCACGCCCAACCGCGCCGATGCCATGAGCCACTGGGGTGTGGCCAGGGATTTAAAAGCAGGTTACCAGCAAAAAAACAAAAGCCTGGAACTCATCACCCCATCGGTTAGCAGTTTTCATGTTGACAGCCGCAGCCTTAAAATTCCTATTCATGTAGAAGATTCCAGCCTTGCGCCGAGGTATTGCGGGGTTACCATTTCAGACGTTAAAATTCAGGCTTCTCCAAAATGGTTGCAAAACAGGTTAAAAGCTATAGGCATCACCCCAAAAAACAATGTGGTAGATGCCACCAACTATGTTTTACATGAGCTCGGGCAACCTTTACATGCCTTTGACGCCGCGAAAATCGCCGGAAACGAAATTCATGTAAAAACGCTTCCTGCAGGAACTAAATTCACCACTTTAGACGAGGTGGAACGTGAACTTCACGAAGAAGATCTTATGATTTGCGATACCGAAAAACCACTTGCCATTGCCGGGGTTTTTGGAGGTTTGCATAGCGGGGTTTCTGAAAGCACTACCAACATTTTTCTTGAAAGCGCCTATTTCAATCCGGTAAGCATTAGAAAAACCGCCAAAAGGCATGGGCTTAGCACCGATGCTTCTTTTAGGTTTGAAAGGGGAATTGACCCTTCCATAACCGAATATGCTTTAAAACGTGCCGCGCTGCTTATTCAGGAAATCGCGGGCGGGGAAATTACCAGTGACATAAACGATATTTATTCCCGTAAAGTCGAAGATTTCCAGGTCTTCCTCACTTTTGACAAGGTGAATAAACTCATTGGGGAAAACCTTCAGGAAGAAACCATCAAATCTATACTCGCATCTTTGGAAATAAGGGTGAACAATGTAACCGAAACCGGGATGGGCCTTACCATTCCCTCATATCGCGTAGATGTGCAGCGGGAATCTGATGTTATTGAAGAGATATTAAGAGTGTATGGATACAACAACATTAAGTTTGGGGAAAAACTTAAAATTTCAGTCTCTAATTCTTCCAAATTTGATGATTATAAGTTGCAGAATATTATTGCCAATCAGCTTACGGGACAGGGATTTCACGAAACCATGGCAAATTCTTTAACCTCTCCTGAATACCTCAACCTTAGCGAACAATTAAAGGAAGAGCACAGCGTAAAAATGCTGAATCCTTTGAGCCAGGACCTCAGCGTGATGAGGCAGTCTATGTTATTTTCGGGATTAGAGGCAGTTAGTTATAATATTAACAGGAAGCAGAGTGACCTGAAATTTTTTGAATTTGGGAAAACCTATCATTCTTATGTGAGCGGAAGGGCAGAAAATAAGCACCTCTCAATATTCGTTTCGGGAAGCAGGAACCCGGAAGGCTGGAACAGCGCAGAAAACCATGGTAACTTTTTTTATTTAAAAGGAATTGTAGAGGGAATTTTCAGCAGACTGGGAATTTCCAGATTAAAACCATCTTCCACTAAAAATGATATTTTTTCAGAAGGAATGGCTTTGAGTTCCAAAAAAGCAAAACTAGTAGAGTTTGGTGTTGTGCGAAAACTGGTGTTAAAGCATTTTGACGTTACGCAGGAGGTACTGTATGCCGATTTTAACTGGGATGCAATCCTGGAGTTGGTAAAGGTGCAGAAAACAAAATTCAGCGCTATTCCAAGACATCCTGCAGTCAGGAGGGATTTTGCCCTGCTGCTGGACGACATGATTAAATATGAAGAAATCGAAAAAATCGCTTATCAAACTGAAAAGAAACTGCTGAAAGAAGTAAATCTCTTTGATGTTTACCAGGGAAATAATCTTCCCGACGGCAAGAAAAGTTATGCTGTTAGTTTCCTTTTCCAGGATGAAAACAAAACACTTACCGATAAGCAGGTGGATAAAATGATGAACAGGCTGCAGCAGAGATTTGAGAAAGAACTCAATGCTGAACTGAGATAACTATTAAGTAAACGAAATTAAAACCAAAAAACCGTGCAGCTTTCCTGTGCGGTTTTTTTATTCCCATTTCTTGAAATCAATATCCACCGGTTACCCGGCTCAAAATTCCTGGCCCATTATAAATAATTAACACAGCTTAAGCTTTTTATCTTACTAAACTGCGAAGTTTCCGTTTGGAATGTCCAACTTAATACTTAAATTTAATGCCGGATGCTAAAGAAAAAGAAAATGAAGCTGAATATCCCTCGCACAAACATTGAAAATCAACTCCTAAAAGTCCGAAATAAAAGAATTCCTGAAGAGAGAATCCTTGAACAGGTACAGGCAATTTTTAAAGCCGATACCACAAAGGAACAGGAAATTCTTCAAAATCTGAATGATGGAAGGATCACGGAAACCAATAATTTTGATTTTGAACAGCTGGAAACCAACCGTATTTTTCATATAAATGATATTGAAAAAATCTGTGTACACTACCGCCTTCGGTTTCTTAGCACAAAGTATTTTAAGGGGGAGATCCCATATGAGGCTTTAATGGAAATTAAAAAGCTGGAAAAACAACATGAAACCGCTCTTAAAGGCTTCAGAATAATAGCTCCTTCAAAGCTTTTTAAACTTGAAAATGCCGACGATCCCCTTTTACTTGCCCCAATGGGGAACGACTATTTTTACCTGGTCCATAAATGGGGAAATGACCTTAGCCCTTTCCGCAGAATACTAATGTGGCCGTTTAAAACCCTGGAAAATTTTGTAATCGTGCTTCTTTTGGGCAGCTTCCTGTTAACCTTAATGGTACCAGACGGGCTGTTCTCCCCAGAACCAAGTACTACAGAATTCTTTTTAATTTTCTTCTTTATGTTTAAATGGGTGGCCGGCCTGGCTATTTTCTACGGCTTTAAGAAAGGAAAAAACTTTAGTACGGAGATCTGGAACAGCAAATACTATAACGCCTAGAACGTTAAACTCTGTATAAAACCCCTGCTTAAGCCTTCTTATATTCGTATTTTAGTTACAAAACATCTAAAATAATGAGTACAGACGAGACTTACGAACATGTTTATACCGGTCCTGAAACAAATGTGCAATACCTGCAGGAATTATTTGAGGAACAGGGAATATCTTCCCGTGTCAGAAATGATTTTGATTCAGGTTTAAGAGCCGGCTTTGGCGGCGGCATGCCTGGACAGGTTCTGTTATTTGTTGATAAGATGCATTTTCCTGAAGCCGATAAGATAGCGAGAACAACTTTTCCAGAAGATTATAAAAATGAAAGATGACCACTCTCAAAGAAGGTCCCGTAACATCTGGCATCTTGTGCTGGGCATTCTTTTTATTGGCTATGGAAGTTACAGGCTCTATTACCGCCTCCTGAAAGTAGAGAAGGACACGCTGGGGATTATACTGGCTATAGGATTTATTATTTTTGGAATTTACGACCTTTACAGGTATTCTAAGGGTGTTTAATGTTATCTCCTGTTACCATTGTATTACGGCACTTCCCCAGGTAAACCCGCTTCCAAATGCTGCCAGCACCACCACATCACCTTCTTTTATTTTTCCTTCTTCCCAGGCTTCAGTCAAGGCAATAGGAATAGAAGCCGCCGTGGTATTTCCATATTTCTGAATATTGTTAAAAACCTGCTCGTCACTTAGTTTAAATTTCTGTTGAATAAACTGGGAAATTCTCAGGTTTGCCTGGTGTGGGATAAGCATATCAATATCTTCAACTTCAAGTCCGTTAGCTTTTAAGCCTTCCATAATAACTTCAGAAAAGCGTACCACGGCATTTTTGAATACAAACTGCCCATTCATGTAAGGATAATAAGAAATATCATCGCCCTGTGGGTTTTCAGCAATAATTTCCGGCACCCAATGGTTTGTACTGGGGCCTTTAAGGGAAAGTTCCAGGGCATGTTTTCCTTCAGAATGCAGGTGTGTGGACAGGATGCCCTCGCTGTTATGGTCACTTCTGGTTAAAACGGCCGCTCCTGCACCATCCCCAAAAATCACCGAAACAGACCTGCCACGGGTGGTCATGTCTAGCCCGCCACTATGATTTTCACTTCCAATAAGCAGCACGTTTTTATACATTCCGGTTTTGATAAACTGATCTGCCACAGAAAGGCCGTAAATAAATCCGCTACATTGATTTCTTACATCCAGCGCCGGACAGGTTTTTATATCCAGCATTTCCTGCACCTGTACACCACAGCCAGGAAAATAGTAATCGGGGCTAAGGGTTGCGAAAACAATAAGTTCTATTTCATCTTTAGAAATTCCCGAACGTTCAAGCGCAACTTCAGCCGCCTTTACGCCCATTATAGCGGTTGAATTGCCATCGCCTTTTTTAATGTGCCTTCTTTCCTTAATGCCGGTGCGCTCCTGTATCCATTCATCATTAGTATCCATGATCTTCGCAAGATCCTGGTTGGTCACAACATTTTCAGGGACATAACTTCCCAAACCGGCAATTTTGGACTGGTACATATCTTTCAGATTTACGTTATTAGAAATTTTTCGCTCATAGTTTTGGCAATCCGGCAAAAACAGTGGGCGCAAGATAAGAAACATTACTATTATGAAAACAGCATTTTTAGGGGAATTGCTTTAAGAACATACTAATTATAAGTGTCACTATTATTTTTCAGCATTAAAATAGGCATCACCGGCTTCATATTCGTCTTCATCCAAAAAGCCATCCCCATTATCGTCCCAATCATTAAATAAGCCTTCATTAAGCTCCCCTGTGTTCATATACCCGTCCCTGTCTACATCATAAGTATCAAACCAATCTGAATTTATAAAGCCGTCATTCCATTCTTCTTCATCAATTAGGCTGTCTTCATTTACATCAAATTCTGTAAAGTCATTTTCGCCGGCGTAATTTCTGTACATATTTACATTACCTTCTTTCCATTCATCTTCATTTATAAATCCATCGCTGTCAAGATCGGTATTTTCGAAAGTACTGCCAAAGAATTCGTTGCCATCCAGAAGTTGATCGCTATCAAGGTCCCAACTGACAAAATTTTCGCCGTAGGCCTCGTCAAATTCATCTCCATTCCACAAGCCATCGTTATCTCTATCGTAGCGGTCAAAATTACTTTCACAAGAAGTAAGCAGAAGGATTAACGGTAAAATAAATGATATTCCTGATTTCATAATTTTCGATTTTATATAGAATAGTATGGAAAAAGTTTAATTAAAAATCTTCAAAACAGTTTAACGTGGAAACTCCAATTTTTTAAAGCTTCTCTAGGAAGTGATATCCTTAAGTAAATGAATATAAAAAGGCCCGCAGTTGCGGACCTTGAGTAGTTTTAGGAAAATTATTTTCCTAATCCATATTTCCATTGTTCATGCTGCCGGTTGTACCCCTGGAACCGTTGGTACCACCTGAGTTTGAAACATTATAGTAAGAACCGCCGGAACTAAATTCTTTTTCGTCTATAGAACCATTCCTGTCCCTGTCCATATTATTGTAAACTCCTTCATTTAACTCCTGCTGATTTAAAGATCCGCTCCCGTCTGAATCATAACTAGTGTAGAAATCGGTATTCCTGAAACCATCATAATATTCATCACCATCTATGTATCCATCTGCGTTGGCATCAAACTGATTATATTGGTTAGTATCGAAATAATCTCCATACAGGTTATCGTAACCGTCATTCCATTCTTGTTCAGAAAGGCGGTTATCTCCATCCTGGTCTACTCTACTGTAGGTTGCATTGTAAAATTCCCTGTCGTCTATTTCCTGGTCGCTGTTAGCGTCCCATTGGGAATATTGATTGTTATACTGATTATCAAATTCCTGACGGTTCATACTTCCATCACTATTGGCATCATAATCGCCATATTGCTGTGCACCTGCTACTGCGCAAATGAAAAGAAATATAGCCAATAACCTCAAATTTAGCGTTTTCATCCTTATATATTTTTAATGGTTAATAAGTACGCAATTTAATACAATGCCATCCTTGTAAGAAGCACTTTATCAGTGTTTAACAATAGCGCACAGGCTTTTGTAACCATCCTAACATTTGTGCGGCTATAATCAAAGAAATAAATAAATTTAGGTTAAAAGAAAAGCGCAATTCTTAAAACAGAAATTGCGCTTTTCCAACAACCTAACCAATAAATCAACCTTTACAGATATTCCTTATACCTGTTTATTTTAACCTCTGCTTTTAAATCGTGGAGTAGGTTATAAAGGCCAAAAAACGTACGGTTTATATATAGAAAGTGTTTACTTCCCCTGTTGCCGTTCATTTTTCGAAGTTCTGTATCCTTACTATATTTCTCGCTTAACTCTGTAATGGAATTCCAAAAGCCTTCATCTGAAAAATCAAAGGTTTCCTGATGAAATGGACTGGTAAACAAATTCAGCATCTGAAAAAAGAGCTCCGAAAAGTATTCTATTTCATGGGGAGAATCGTCATTCCGGAGAATCTCCAGTTCATATAATTTGCTTCTGAAGAATTCCAGATTATTAATATTTTCTTTTTCGGCAAGTTCAAAATATGGCACATAGAAATCTTCAGGCACCTTTTTAATACAACCGAAATCTATAGCTATTAAATCTCCTTTCTCATTTATCAAGAAATTTCCCGGATGGGGGTCTGCGTGAACTTCTTTTAAATTGTGCATCTGGAACATATAAAAATCCCATAACGCCTGCCCGACTTTATTGGCTTTTTCCTGGTCCTTATTTTCTTTCGCGAATTCGCTCAGGTGCTTACCTTCCATCCAGTCCATGGTAATAATGCGTTCACTGGACAGTTTTTCATAATACTGCGGAAACTGAAGATTTGGAATGTGCTTACAGGCTTCAGAAATAGCTTTGCTCTGTTTTACTTCTAAAATATAATCTGTCTCCTCCAGAAGTTTCCCTTCAACTTCCTTAAAATATTTTTCAGAATCTTTGCCCTGAAGGTTAAACATCCTGATAGCAATGGGTTTTACCATAGCAAGATCTGAACTGATACTGTCTGCAACCCCGGGGTATTGGATTTTCACAGCAAGTTTTTTCCCGTCTTTTGTCGCCTGGTGCACCTGGCCGATGCTGGCGGCATTAACAGATTGGGTTGCAAACGTATCATACAGTTCCTCGGGAAAAGCTCCCTGATATTTTTTAAAAGTCTTTCGCACAAGGGGAGCAGACAATGGTGGCACACTAAACTGCGCCAAACTGAATTTCTCCACATAGGCATTGGGCAACAGGCTTTTTTCCATAGAAAGCATTTGAGCCACTTTAAGAGCGCTTCCTTTAAGGCTTTTTAAGCCGTCATAAATATCACTGGCATTGCTTTCATCCAGTTCGTCCCTGCTAACTTCAGGATTTAATGCCCGTTTGCCGTAATACTTCAGGTAATTCCCACCAATTTTAACGCCCGTTTGAACCATTTTTGAGGTACGGCCAATTTTTCCTGTTGGTATTTTATCTATTGTTTTCATTCTTACTTCTTATGGACTATGACATCTTTTCCTTCCAGAGAAATTTGCCAAAATCCAGGACCCGCTCTAATGGCGTGTTGTCGAAAACATCAAAAATGGTATTTACAGATTTTTCTATGGCCACATCTGTACTCTCAAATTGTGGGGAATTGTCATCCATCCAAAACTTCATAAGGAACATAAGTTGCACCCACGCGGCTTCTGAAAATACAGTTTCTGACTGCTTAAGAAGATTTACGGTTTTTGCCTCATTTGATTCCCTTAAAAGGCCCTTCGCGAATCCCTTCATTTTTCTTCTTAATCCTGTTAACTGCTCAAGGTTCTTCAGGGGCATATCGCTTTTGTTCAAAGTGAAAAGGACATAACTTCTGTTGGCTGTAAGAATTTCAAAAAATGTAAAAAAGAAAGTGAGCATTTTTTCCCGATTTGTAAAAGTTTCATACTCCGGGCTCTTGTCTATTACATTTACGGCATGCTCATAAAAACGCTCCCAGATTCCTTTCTCCAGGCCTTCAAAACTTCCGAAGAATTTATAAAATTCTTCTTCCTTTATCTTATTCTGCTTACAAAATTTATAAACCGTACCGGGTGTTCTTTCCTCCTCAAGGATGTAATCCATATATAAGGAAATTAGGCGGTCCTTATCCAGTTTTTTCTTAGCAGGGGTATCTTTTACTTTGGCTGTCATAGCTTTTACTCTTTTTCAAAGGTAGTTTTTTGTTCAATTAAAATTAAAAAACATTAAACAAAAAATTGTTAAATATTTCATTCTGAACATTGTTCCTAGATTAGACGAATCAATATCTTGAACATTACAATGCCAATCCTATGTCAGTTTGTCAGCGGCAGTTCAATGGTACTTTTTTTGACCTGTATCAAGCCAATTGAATAACATTTAAAATATACTATATGGCAACCGGAAATATTAATGTGTCTGTAGAGAACATTTTTCCTTTAATAAAGAAGTTCTTATACAGCGATCACGAAATTTTTCTAAGAGAATTAATTTCCAACGCGACAGATGCGACCCTTAAACTTAAACATCTTACCAGCATTGGAGAGGCTTCTGTGGAATACGGAAATCCTGTAATTGAAGTTAAGGTTGATAAAGAAGGGAAAAAAATTCATGTTATCGACCAGGGGATTGGGATGACCAAAGAGGAAGTGGAAAAATACATTAACGAAGTTGCTTTCTCTGGTGCGGAAGAATTCCTTGAAAAATACAAGGATTCAGCTAAAGATAGTGGCATTATTGGCCATTTTGGCCTTGGTTTCTACTCCGCTTTTATGGTAGCTCACAAGGTGGAAATTATTACGAAATCTTACAAAGACGAACCGGCAGCTCACTGGATTTGTGAAGGAACCACAAAATTCACCTTAGAAGAAGCAGATAAGCAGGAACGGGGAACAGAAATTATCCTTCATATTAATGAAGACGATGAAGAATTCCTTGAAGAAAACCGCATTGAGGAATTATTGGTGAAGTATAACAAATTTATGCCCATCCCAATTAAATTCGGAACAAAAGAAGAAACGCTTCCGCTTCCTGAAGACGCGCCGGAAGATGCAAAACCGGAAACAAAGACCGTTGATAACATCATCAACAACCCCGAGCCGGCATGGACCAAACAACCAACAGATCTTGAGGAAAAAGATTATAAAGAGTTCTACCGTGAACTCTACCCAATGCAGTTCGAGGAGCCTTTGTTCCATATTCACCTTAATGTAGATTATCCTTTTAACCTTACCGGAATTCTTTACTTCCCAAAGATGACGCAGGATATGAATATCCAGCGGGATAAAATTCAGCTATATCAAAACCAGGTTTTTGTGACCGATAATGTTGAAGGAATTGTTCCTGAATTTTTAACCATGCTGCGTGGGGTTATCGATTCTCCCGACATTCCGTTAAATGTCTCCCGTTCTTACCTCCAGGCAGATTCTTCTGTAAAGAAAATTTCCAGTTACATCACCAGAAAAGTGGCTGATAAACTGAAAACTCTTTTCAACAACAACCGGGAAGATTTTGAGAAAAAATGGAACGACATAAAGATCGTTATTGAATACGGAATGCTTTCCGAAGAAAAATTCTTTGACAAGGCTCAAAAATTTGCCCTTTATCCTACCGTAGATGGTGATTTCTTTACTTTTGAGGAGCTGGAGGCAAAAATCAAGGAAAACCAAACAGATAAAGACGGAAATATGGTGGTGCTTTATGCCTCTAACCAGGACGAGCAGCACAGCTATATACAGGCGGCCAAAGATAAAGGTTACCAGGTATTGCTTCTTGATTCCCCTATTGTTTCCCACTTACTTCAAAAACTGGAAACTTCTAAAGAGAAAATTTCCTTTGTACGTGTGGATTCCGACCACGTGAACAACCTTATCAAAAAAGATGATGAAAACATTTCTAAACTTTCAGATGAAGAAAAAGAAAAGCTGAAAGCTGATTTTGAAAAAGTTGTTTCGAAGGAAAAATACACCGTACAACTGGAAGCTATGGATAGCGATGCAGCGCCGCTCATAATTACCCAGCCGGAATTTATGCGCCGCATGAAAGAAATGCAGCAAACCGGAGGTGGCGGAATGTTTGGAATGGGCAATATGCCAGAAATGTACAACCTGGTGGTGAATACCAATCACCCGCTGGTTTCTGAAATTCTAAACACCAAGACAGAGAAGAAACAGGAACGCCTAATTAAGCAATCGCTGGATTTGGCAAGGCTGTCTCAAAACCTTTTAAAAGGAGAAGAACTTACAGCATTTATCAAACGTAGTTTTGATATGGTGAAGTAAACTGTATAGATCTATTCAACAAAACAGCCGTACCTGACCTGGTACGGCTGTTTTTTTATCTATTATTACTAAGAATAGTTGCCCAGGATGCTAAAAAAGAGTCTAGAGCTCACAAGGAATTTTTCTACCACTCATATTCCTGTAAATAATCTGGTAAAACTGCTGGACATCGTATGGCTTCACGATAATATCATCCATTCCGGCATTATAAATTTTCTCCCGCATTTCATCCACTTCCACGGCGGTAAGCGCGACCACAGGAACTTTAGTATTGCTTTCCCTGATCTTCTTTGTAGCTTCAAGCCCACCCATGCCAGGCATATTGAGGTCCATTAGCACAAGGTCGAAGTTCGTTTCCTGAAGTTTTTCGATAGCCTCCTCCCCGCTTCCGGCAACATCACATTCAAAATTTTCCTTTTTAAGGATCTTGGTGGTCACTACCTGGTTTATATGGTTATCATCTACAATAAGAATTTTTTTAGGATGCAGGCTATCTTCATATTCTTTAAAACTGGACTTCACCTCTTCATTTCTTGCCGTTTCCCTCCTGTCCTTATCTTTTTCAAACGGAATAACAAAACTAAAGGTACTGCCTTTGCCCTCTTCACTTTTCAGCTTAATTTCAGAATCATGCAATTCCAGTAGTTTCTTCACTATAGGCAGGCCTAAGCCGGTTCCCTGGTAGCTATAATTGGTGGTGCTTACCTGGGAGAATTCTTCAAAAATAGTTTTTTGCTTGTTTTCAGGAATTCCTATTCCATCATCTTTAACTTCAAAGTAAATTATATAATTTTCATCTACAACCTTTCTTAAGCGTGCGCTAATGTAGATATTACCTCTTTCTGTGAACTTCACAGCGTTGCCAACCAGGTTCATCATAATTTGCGAAAGCCGCACAGGATCACCCATAAGGTAAGACGGAATGTCTTTATCTACATCTACATGAATTTTATTGTTGTTCTGGACCCTGGAGAATTCAAAGGTATTCAGAACACTGGTCATTAAATCCTGAAGATGGAAAGAAACCTTTTCCAGCCTAAGCTGCTTCGATTCCATCTTGTTCATTTGCAGCACATCATTGATGAGCGCCAAAAGATAATCGGCTGAAAATTTTAGAGATTTAAGATCGCTTTCATGCTTTTTAAGACTTTCATCCTCGAGCAACAGAGATGTAAGGCCAATTACGCCATATAATGGGGTTCGAATTTCATGGCTGACAGTAGAAAAAAACTGTGTTTTTAACCTGGCCAGCCTTTCTGCCTCATCCTTGGAATCCCTAAGTTCCTTATTTTTATGCTTTAGTTCCTGAATAAGCTTTGTCCTGTCCCGGTTTATCTTGTTAAGGCTGAAAAGGATAATCACCAGGATTATAGAAGAAACCAACATTATAAATATCTTTTCGTTGGATTTCTTTATTATTTGTGCCTGGTATTCCTGCTCCTTTTCAGCTAATTTAAGGTTGTTCTGAAACTCGTTATTATCAAACTGGGCATTGGCGATTTCAACCTGCCGCAAGCGCTCCTGTTCAAAAACCTCAGAATTATATTCTTCATACTTATCAAGGGCCAGATAAGCATCTTCATATTTTTCCAGGCTAAAAAGAACCTTTGCATATTCCTTATAGGCCAGGGAAGCTTCAATAAGATAGTTTTCATCTTCAGCATTGGCTATGGCCTCTTTTAAAAATTTTTCCGCTTTTTCCAACTCATTGACTTCTGCGTGGTAACGCCCGGTCAAATAATTAAGCTGTGAAAGCAGGTATTTATCATCCTTGTGAATCTCTTCCACTATTTCCCAGGCTTCTTCCAGGTAAGGCTTTGCCCTGGAGGGCGCATCATTATCAAGGTAAGTCCAGGCAATATTTACGGTAGGATAAAGAACTTCAATTTTACTGTTCAGCTTTTTAGCCAGTGCTATAGCCTTGTTATAGTAATCTATACCGGTTTGTTTGGTTTTTTTATCTTCAGAATAAATATTTCCCAGGTTATTGTTTGCCCATAGAACAAGGGTATCATTCCTGGATTTTACGGCATATTCCAAAGCTTCTTCATAATTTTCCCTTGCTCTTATGGTGTCTTTAAGATCAGAATAACTGGCCCCAAGCATGTTATAGGCATGAAAAATATAGCTGTTATTATCCCTTAGCCTGGCCTCTTCTATAAGATTCCTTGCCTGAATAATGGCTTCTTTATAATCGTACTTTTCTATGGAATTACTGGAAATGTTATAGAGTGAATCCAGCTGGGCATCGAAACAGGGATCTTTTTGCGCTAAACCACCAACCGGGATGAAAGTGATAAAAAGCAGTAAAAACAGTAAATAACTTTTCTTCAAGTGGTTATAGGCTTAAGTCAACAATCTAAGGGCTGCGAAATGTAGTTCATTTAAGCAAAATACGCAAGCTATTGTAGCTAAACGATTACAAAAGCTTATATTTCCGGCAACAATTAATGTTTTTTAACTAAAATTTAGGCACATGCAATACCCCTGGCACCTTTATGTTATGGCAATTATTTACATTCTTGCAGGGGTAAATCATTTTTTAAAACCAAAAATGTATATGCGCATTATGCCGCCATATCTACCCGCGCATAAATCTTTGGTTCATCTAAGTGGAATTGCAGAAATTCTTCTTGGCGCTGGCGTGTGTTTTGAGGAAACAAAAAACCTGGCCATCTATTTGCTCATTTTAATGCTGATCGTTTTCCTGCTGGTCCATTTTTACATGCTTTCTTCTGAAAAAGCAGGCGCCGGAATTCCAAAATGGATCCTTACATTAAGAATTCCGCTGCAATTCTTTTTAATGTGGTGGGCCTGGAACTATCTCAAATATTAAGATGATGAATATTGAAACTCCAAACTTGCCAGATGCTGAAATTCTTTATTTCCCTGATTTTTTTTCTGAAACTGAAGCAGATCTTTATTCGGAAAGAATTCTGAAGGATACCGCATGGCGGCAGGATAAAATCAAAATCTTCGGAAAAGAGATGCTGCAACCAAGGCTTACTGCCCTTTTTGCTGAAAACACCAAATCCTACACCTATTCCGGACTAACTATGCATCCTGAAGCTTTTCCTGAAGTATTACTGGAAATTAAACAAGCGGTGGAAAAGGTTTCAGAGGTACGCTTTACCGCCTGCCTCCTGAATTTGTACCGCAATGGCCGGGACAGTATGGGCTGGCATGCAGACGACGAGAAAGAACTGGGCCGGAATCCGGAGATTGCCTCGGTGAGTTTTGGTGCCGAAAGGATCTTTCATCTAAAACATAAAAAGAAAAATGCCAGATTCAAACTAAAGCTTGAAAATGGCAGTTTATTAATAATGAAAGGTTCTACCCAGCATTTCTGGAAACACCAGCTCCCAAAAACAAAAATGGAAATTGGACACAGGATTAACCTTACCTTCAGAAAAATTGATTAGGCTTAGCCGTAAATATCGTTAAGGACTTTGGCCAGGCGCAGCCCTCCTTTTTGAAGCTGCTCCAGTACCATCGGGAAACGCTCGTACATGTACTCGTAGCCAAGTTTTTCACCGTTATCTACAGAGGCATAAAGAGTATCTGCCAAATCCCTGGATTCATAAACCCAGTCTAAAAGACTTCCGGACTTTATTTTTTCCATTTCTTCTTTGGAAAGATCTTTGGTGTTCTCTGCCAGCTCGGTATAACTCATCTGGAAAGAATCGATCATATCGCTGTCCCAAACCCGGTGAATATTGGAACCTTCCCCAAACCACCTTACCTGGATATCATTCCCGCCTTTGTCTGCACTCCTGCCCGCGTGAAAAGGCTGATGCAAATCCCCCATAAAATGCACCAGCATTTTAAGGTAAAACTGCTTCTCTTCCTTTGGAGCACTGTTATCTTTTAAAACCGAAATACATTTCCTAATAGCCTGTACCAGATCGCCTTTAGGATTGGCCTTTTCAGGCATATATTTTTCATCTTCAAGATCTATGTTCACATAGTGCCAGGGGCCGTACTTCCTGAATTCAGGGTCGCTTTTAATATCATCGGCATAATTTGCCACAAATGCAAGGCTTCTTCCATTCAGCAGCTCTTCAATATTACGCTTTGCTTTTTTGGTGAGATAGGACTCCGCGATTTCCGCAGTAGCCCGGTGGCCCGTTTTTCCCCAGTCTTCATTATTCGCAAGGGTGGTGTTCATAATCAAGACCGAAAATAATAGTATTAAAGATTGTTTCATCTGTTTTTGCGATTTTCGGCAAAGATAAGGAAGCAATATAAATTAATTGTTAAACTTTTAAACCGGCATCTTTTAATTCAATATATTTATGATATTATATTAATATCAACCTAACAACTTCAGTCATGACACAGGAAAAAGATTTAAAGCCTTCCAACGGCTATCTCATGCTATTTCTTTTTATTATTCTTTTCTTCGGAAGCATTATCGGTTTTATTGTAATGCCCAGGATATGGTTTGGCTTTGCATTTCTCATTTCCATTATTATCCTCCCGGGCCTTATCCTGGTAAATCCAAATGAATCGAGGGTGCTGCTTCTTTTTGGGGATTATAAAGGAACAGTGAAGAAAAACGGACTTTTTTGGGTAAACCCACTTTACACAAAAAAGAAAATTTCCTTACGGGCAAGAAATTTTGACAGCGAACGGCTGAAGGTGAACGATAAGCTGGGAAATCCCGTAATGATAAGCACAATTCTTGTGTGGCGGGTACGGGATACCTTTAAAGCTTCTTTTGATGTTGATAACTTTGAAAATTTTGTGGTAGTGCAAACCGATGCTGCCGTAAGAAAACTGGCCAGTTTATATCCCTACGATAATTTTGCAGATGAAGGCCTGGATGAAGATATAACCCTTCGCTCCAGCGTAAATGAGGTTAGCGATGCCCTGGAAAAAGAGCTTGAAGAAAGGCTGGATATTGCCGGGATAGAAGTCCTGGAAGCAAGGATTGGCTACCTGGCCTATGCCAACGAAATTGCCAGCGCCATGCTTAAAAGGCAACAGGCAACTGCCATTGTTGCCGCCAGGCATAAAATTGTTGAAGGTGCGGTAAGTATGGTAGAGATGGCGCTATCAGAGCTAAGCAGGAAACAAATCGTTGAGCTGGACGATGAGCGGCGCACTGCCATGGTGAGTAACTTAATGGTTATTTTGTGCGGGGACAGGGATGCCAGCCCTATTGTGAATGCCGGCACTTTAAACCATTAATTACAGAAATTAAAAACATCTTTATGATAAAGAAAACTGCAATTTTTATCCTGATGATTTTCGCTCAGACAGGCTGGGCTCAGGAGTTATTCAAAGAAGAGGAAATAGCAATTAACCCTGTAATTGATGGTACCCTCACTGTACCAGTAGAAGGCCAGGCTTCTTCCCTGGTGATCCTGATTGCCGGCTCGGGATCAACAGACCGCAACTGTAACCAGCCCATGATGAAAAACGACGCCCTTAAGAAGACAGCGCATGAGTTAGCTGAAAATGGCATCGCAACATTTAGGTATGATAAACGCATTTTAAAAATGAGCCGTGCGCAAATGAAGGATGAAGATATTCGTTTTGATGATTTTGTGGAAGACGCTGAAGCAATCCTGGATTACTTCAACGGTAAATTTGATCATCTGGTTGTAGCGGGGCACAGCCAGGGTTCACTTGTAGGGATGTTGGCCGCAAAGGACAAAGCAGATGCTTTTATTTCCATTGCCGGTGCCGGCCAAAGTATAGACAAAATTCTTGTGGAACAGATAGGGAAACAAATGCCGCAACTAAAGGAAAATATGCAAACTGCTTTTCAGGAAATAAAAGAAAACGGCAGCACCAGCAATTATCACCCGCTCCTGGAATCTATCTTCAGTCCCGGGCTGCAACCATTCCTGGCTTCCTGGATCAAGTACAATCCTGCTGTGGAAATTGCAGAACTTGATATTCCCGTACTCATTATAAATGGCACTGCAGATATCCAGATTTCTGAAGAAGAAGCTAAAATTCTACACCAGGCATTACCTTCTTCAGAATTAGTGATAATTGAAAATATGAACCACATCTTCAGGGAAATAAAAGAAGAAGATAACCTCTTTAACTTCAAGACTTATAATGAGCCGCAACGGCCGCTTCACCCGGAATTTATCCCTGCTATCACCGCTTTTGTAAAATCAGTAGAACAGTAATGGGTAAAAAGAAAGCATTCGCGCTACGGGTAAATGAAGAGATGCTGAAGGCTATTGAAAAATGGGCTGCTGATGAATTCAGGAGTACCAATGGCCAGATTGAATGGATGCTGAACAAAACTTTAAAAGAAGCAAACAGAGAACCTAAAACCGAAAAAAAAGAATAAATGCCTTACAAGATTATATTTTCAGATATAGACGGAACCCTTCTCAATTCAAAAAGGGTCCTTTCTGACCATACGATTAAAACCATACAGGAAATTAGCGATAAAATTCCTTTTGTACTGATTTCAGCAAGAATGCCAAAGGCCATGCACCACCTTCAGGACGACCTCAACATTAAACATTATCCTATTATTGCTTATAATGGCGGACTGGTTATGGTGGGAGACAAAGCCATCAGCTCTACCACCATTCCTATAGAAACTGTTGAAAAACTCTACGAATTCAACAGCAAGTTTAATTGCCATCTCAGCCTTTATCATGAAGATGAATGGTACGTTCCGCAGATTGATAAATGGGCACAACGGGAAGAGGAAAACACAAAAGTGGCACCTGAAGTAAAATCCAATGCTGAAGTCATCGAAAAATGGGAAAAAGAAGGTAAAGGCGCACACAAAATAATGGCAATGGGCGCTGAAGAAGATATTGACGAAATCAGGGATTTCCTGAGTAAAGAATTTCCGGAAGAGCTTCATTTATACCGTTCAAAACGTACCTATCTGGAAATTGCAAATAAGAAGATTTCCAAATTCAGTGCTATTCAGTTACTGCTCCGGGAACACTATCAAATAGATGTTAAAGATTGCGTGGCCTTTGGAGATAATTATAATGATGTGGAAATGATAAAAGGCGTGGGAATGGGAGTAGCTGTGGCCAATGCCAGGGACGAGGTGCTGCAAGTTGCCAATAACGTAACCCATGCAGGAATTGAGGACGGGGTCGCAAAAAGTTTAAGGGAGCTTTTTAAACTGGAAAATTCCTAGTACGAGGATTATCTAAAAAAGTTTCTTAAAAATTGTATTTTGCCCCCGCAACTACAATTTATTTTTATGGAAGATTTACCCGTTTTTACCAATGATGCGATTGTTTTCGGATTATTAATGATTGCCCTTGGATTTGTATTTTACACTTCCTCCCAAAAATCGGGTTTCTGGAAAAAATTCTATGCGGTAGTACCGGCTTTGCTTATGTGCTACCTTATTCCGGCGATTTTTAATTCCCTGGGATTAATAGACGATTCCACCTCCAATCTTTATTTTGTGGCCAGCCGTTATATGCTGCCAGCGGCGCTGGTATTAATGACGCTCAGCATAGATTTAAAAGCGATTTTTAACCTTGGGCCAAAGGCTTTAATCATGTTCTTTGCCGGGACTTTAGGGATTATCCTTGGTGGTCCTGTGGCGATATTATTAATTTCTGCTGTTTCCCCGGAAACCGTTGGCGGCATGGGCCCCGATGCCATCTGGCGGGGACTCTCCACTATTGCGGGAAGCTGGATAGGCGGTGGTGCCAACCAGGCCGCCATGCTGGAAATTTACGAATACAACCCTGAACTTTATGGTGGGATGGTACTGGTTGATATTATTGTGGCCAACCTCTGGATGGCCATTGTTCTTATGGGAATTGGCAAAAATGAAAAAATAGACAACTGGTTAAAGGCTGATAATTCTGCGATAGAAGAATTGAAGACCAAGGTTTCCAATTATGCCGCAAGCGTAACGCGCAATCCCTCCCTTGCAGATTTGATGATTTTACTCTCCCTTGCATTTGGCGCGGTAGGTTTTGCCCATTGGGGAGCAGATGGGATTTCGGCATTTCTTTCTGCTAATTTTGAAGTTTTCACCGACCCTAAAAGTGCCCTGTCCTCCTTTTCTTCAGATTTCTTCTGGATGATCACCATTGCCACTGCAATTGGGATTTTCCTCTCTTTTACGAGGTTCAAATCTTACGAAGGCGCGGGGGCGAGTAAACTGGGGAGTGTTTTTATTTATATCCTGGTGGCCACGATAGGGATGAAAATGGATTTGGGCAGCGTTCTGGACAATCCGGGATTAATTGCCATTGGCCTGGTATGGATCCTAATTCATGTAATTGTATTGTTAATTACCGCCAAACTTATCAAAGCCCCATATTTTTTTCTTGCGGTGGGCAGCCAGGCCAATGTGGGCGGAGCCGCTTCTGCGCCCGTTGTAGCCGCGGCCTTTCATCCATCGTTAGCCACAGTTGGTGTGCTTCTTGCCGTATTTGGATATGTGGTGGGAACTTATGGTGCAATTTTGTGTACAATTTTAATGCAAATGGCTTCCGCGGGTTAGATAAAAATGAAAAATTATAAGATATTTGCGCTCCAAAAATTATATTGATCAGATGAAAAAACTTGGCCTTCTTTTATTATTTATGATTAGCCTTTCCGCTTGTTCCGAAAAGGAAAGCAATCTGGTGGTCAACGGAAATATTAAAGGACTTAAAAAAGGTACGGTTTTCCTTCAGAAGATCGAAGATACTGCCCTGGTGAACGTTGATTCTGTACAAATTGACGGAGACCCTCAGTTTGTTCTGGAAACCTATATCGATAGTCCGCAGATGATGTATTTGTACCTGGAAAAGGTAGATAATTCAGAGTATGACGACCGGCTGGATTTTTTCGCTGATAAAGGCCAGGTAAATATTACCACAAGCCTTGAAAAATTTGAAACCGCTGCAAAAATTGTTGGTTCCAAAAACCAGGAAAAGCTGATGGAATACCGCAAAATGATGAAGCGTTTTAATGACAGTAACCTGGACCTGATAAAAGCCAATTTTGAGGCGCAACAGGCACAGGACGAGGAAAAGCTTATGGAAATAGACCAGCAATATGATAAACTTCTCAGGAGGAAATACCTTTACACTGTAAATTTTGCCATAAACAATAAAGACCTGGAAATCGCTCCATATCTGGCCCTTTCAGAAGTTTTTGATGCCAATATCAAGTACCTGGACACCATCTACAATTCCCTGGATAAAAGGGTAAAAAAATCCATGTATGGTGAAGATTTAAAGCGCTTCCTGAAAGAAAGAAGAAAAGAAGAGCAACTTCAGGAAGAAGTTGAGGAAGAATACGCTGAAGAGAATTCCTGATCAGCTTTTCTTTCACAGGTTTATCCTCTCCCTGCTATAGCTTTTAATATTTCTTTAAACCAATTGGCCTGTCATTTCCCTAAATTTGGGAAAAGACAGGCTATGACTTCCAATATTACCACTGAGAAAGATTATGATCTTATCTGTATAGGCGGCGGGATTATGAGTGCCACCCTCTCGCTTATGCTGAAAATGATCGAACCAGACAGCAAAATTGTTATTTTCGAAAGGCTTGAAAAAGTAGCCGAAGAAAGTTCTGAAGCCTGGAACAACGCAGGAACAGGACATTCCGCTTTATGTGAGCTAAACTATACTCCTGAACGTGAAGACGGGAGCATAGACATTTCTAAAGCCATTAAAATTTTTGAACAATTTGAAACCACCAAACAATTCTGGTCTCACCTTGTGCAAAAAGGCTTAATACAGGATCCAAAGAATTTTCTCAGATCGGTTCCCCACCATAGTTGGGTGCGGGGCGAGGATGATGTGGAATTTCTTAGAAAGAGGTTTGAAGCCATGAAATCCCACCCTCTTTTTAAAACCATGCAATTTTCTGAAGATTTCCCAACCCTGCGCAAGTGGTTTCCACTTATTATGAAGGACCGCAGCGAAGACGAAAAACTAGCCGCGACAAGAATGGAAATTGGTACAGAAGTGAATTTTGGAAAACTTACCGAATACTACTACAAAATCCTCGAAACCGAATTTGATGTACCGGTACTGCGAAATCATGAGGTTTTAGATGTAGATCCAGATGAAGAACTGGAATGGACGGTGGAAGTCAAAGATTTAAATTCCGGAGAGAAAAAGTATTACGACGGGATCCATGTTTTTATTGGTGCAGGTGGGGGTGCTTTGCCGCTTTTACAAAAAGTGGAAATTAAAGAAAAGTCAGGCTATGGTGGTTTTCCCGTAAGCGGTCAATGGCTTTTCTGTAAAAATCCGGAAGTAATTAAAGAACACAATGCCAAAGTATACAGCAAAGCCGGGCCAGATGCGCCTCCTATGTCTACCCCCCATCTGGACACAAGGTACATCAATGGCAAAAAGGAATTGCTGTTTGGGCCATTCGCAGGTTTTAGCACTAAATTTCTTAAAGAAGGATCAAAAATGGACCTCCCAAAATCTATAAGACTGGATAATATCCCTTCTATGTGGGGCGTGTTCTGGCATAATTTACCACTTACCAAATACCTTATCAAACAGGTTACTATGGGGCACAAAGAGCGCATGGAAGATTTGCGGGTATTTGTAAAGGAAGCAAAATCGGAGGACTGGGAGCTACGCATCGCCGGCCAAAGGGTCCAGATCATTAAAAGGGACAAAAAAGAAGGCGGAGTTCTGGAATTTGGGACGGACGTAGTACATAGCAACGATGGAACAGTAACCGCTCTACTTGGCGCATCTCCGGGGGCTTCAGTAGCCGTGCCTATTATGATAGATGTCTTGAAAATTGCCTTTCCTGAAAAAATAAAATCGGAGGCCTGGAAAAAGAAACTTAGCGAAATGATCCCGATGTGGGACAGGAATATTCAGGACCACCTGGAGGAATTTAAAAAGGTTCAGGCAAATTCTTCTGAAAAATTGAAACTTGAGGTATTGCACTAGGAATAGAGAAGTTGACCGAATTATAGTCCTACAGGTTTTAAAAACCTGTGAGGTCTTTTTTCCAAGAGCCGAAGGCTTCCCATCCCAAATAATAATTAAAAAAAACCTCTGCTAAACGGAAAGGTTCCAAACAAGAGCCGATAGAGGGACTCCCTTCGACTTCGGCTGCAAAAACTGCCTTCGCTCAGGATAAACTTCTCGTCCCTTTCAAATTTCCATAAAAAAACCTCTCAAAATGAGAGGTTTTAACCAAGAGCCGATAGAGGGACTCGAACCCACGACCTGCTGATTACAAATCAGCTGCTCTAGCCAGCTGAGCTACATCGGCAAAAAAATTATAAAGCGTTTACTTTTTCTACTAAAGCTTCAGCTTTGGTTTCAAATTCTTTATTTACTTCTTTAAAATGTTGTTTTTTATTCTCAACATTTCTTTTATTGATCTTTGCTATCAACTCGTCAAAGGTCGCTATCGCCTCATCAACAATAGCTTCAGATTTTGCAGGATCTTCCTTAGGAT
The DNA here is from genome assembly GCF_031846485.1 of Autumnicola tepida. Classification (NCBI taxonomy): domain Bacteria; kingdom Pseudomonadati; phylum Bacteroidota; class Flavobacteriia; order Flavobacteriales; family Flavobacteriaceae; genus Autumnicola; species Autumnicola tepida. The sequence goes on from NZ_JAVRHQ010000009.1 coordinate 54,434, forward strand.
TTGCAGCCTGGTGAAGGTATGCCGCGTCAATAATATCCCCCAGCACATTGTTCACATCCCTTTTTAAAACTCTTTTACTTGCCATAACAATCAAATTTCCGGCTGCGAATTTAATCTATTTTTCATTACGCGCCGAAAAAGTAAATCAGAAATTTTTAAAAATTTTATTTCATCTTCTCCAGGGCAGTCAGAGCTTCGGGGATATGCCTCGTGGCATTCATACTGTTAAACCTGTATTTTAGCATTCCCTGCATATCAAAAACAAAGGTTTCCCTACCGGGAACCATCCCTAAAAGGTTTGGCTTCACTCCAAACAGCTCCCTTGCCTTCTTATCTTTATCTGAAAGCATGATAAAAGGCAGGTCGTATTTCTCTATAAACTTCGCATGTGAGCCTTCAGAATCTGAGCTTATTCCTATAACCTCTGCCCCCAGTTTTTTAAACTCTTCGTACTGATCGCGAAAAGAACAGGCTTGTTTGGTACAGCCGGGAGTAAAATCCTTGGGATAAAAATAAACCACAAACGGCTGTACTCCTTTTAAAGAGGAAAAATCGAATATTTTCCCATGCTGGTCCTTCAGCTCAATATCGGGTATGCTGTCTCCAATCTTTAATGCCATTTTATTCGCCTTTATAGGTTACGAAATTACGCGGGGTCTCATAGAGGGTAACGGCAAGTTCCAGGTTTTCCCTAAGTTCCTTTCGCAGTTTTTTCCAGATCACCACCGCGATATTTTCAGCCGTGGGGTTCAAGTGTTTAAATTCCTCTACCTCTACATTAAGATTTTTGTGGTCAAAAGCCTGCTCCACCTTTTCATAAATTAAATCTTTCAGGATTTTGAGGTCCATCACAAACCCGGTTTCGGGATCTACCTCTCCTGTAACAGATACGGTAAGTTCATAATTATGCCCATGATAATTGGGATTGCTGCATTTGCCAAAAACCGCTTCGTTCCGGGCATCGCCCCATTCCTTTTTAAAAAGCCGGTGCGCCGCATTAAAATGTGCTTTTCTATGTACGGTTAACCTCATGCCTTTATGTGGGAATAGTATTTATCAAAAATAATTTTAAACCATTCGGTATAAATATCGGGATTCTGTTTCATATCTTCTTCAACATCTTCCAGGGAGATCCATTTCCAGTCGGCTACCTCATCAGGATTTAAATCAGGCTGCCCTTCAAACTGGCCCACAAGAATGTGGTCAAATTCATGTTCAGTAAGGCCATTATCAAAAGGAGCCTTATAAATAAAAGAAATAGTGTCCTTCAAATCTGTAGAGAAACCCATTTCTTCCTGTAATCTTCTTTTTCCCGCTTCAATGTTGGTTTCCCCTTCCCGCTGGTGGCTACAGCAGGTATTGGTCCATAATCCCGGCGAATGGTATTTGGTAAGGGCTCGCTGCTGGATCATGAGCTCGTTCTTATCATTAAAAACAAATACTGAAAATGCCCTGTGCAGCAGCGCTTTTTCATGAGCCTCAATTTTTTCCATCAGGCCTATTTGTTCATCTGCTTCGTTGACTAATATTACCTTTTCCTTTGTCATTTTTTTCCCTCTGAAGGGTTTATCATCCCTGTAAAGCAGCAAATTTAAGATCAATATGCGACATAATTCCTGCTGTATCCGGGGATTTTGATTAAGAAATCAAATGTACAAAATAGGCGCTGGGTTTCCCAAATTTGTTTGCCAGCCGTATTTACTTTGTGCTTTGTTTAAGTTTAGCGGAATACACGCGGCAGTCTACAGACAATATAAATTCTGAGCGGCGGTTTACCTCATGCTTCTTCTCACTACAGGGAATCCCGTTGATACATTCGTTCAAAACTTCGGTTTCTCCATAGCCGCGGCCCGAGATCCTTTTCGCCCTTATCCCATGATTTACCAGATAGTTAATAGTGGCTTCCACACGATCTTCAGATAATTTGAGATTATAAATATCGTCTGCCCGGCAATCTGTATGGGAGCGAATGTCCAGGAGCAGCTCAGGAAATTCCTTCATGAATTTTACAATCCGGTCCAGTTCCTCTTTGGCTTCTGCCCTTATTTCAGCCTTGTCGAGATCAAAAAGGATATTTCTTAGTTGCATCAGCTTTGCCAGGTCATCCCCCACCCTGGCCGCAACAATAGATTCACCCGAAGCATTGTCTTCAAACTTAATAATATTTTCCCGGCGTTTTATTTCCGCAGCATAGAAACTCCAGTTAAAGAACGCGCGCATTGCCGCGACATTAGCTTCCTTATCGCCATAAATGCTATGCGCTGCCTGGTACATTACCAGTCCGTTATCTGGATTATCGAAGCCATGGCCATATACAACAACCGCAGCTTCTCCTTTAGTAAGTTCGGGATTATCAGGTGCCGACTCATCAACCACTATTTTCCTGGTCCCTGGCCGCCACAAATTAATAGCCTTTGGGTAAAAAACACGTTCAGATCCATTGAGATGAGCCTCATCACAACTGCCCATGTATTGTGAAACGGGATCTGCCGGCAACCTGTGGGTATAGGGCGGCGTGGCGTGGCGGTGTTCATAAAAAGGAATTAACCCGGCACTGGAAGCCCCCGCAAATCCCGAAGACAAAAAGTTGAGCTGGATTATGCCATTTTCCGTTGCTTCTGAAGGCTTCACCGGGCCCAACAGATTTTCAAGCTGACTCCCGGCATGGCAGCCTGCCCAGATCGCCCCTTTAAAATCCTGGTTCCAGTAATATAAATTTTGATGCGTGGAAAACTTTGGCTCGGCATGGGGCATTACAAAAATATCGTCGCACACCCCAAGCTCTTCAGGCGATTTCCATTGCGCACTGCTATCGCCCCCGTGAGCTTCAGCAGGGATTCCCGCAGCCTTAAAAAAAGGCAGCGCAATATTCCCATTCTGTTTATCCAGCGTCCACTTGGGGGCTATGGAAAGCGTAGTGAAAACAGGGAGGCGCAGGTTCTTATCAGAGAAATCCCCAATAACACCTTTTTTTATCCAGCTTTCGATTCGCTGCTTTACCTGCGGGTTAATGTATGAAACCGGGATCACAAAAGTGCCGCCGCGATATTGGACGCTGTCATGAACAAAATCTATCCCGTCTTTCTTCTTTTCAGGGTTTATTACCCACTTAATTTCCACCGGCTCCTTTTCCAGAAGTTCGTAAATCAATCCATAAGGCTTTAAGGCATTGCCAAAATTTTGCGGCACAATACCCATATTGATAAGGAAGGAACCTTCGGCCACCTGCTCTTCTTCATACTGGGCAAAAAACAACCAGGGCAACATCAAAAAGACAGCCATCGGCATAAGCAGTTTATTTTTGGCCCCAACAATCATAAACTTCTTTCTTAGGCTTAAGTTACGAACTTTGTGGGAAAGAGGTCTTACCGCCGGAATGCCTTTGTTCAGCAAAAGAATTTTCATTATCCGCCACATCAAAATTCCTCAAAATAATAGTACTTTTGCGCTTCAAATTACGAGGAATGAAGAGCTTTCAGAAAGAGATAAAAAGAAGACGAACTTTTGGAATTATTTCCCACCCCGATGCCGGTAAGACTACACTTACAGAAAAACTGCTGTTGTTTGGAGGAGCCATACAGGAAGCGGGCGCCGTGAAATCGAACAAGATCAAAAAAGGGGCTACCAGTGATTTTATGCAAATTGAACGCCAGCGGGGGATCTCTGTGGCTACTTCGGTACTTGCGTTTGAATATAAGGATATAAAGATCAACATCCTCGATACGCCCGGGCACAAGGATTTTGCTGAAGATACCTTCCGTACCCTTACCGCGGTAGACAGTGTGATTGTGGTGATAGATGTTGCCAAAGGGGTTGAGGAACAAACTGAAAAGCTGGTGGAAGTTTGCCGTATGCGCAATATCCCCATGATCGTTTTTATCAATAAACTGGACCGCGAAGGAAAAGATGCCTTTGAACTGCTTGATGAAATTGAGCAAAAATTAAACCTCACCGTTACCCCTTTGAGTTTCCCTATTGGTATGGGATATGATTTTAAAGGGATCTACAATATTTGGGAACAAAATGTGAATTTATTTACAGGCGACCCAAGAAAAGATATCGAGGAAACCGTTGAAATCTCTGATCTTGCTTCCGAGGAATTGGACGATCTTATAGGTAATAAACCAGCAGATACCTTACGCGAGGAACTGGAACTGGCCCAGGGAGTTTATCCTGAATTTGATAAGGAAGCTTACCTGGCCGGGAATTTACAGCCGGTTTTCTTTGGCTCTGCATTAAACAACTTTGGGGTTCGGGAATTGCTGGACTGTTTCATAAACATCGCTCCCACTCCGAGGCCTAAAGAAAGTGATGAGCGCGTGGTGGAACCAGATGAAGATAAATTTACCGGTTTCGTATTTAAGATCCATGCGAATATGGATCCCAAGCACCGTGACCGTTTGGCTTTTATTAAAATTGTCTCCGGAAAGTTTGAAAGAAACAAACCATATCTGCATGTAAGGCATAATAAAAATCTTAAGTTTTCGAGCCCAAATGCCTTTTTTGCTGAAAAAAAGGAAATTGTGGATGTTTCTTTTCCGGGCGATATCGTGGGCCTGCATGACACCGGAAACTTTAAAATCGGCGATACTCTAACTGAAGGAGAAAGCCTTATGTACCGGGGAATCCCGAGCTTTTCCCCGGAATATTTTCGCTATATCAACAATGCCGACCCTATGAAGTCAAAGCAGCTTGAAAAAGGTATAGACCAGCTGATGGATGAAGGAGTTGCACAGCTTTTCACCCTGGAACTAAATGGCCGGAAAGTGATTGGCACTGTAGGCGCACTGCAGTTTGAAGTGATCCAGTACCGCCTGGAACATGAGTACGGGGCGAAATGTACCTATGAAAATCTGAACGTTTACAAAGCCACCTGGGTAGAAGCAAAAGATCCTAAAAGTGAGGAATTCAAAGATTTTAAAAGAGTTAAAGCCAAATTTCTTGCTAAAGACAAACAGGGGCAGTTGGTATTTTTAGCCGATTCCCAATTTTCCCTGCAGATGACCCAGCAAAAATATCCAGATATCAAATTCCACTTTACTTCTGAATTTTAGAGGAAATTCCTTCTCATTTCAGTAAAGTTTGGAAATTTACAAAAGAGGGTTAAGCATTAATTTACTATTTTCGGTGCAAACCTGATTTTTTATGGATCAACTGGATCATCTAATTGCTGAATTTGCCTCCCTGGTATGGGGGCTTCCCCTTGTAATATTGTTAATTGGCGGCGGGCTTTATTTGTTGATCATCTCCAGGTTTCTGCCTTTCCGGTACCTGGGCCATTCCCTGGACCTGCTCCGTGGGAAATACGACGATCCCAATGCACCCGGGGAAATCAATCATTTTCAGGCCTTATCTACGGCTTTATCTTCAACAGTAGGGATGGGAAATATTGCCGGGGTGGCCGTGGCCATAGCTTTAGGAGGCCCCGGCGCGGTTTTCTGGCTCTGGATTAGTGCCATTGTGGGAATGTCTACTAAATTTTTCACCAATACCCTTGCTGTAATGTACCGGGGAAAAGACACCCAGGGGAATATTCAGGGCGGGGTGATGTATTTTATTGTGGAAGGCCTTGGGAAGGCGTGGAAACCCCTGGCTATTTTTTTCGCTGTTGCGGGATTAATTGGGGCATTACCGGTTTTTAATGTAAACCAGCTCACCCAGGCCATAAATACGATTTTACTGGAGCCTCAGGGCGTGGAAACCAATTTTACGACGAACCTGATTATAGGTGTTATTTTAGTAATTATCACCTCTGCCGTAATTCTTGGCGGCCTTTACCGTATTAGCCGTACGGTTTCCAAACTGGTACCGGCTATGGTTGCCTTGTATTTTATTTCTGTACTTATTATCCTCTTTGTAAATATTGATGAACTGCCAAGATACCTCGGGATGATTTTTACTGATGCTTTTGCCGCGGAAAACTATAAAGGAGAGCCGCTATTTGGCGGAATTGTCGGAGGGCTGATGATATTGGGTATAAGAAGAGGGGCATTTTCCAACGAAGCCGGTATAGGAACGGCCACCATGGCCCACGGGGCCAGTAAAACTTCTGAGCCTGTAAGGGAAGGCTTAGTGGCCATGTTAGGCCCTGCAATTGACACTTTGGTAATCTGTACCCTTACCGCCCTTAACATTTTGGTAACCGGCGTATGGCAAAGCAGTGATGCCAATGGAGTGACCTTAACAGCAGTGGCTTTTGAAGACTCCATTCCTTATATTGGAGATTATTTACTGCTCCTTTGCATCGCGGCATTCAGTATTTCTTCTCTTTTCTCCTATTCTTACTACGGAACCAAATGCCTTAATTTTCTTATTGGTGCTGAAAATAAGCACTACTACAACTATTTTTATATTTTGAGTATCCTGGTTGGAGCGACCACTTCACTAAGTATGATGATTAACCTTATTGACGGGTTTTTTGCTTTAATGGCAATCCCTACTATGATTTCTACTCTGATCATGGCCCCAAGGGTAATGAAGGCGGCAAGAATATATTTCAAAAAATATAAGTAAAAGAAGGTGTTCAGGCATTGCGGCCCCGTAACCTCTACGGTCTCAATTCGTAAGGCTACTGCCAGCCGTTATATGGAAGAACCTTCAAAAACTGCAAATATCTTCAATTTTTTGCCGGTTAATTTTTCCAGAAGTTTAGCCTTGCGCAGGCATCCCCAAATTTCAAGCTCAGGATCGCTGTGAGTGGTAATAATTAAAGTGATGACTTCAGCTTTATTTTTTATCTCCAGCTTTTGAACATTCTGATAATGACTGCGGTCCAAACCGTCTGCCACCCGCAACAAGGCGGAAAGTTTCTTTACCCTCTTCCGTAGCTTTTTATTTAATTGTTTATAGCGTTTATGCCTTTTGGCTGGTACAGAACGGCGGTGATACCGGGCAACATTCGCCATAATATTGATTTCATCTTCCTTAAAGCCCAGCAAGTCTGAATTCCTGATAAGATAAAGCGCATGTTTATGGTGTTTGCGGTAAGAAATGTAGTAACCAATATCGTGCATTAAACTGGCATACTCCAGAAGTTCCCGGTCTGATTCTTTCAGTTTTAACTCCTCCTTAAATTCATCGAAAAGCTGTAACGCGAAATTTGAAACATGACGGGAATGGGCCTCAAGCCAGTTGCATTTTCGAAGTAATTCATACACACTACGGCGGCGCGGATCCTGGAAATTCGCCACCAGATCCAGGTTAAGCTGATCTTTTTCCTTCCTGATATAATTCAGGATCATGCCTTCTCGTAATGCCCCTTCTGAAATTCTAATATTCCCGATTCTAAATTCGTCCACAAGGAATTTCAGCAACACCATTCCGGGATTGATAATATCCACCCGTTTTTCTTCCAGGGCTTTTTCTTTAAGGCGGTGCTTTTTATTCAGCTGAATAAATTCATCGTACAGGCTGTTGAAATCGGCAGTATCGAATTCCAGGGCATTCAGCGTTCTGTTGGCGGTAATGGAATTTCTTCCTGCTACCATGGCACCAATATTTTCCATCGTGCCCGAAGAACCAATTATTGTCTTTACCTTATGCTTTCTAGCCAATTCCGCGACTTCAGAAAGTTCTTCTTCAAAATGCTTTTGCAGCTTTTGGATTTCCTTCTTTTTGATAGGATCAGATTCAACAAAATTAGCAGCCATCCGGGCCACGCCCAGCTTCAGACTGTTATAGTAAATAAATTCTTTATTATTCCCGATGATGAATTCCACACTTCCCCCACCAATATCTACCATTAGCACCATTTCTTCCCCCAGGACGATACTGTGCCTAATGGCCAGCCCAATCATCTCCGCCTCCATTTTTCCCGATATGGCACGAACCTTAATTCCTACCTGTTCCCCGACCTCGTGAATAAAATCGCCCCCGTTTTCAGCCTCCCGAATGGCGCTGGTGGCAAAAGCCAGAATATTTTCCACTTTATGGCTATCGCATAAAAATTTGATCCTTTTTAAGGCTTCCACTCCCCTGTCCATGGCTTCCCTGCTAAGGCGGTTCTCCAGTCCTTTTTCAGCAAGAATAACCATTTCTTTAAGCTTGTCTACAGTCCTGAAACTTCCATCTGGATAAATATCTACAAGAACGGCATGGAAGGAATTTGTCCCGAGGTCTATGGCAGCAATGCGTTTTGTAGGTTGGTCATTCCCGGAGGTTTCGCTCATAATCTCACAGTTGAAGTAAAGTCTTTAGTAGTGTTCCTAAGATAACGAATTTGCCTGAAACTGTCTCCTTCTTAAAAAATAAACCTCACAGGCCTTGAAGACTTGTGAGGTTTTTACTTAAATGTATTGAAGATGCTAGGCCTGGCCGGTTGGGCCGAAATTAAGAGGAAGCGGCGCTTTCTCATAATCTCTTATTTCGCCGTGGGCTTTCTCAAAACGCTGCACATTATCTGCCAAAGCCTTTAAAAGCCTTTTTGCGTGCTGGGGAGTCAGGATAATTCTTGATTTGACCTTGTTCTTGGGTTTTCCCGGCATGATATTCACAAAATCCACTACAAATTCTGAGACGGAATGGTTGATAATTGCCAGGTTGGAATAAGTTCCTTCTGCTACCGCTTCATCCAGTTCTATATTGATTTGTCCTTTTTTAGTCTTTTTTTCTTCGCTCATGATTCATTGATTTTTCAGTAAAATAAAGGTACAAAAAATCCCGACTCAGGCCGGGATCTCCTTTATGGTAAAAACAAAGGCCGCAAACAAGCGGCCTTTGGGTATTGCTATTAGTTATAATTAACTTCCTGCTTTTTCTCGAGCATCTGGTCGAATTCTTCTTTAGAACCAACAATAATGCTGTCGTACTCACGCATTCCTGTACCTGCAGGTATTTTATGACCTACAATTACATTTTCCTTCAGGCCTTCAAGCTCATCTATCTTACCGCTAACCGCAGCTTCGTTAAGTACTTTGGTTGTTTCCTGGAAGGAAGCAGCCGAGATAAATGATTTTGTTTGAAGCGACGCCCTGGTGATACCCTGAAGAACCGGAGTTGCCGTTGCGGCTGTCACGTCTCTTGCAGTAACAAGGTTTTTATCTTCCCTTCTAAGAATTGAATTCTCATCCCTTAGATCTCTTGGGCTAATAATTTGTCCTGCTTTCAGGTTTTCTGAATCACCGGCATCTTCCACCACTTTCATTCCGAAGATCTTATCGTTCTCCTCGATGAAATCTGATTTGTGTACCAGCTGGTTCTCAAGAAAAATAGTATCTCCCGGATCCTGGATTCTCACCTTACGCATCATCTGGCGCACTACCACCTCAAAGTGCTTATCGTTAATCTTCACACCCTGTAGCCTGTAAACTTCCTGAACTTCGTTCACAAGGTACTGTTGTACAGCATTAGGCCCTTTAATGTTCAGGATATCTTCAGGAGTAATGGAACCGTCAGAAAGCGGCATACCTGCACGAACATAGTCATTTTCCTGAACAAGGATCTGGTTGGAAAGTTTCACAAGATACTTCTTAACCTCACCAAGTTTAGATTCTACTATAATCTCACGGTTACCACGTTTTATTTTTCCGAAGGAAACCACACCGTCTATCTCACTAACCACAGCAGGGTTAGATGGGTTACGGGCTTCAAACAGTTCGGTTACCCTTGGAAGACCACCCGTAATATCCCCAGCTTTGGAAGATTTACGCGGAATCTTAACAAGAATCTTACCTACACCTATTTTCTCCTCGTTGTCCACCATCAGGTGAGCTCCTACCGGAAGGTTGTAAGAACGGATCACTTCGTCTTTCTTACCTAAAATATGAAGCGTTGGAATAAGTTTTTTATTTCTAGATTCAGAAATAACTTTTTCCTGGAACCCGGTTTGCTCATCAATTTCAACCTGATAAGTTACCCCCTGCTCCACGTTTTCATACTTGATCTTACCGGCAAATTCAGAAATAATCACCCCGTTATATGGATCCCACTGGCAAATAATATCGCCTTTGGAAACCTCGGCCCCGTCTTCAATAAAGATTTGGGAACCGTAAGGAATGTTATTGTTACTCAATACCACCCCGGTATTCTTGTCTTTAATCTTAAGTTCTGCAGTACGTGATATCACGATATCTGAAGTGCTTCCATCGGGAGCTTCGCCTTTAACCACTTTAAGGTCTTCGATTTCAGCGATACCATCAAGCTTGGCTTCCAGTTTGTTTTCTTCTGAAATGTTACCTGCAATACCACCCACGTGGAAGGTACGCAAGGTAAGCTGTGTACCAGGTTCCCCAATAGACTGGGCGGCAACAACACCAACGGCTTCCCCTCTTTGCACCAGTTTGTTGGTGGAAAGGTTTCTACCGTAACAGTTCACACAAATTCCCTTTTTAGCCTCACAGGTTAGCGGGGAACGAACTTCCACGCTTTCTATTGGTGCTTCGTTTATTTTCTTAACTGCATCTTCAGTGATTTCTTCTCCCGCTGCAACCAACAATTCGTCTGTTGAAGGGTTACGAACATCATGAAGGGAAATACGTCCTAAAATTCTTTCCCCCAGGGATTCAACAACTTCTTCGTTTTTCTTCAGCGCTTTTACTTCAACACCTCTTAAAGTTCCACAGTCTTCATCGTTAACAATCACATCCTGTGAAACATCTACCAAACGACGGGTAAGATATCCCGCATCGGCAGTTTTAAGTGCGGTATCTGCAAGACCTTTACGTGCACCGTGGGTTGAGATAAAGTATTCAAGAATTGAAAGCCCTTCCTTAAAGTTAGAAAGAATCGGATTTTCAATAATTTCACCACCACCAGAACTTGATTTCTTCGGCTTGGCCATAAGTCCACGCATACCGGTTAGCTGGCGGATCTGCTCTTTAGAACCACGGGCACCGGAATCAAGCATCATATACACAGAGTTAAACCCTTGCTTATCTTCACGGATTCGCTTCATAGCCAATTCGGTTAGACCTGCATTGGTAGAAGTCCAAATATCGATAACCTGGTTATAACGCTCATTATTGGTAATAAGACCCATGTTATAGTTACCTATAATACCTTCAACCTGTTCGTTGGCTTCATCGATCATGGCTTGTTTCTCTTCAGGGATAATAATATCACCCAAGCTGAAGGAAAGACCGCCACGGAAGGCGAATCCATACCCAAGAGACTTGATCTTATCAAGAAACTCTGAAGTTTCAGGAACACTGGTAATCTTAAGAATATTACCAATAATATCCCTAAGCGACTTTTTCGTTAGTACTTCGTTAATGAAACCTGCCTTTTCAGGAACAGTTTCATTAAACAATACCCTACCTACAGTAGTTTCAATAATCTGGTAAACCAGTTCTCCGGCATCATTAAAGTCTTTCGCCCTAATTTTAATAGAAGCGTTAAGATCTACTTTCTTTTGGTTATAAGCAATAATCACTTCTTCCGCAGAATAGAAGGTGAGATCTTCTCCGGTCACAGGTTCTTCTTCGGTAGATTTCTTAAGCTTGGTCATATAATAAAGACCCAAAACCATATCCTGGGAAGGTACTGTAATTGGCGAACCATTCGCAGGGTTAAGGATATTGTGGGAAGCCAGCATTAACATCTGTGCTTCCAGGATAGCCTCAGGCCCCAATGGAAGGTGAACCGCCATCTGGTCCCCATCAAAGTCGGCGTTAAAGGCCGTACATGCCAATGGGTGTAATTGTATCGCTTTACCTTCAATAAGTTTTGGCTGGAATGCCTGTATACCTAAACGGTGAAGCGTGGGAGCACGGTTAAGCAATACAGGGTGTCCTTTTAATACATTTTCGAGGATATCCCATACTACAGGCTCTTTTTTATCTATAATTTTCTTGGCAGATTTTACTGTTTTTACAATTCCTCTTTCAATCAGTTTCCTGATCACGAAAGGCTTGTAAAGTTCTGCCGCCATATTCTTCGGAAGACCACACTCGAACATTTTTAGTTCCGGCCCAACAACAATTACGGAACGTGCCGAATAATCCACACGCTTACCAAGCAGGTTCTGACGGAAACGCCCTTGTTTACCTTTCAATGAATCTGAAAGTGATTTAAGCGGACGGTTTGAGTCAGTTTTTACTGCTGAAGATTTTCTGGTATTATCGAACAACGAATCCACAGATTCCTGAAGCATACGTTTTTCGTTACGTAGAATCACTTCAGGAGCTTTGATCTCCATCAACCTTTTCAAACGGTTGTTACGAATAATAACACGACGGTAAAGATCATTTAAATCTGAAGTCGCGAAACGTCCACCGTCAAGAGGTACAAGAGGACGCAATTCCGGCGGAATTACAGGGATCACTTTCATGATCATCCACTCTGGATTGTTCTCACGGTTCTTGTTGGCATCACGAAGGGCTTCAACAACCTGAAGACGTTTTAATGCTTCAGTTTTACGTTGTTTGGAAGTTTCGTTGTTAGCCTTGTGCCTTAATTCGTAAGAAAGTTCGTTAAGATCTATCCTTCTAAGAATTTCAATAAGGCATTCAGCTCCCATTTTAGCGATAAACTTGTTAGGGTCGCTGTCATCTAAATATTGATTTTCCTGAGGAAGGCTATCCAAAACGTTCAGATATTCTTCTTCAGTAAGGAAATCCATTTTCTTAAGGGCATTCCCTTCTTCATCTTTGGCATTACCCGGCTGGATTACCACATAACGTTCGTAGTAAATAATCATGTCTAATTTCTTAGACGGAAGGCCAAGTAAATAACCAATTTTATTAGGTAAAGAACGGAAATACCAGATATGTGCTACAGGAACTACCAGGTTAATGTGCCCAACACGGTCCCTACGTACTTTCTTTTCGGTTACCTCTACCCCACAACGGTCACAAACGATCCCCTTGTAGCGTATTCTTTTATACTTTCCACAGGCACACTCATAATCCTTTACAGGACCAAAAATACGCTCACAGAACAAACCGTCACGCTCTGGTTTGTGCGTACGATAATTGATAGTTTCCGGCTTAAGGACTTCACCACGGGATTCCGCTAGGATAGACTCGGGGGAAGCTAAACCGATAGAGATTTTGTCAAACCTCTGTACTGTATTTTTATCATTATTTCTAGCCATACTTATAGTATTCAGTATTTAGTATCCAGTAATCAGTCACTGCAAACTGATTACTGAATACTGCAAACTATTTTTTATTCTTCTAACTTAATGTCCAGGCCAAGACCTTTCAATTCGTGCATAAGTACGTTGAAAGATTCAGGTAATCCGGGTTCCGGCATAGGCTCTCCCTTCACGATTGCTTCGTAAGTCTTTGCCCTTCCTATCACGTCATCAGATTTTACGGTAAGAATTTCCCTAAGCGTGCTTGATGCTCCATAAGCCTCAAGTGCCCAAACTTCCATCTCACCAAAACGCTGACCTCCAAATTGTGCCTTACCACCAAGTGGCTGTTGGGTAATTAATGAATAAGGACCAATTGAACGTGCGTGCATTTTGTCGTCAATCATGTGTCCTAATTTCAGCATGTAAATTACACCTACAGTTGCACGCTGGTCAAAACGTTCCCCGGTACCACCATCATAAAGATAAGTGTGACCATATCTTGGTATTCCCGCTTCATCGGTAAGTTCATTAATCTGATCTATAGTTGCACCGTCAAAAATTGGAGTAGCATATTTCTTCCCGTTTTTCTGACCTGCCCAACCTAGTACAGTTTCATAAATCTGCCCAATATTCATACGTGATGGTACCCCAAGTGGGTTCAGCACGATATCTACCGGAGTTCCGTCCTCAAGGAACGGCATGTCTTCCTGGCGAACAATTCTTGCAACAATACCTTTGTTACCGTGGCGTCCTGCCATTTTATCCCCTACTTTAAGTTTACGTTTCTTAGCGATATAAACTTTAGCAAGTTTAAGAATACCAGAAGGAAGCTCATCTCCAACAGAGATTGTAAACTTCTCTCTTCTCAAATTACCCTGAAGGTCGTTTTCCTTAATCTTATAATTATGCAGAAGGTCTGCCACTAAAGTATTTAAATGATCATCTGTAGTCCACGTACCTTGAGTAAGGTGCGTGTAATCGTCTACAGCGTTCAACATCTTAAGAGTATATTTTTTACCTTTTGGCATTACCTCTTCTCCAAGATCATTCTGAACACCCTGAGCGGTTTTTCCACCTATAATAGCGAACAATTTGTCTACCAGATCAGATTTTAAACTCTGAAACTTAGCTTCATATTTTTGCTCTAACGCTGAAATATCTTCTTTATCCTGGGCTCTTTTACGTTTGTCTTTGATGGCTCTCGCGAAAAGTTTCTTGTTGATCACCACACCGCTTAATGACGGTGATGCTTTTAAAGACGCGTCTTTAACATCCCCGGCCTTGTCTCCAAATATCGCACGAAGCAGTTTTTCTTCAGGAGTTGGGTCGCTTTCTCCTTTTGGAGTAATCTTACCAATAAGAATATCACCCGGCTTAACTTCAGCCCCAATCCTAATCATTCCGTGCTCATCAAGGTCTCTTGTAGCTTCTTCGGAAACGTTAGGAATATCGTTAGTCAATTCTTCATTACCTAATTTGGTATCACGAACTTCCAGAGAATATTCATCAATATGGATAGAGGTGAAAATATCGTCCCTAACCACTTTTTCAGAAATAACGATCGCATCCTCAAAGTTATAACCTTTCCAGGGCATAAATGCCACCTTCATGTTTCTACCCAAAGCAAGTTCTCCGGCTTCGGTAGCGTAACCCTGACATAATACCTGGCCTTTGGTCACTCTATCCCCTACGCTTACAATTGGCTTAAGATTAATAGAGGTTCCCTGGTTGGTTTTTCGGAATTTAATAAGATCGTAGGTTTTGGAATCACTGTCAAAACTTACCATTCTCTCCTCTTCGGTACGATCGTACTTAATGGTGATCTGGTTAGCGTCAACATATTCCACTTCCCCTTCACCTTCAGCATTAATCAACACACGGGAATCGGTAGCCACCTGTCTTTCAAGACCGGTTCCCACAATTGGAGAATCTGCCCTTAAAAGTGGTACTGCCTGGCGCATCATGTTAGATCCCATCAGGGCACGGTTCGCATCATCATGTTCCAGGAACGGAATTAACGAAGCCGAAATTGAAGAAATCTGGTTAGGCGCAACATCGGTATAATGAACTTCTTTTGGATCCACAACCGGGAAGTCACCTTCCATACGTGCAATTACACGATCAGATTCTATAGTTCCGTCATCTTTTAACGGAATATTGGCCTGGGCGATTTTCTTACCTTCTTCTTCTTCAGCGCTTAAATAAATTGGCTCCTCAGAAAGGTTAATTCTTCCTTCTGAAACCGTACGGTATGGAGTTTCAATAAAGCCCATTCCGTTTACCTTGGAATAAACCGCGAGAGAAGAAATTAAACCAATGTTTGGTCCTTCAGGAGTTTCAATAGGGCAAAGCCTTCCGTAATGGGTATAGTGAACATCACGAACCTCGAAGCCTGCCCTTTCCCTTGAAAGACCTCCAGGCCCAAGTGCTGAAAGACGACGCTTGTGAGTAATCTCTGCAAGCGGGTTCGTCTGGTCCATAAACTGTGACAACTGGTTTGTTCCAAAGAAAGAATTGATCACAGAAGAAAGTGTCTTCGCGTTGATCAAATCTATAGGAGTAAACACCTCATTATCACGAACGTTCATACGCTCACGAATGGTACGTGCCATACGGGCAAGACCAACACCAAATTGCTGGGACAACTGCTCTCCCACAGTTCTAACACGACGGTTAGAGAGGTGATCGATATCATCAATCTCAGCTTTGGAGTTAATCAGCTCGATTAAATATTTTACAATGGTAATGATGTCTTCCTTGGTAAGCACCTGCTTATCCATGGCCACATCAAGACCAAGCTTTTTGTTCATTCTGTATCGACCCACTTCTCCCAGGCTGTAACGTTGATCTGAGAAGAATAACTTATCGATAATTCCACGAGCGGTTTCCTCATCTGGTGGTTCGGCGTTACGCAGCTGGCGATAAATATGTTCTACCGCTTCTTTTTCAGAGTTGGTAGGGTCTTTTTGCAATGTATTATGAATAATCGCATAGTCACCGGTCTGGTTATCTTCTTTATGAAGAAGAATAGTTTTGCTTCCGGTTTCCAGGATTTCTTCTATATGCTCTTTTTCAAGCTCTGTATCCCGATCTAATACAATCTCGTTACGTTCAATTGAAACTACCTCTCCAGTGTCTTCATCAACAAAATCCTCATACCAGGTATTCAATACACGGGCCGCAAGTTTACGCCCTAATACTTTTTTAAGTCCTGTTTTTGAAACTTTAACCTCTTCAGCAAGGTCAAAAATTTCAAGAATATCCTTATCACGCTCAAAACCGATTGCACGGAAAAGCGTGGTAACAGGTAATTTTTTCTTCCTATCGATATAAGCGTACATTACGCTGTTGATATCGGTAGCGAATTCTATCCATGAACCTTTAAAAGGAATTACACGGGCAGAATACAATTTTGTTCCATTAGCATGGAAAGACTGTCCAAAGAAAACGCCGGGGGAACGGTGTAACTGAGAAACTACAACCCGCTCTGCACCGTTGATACAGAAGGTGCCGCTAGGAGTCATATAAGGGATAGTTCCCAAATAAACGTCCTGTACGATGGTTTCAAAATCTTCATGTTCCGGATCTGTACAATAAAGCTTTAACCTTGCTTTAAGCGGAACACTGTAAGTAAGACCACGCTCAATACATTCCTGGATGGAATATCTTGGCGGATCCACAAAATAATCTAAAAATTCAAGTACAAATTGGTTACGGGTGTCCGTAATTGGGAAGTTCTCTAAGAAGGTATTATACAGACCTTCATTTCCCCGCTCTTCTGATTTTGTTTCTAATTGAAAGAAGTCCTGGAACGACTTGATCTGGATATCCAGAAAGTCAGGGTAATCAGGCCTGTTCTTTACAGAAGAGAAACTCAATCTTTCAGTTTGCTTTGCTAACATCTATGGACGGAATTATAATTTAGTTATATATGTGGGTGCGCTACAAGGACTGTGCCGTTATATACGCAAAAGGGTTTAGACCTTCAGGAGCGTATCCTGAGGCCTAAACCTAAATAATATTGCTTTCGTCAAGCTTATTTAAGCTCAACCTCGGCTCCTGCTTCTTCTAACTGTGCTTTTAATGCTTCAGCTTCGTCTTTAGCAACTCCTTCTTTTACTGGTTTCGGAGCGTTGTCTACTAATTCCTTAGCATCTTTAAGACCAAGACCGGTAAGTTCTTTTACAAGTTTTACAACTGCAAGTTTAGACCCACCCGGAGCTTTAAGGATTACATCAAATTCAGTTTGCTCTTCAGCGGCTTCTTCACCACCTCCGGCACCACCAGCAACAGCTACAGCTGCAGCAGCAGGCTCGATACCATATTCTTCTTTTAGAATATCAGCTAACTCATTAACTTCTTTTACAGTCAAGTTAACCAATTGTTCTGCGAAATCTTTTAAATCTGCCATTTTTCTATCGTTTTAAAAAGTTCTTTAATTTATAATTGTTAAAAAGTGCGTACTTGTTTATCCTTCTTTTTCAGAAAGGGTTTTCAGAATACCGACTATTTTACCACCACCAGATTTAAGCGCAGAAACAACGTTCTTAGCAGGTGATTGTAACAATCCGATGATATCTCCAATAACTTCCTCTTTAGATTTGATGTTTACTAATGCATCTAAGTATTCATCTCCTACATATACAGCTTCCTCTACGAAAGCGCCTTTAAGAAGAGGCTTTTCGGATTTTTTTCTGAATTCTTTAATTACCTTGGCCGGAGCGTTTCCGGTTTCAGATAACATGATGGAGGTATTGCCTTTTAAAGTTGAAGGAAGGTTGCCAAAATCTTTTTCAACAGCTTCCATTGCTTTTGCCAGCAATGTATTTTTAACTACCGATAGCTTTACATCTGCCTTAAAACAAGCTCTTCTTAGATTAGAAGTAGTACCTGCATCCAAGCCAGAAATATCTGCTAAATAAATTGTTGGAGCATCAGCTAACTGGGCAGTTAAATCTTTTATTACTTGTGATTTTTCTTCTCTTGTCATAATAACTTATTATTGCTCAGTAAACCTTTTAGTGTCAATTGCCACACTCGGGCTCATGGTGCTAGCCATATAAATACTCTTTATATAGACACCTTTGGCAGCCTGAGGCTTCAACTTTACCAGCGTAGTTAATAATTCCCTTGCGTTACCAGCAATTTTTTCAGCATCAAAAGACGCCTTACCAATTGCAGCGTGAACAATACCTGTTTTATCAACTTTAAAGTCAATTTTACCGGCTTTCACATCAGAAACCGCTTTAGCGATATCCATAGTTACCGTACCGGTTTTAGGGTTAGGCATTAAACCTCTGGGTCCTAAAATTCTACCCAGGGGACCTAATTTACCCATAACGCTGGGCATGGTGATAATTACATCAACATCTGTCCAGCCACCTTTAATTTTTTCCAGGTACTCATCTAAACCAACAAAATCTGCACCAGCTTCTTTAGCTTCCTCCTCTTTATCTGGAGTCACCAAAGCAAGAACCTTCACATCTTTACCGGTACCATGCGGAAGTGTTACCACCCCTCTTACCATTTGGTTTGCTTTTCTAGGATCTACGTTCAAACGAACCGCCAAATCCACAGAAGGGTCAAAGTTTTCGTTGGAAACTTCTTTTATTAAAGCTGAAGCTTCTGCCACCGAATACAGTTTCCCGTTTTCGATCTTAGCCTGAGCTTCTTTTTGCTTTTTAGTTACTTTTGCCATTTCTTAAATTCTTTTTGGATTAAAACGGTGCATTACCTTTTACAGTGATTCCCATTGAACGCGCTGTTCCGGCAACCATTTTCATTGCAGATTCTACTGTAAACGCATTTAAATCCTGCATTTTATCTTCTGCAATGGTTTTAACCTGATCCCAAGAAACACTTGCTACCTTTTTTCTATTTGGCTCACCAGAACCTTTTTTAGTTTTAGCTGCTTCCATCAATTGTACTGCTGCAGGTGGAGTCTTGATCACAAAATCAAAAGACTTATCTGAATATACAGTAATCACAACTGGCAGTACTTTTCCTTGCTTGTCCTGGGATCTAGCATTGAATTGCTTACAGAATTCCATGATATTTACCCCGGCAGCACCCAAAGCAGGTCCAACTGGTGGTGATGGGTTAGCAGCACCTCCTCGAACTTGTAGTTTTACAACTTTACTTACTTCTTTTGCCATTTTTCAAATTTTTAAGTGATAGTTTGTTGAGTGGAAGCTGAAAAAACTATCAAAAAATATGTAACAGTTAGTTTATACTTTTTCTACTTGCATGTAGCTTAATTCCAACGGAGTTTTTCTACCAAAGATCTTCACCATCACTTCAAGCTTGCGCTTTTCTTCATTAATCTTCTCTACTGTTCCGTTAAAGCCGTTAAAAGGACCATCGATTACTTTTATAGTTTCACCAAGAGTAAACGGAATAGCTACATTATCTGCCTTAACCGAAAGTTCATCTACTTTCCCTAACATGCGGTTAACTTCAGATTTTCTAAGTGGAACAGGATCTCCTCCTTTTGTTTCTCCAAGAAAACCAATAACGCCGTTAATACCTTTAATAATATGAGGAATTTCACCAATCAGATTTGCCTGCACCATTATATACCCAGGAAAATAAACCCTTTCTTTGTTTACTTTCTTCCCATTTCTAATCTGAATCACCTTCTCGGTAGGAACAAGAACCTGGTCTACCTGATCTTCGAGGCCATGGTGGGCTATTTCTCTTTCAATGTAATCTTTAACCTTATTTTCCTGACCGCTAACGGCACGAACTACATACCATTTTTTATCTTTTACCTCTGCCATGTGTGTTTAATTTAAGATTTAATCCATTCGAAGTAATGCTCGATAACTTGACTAAACAAAGAATCAACACCCCAAACCACAAGTGAAAACACAATTGAAAATGCCGCCACCACAATAGTTAAGCGTTGAGCTTCAGGCCAGCTTGTCCAGGTAACATGGTTTTTTAATTCGTTATAAGACTCTGATATGTAATTAACAATTCCTGCCATTTCTAAAATTATTTGCACGGGTTGAGAGGCTCGAACTCCCGACACCTGGTTTTGGAGACCAGTGCTCTACCAACTGAGCTAAACCCGTATAAAGAAGGTACCCCGAGAAAAACGGGATACCTTTTATATTCAAACTATAATTAGTCTAAAATTTCAGTTACCTGACCAGCACCTACTGTTCTACCACCTTCACGGATAGCGAAACGAAGTCCCTGGTTCATCGCGATAGGCTGGATAAGCTCTACAGTAATAGTAAGGTTATCTCCTGGCATTACCATTTCCACACCTTCAGGAAGGTTAATTGTTCCTGTTACGTCAGTTGTACGTACGTAGAACTGAGGACGGTAATTGTTATGGAATGGAGTGTGACGTCCACCTTCTTCTTTTTTAAGGATATAAACCTCTGCTTTAAATTTAGCGTGAGGAGTTACAGATCCAGGCTTGGTGATTACCATACCTCTGGAAATCTGACTCTTTTCAATACCTCTAAGAAGGATACCCACGTTATCACCAGCTTCACCTCTATCCAATATTTTACGGAACATTTCAACACCTGTGATAGTAGATGTAAGTTTACCAGCGTTCATACCTATAATTTCTACAGGGTCACCTGTATTAGCCACACCAGTTTCAATACGTCCTGTTGCAACAGTACCACGACCGGTAATAGAGAATACATCTTCGATAGGCATCAAGAAAGGCTTATCTACATCACGCTCTGGCAATTCGATCCAGTTATCAACAGCCTCCATAAGCTCAAGAACTGTTTTTGACCATTTTTCATCACCTTCAAGAGCTCCAAGTGCAGAACCAGAAATTACAGGTCCATTATCTCCGTCATACTCATAGAAAGAAAGAAGATCTCTTACTTCCATTTCAACCAACTCAAGAAGCTCCTCATCATCAACAAGGTCAACTTTATTAAGGAACACAACAATTCTTGGGATACCTACCTGGCGCCCAAGAAGGATGTGCTCACGAGTTTGTGGCATAGGACCATCAGTTGCAGCCACCACAAGAATAGCACCGTCCATTTGAGCAGCACCAGTTACCATGTTCTTCACATAATCGGCGTGACCAGGACAGTCAACGTGAGCATAGTGACGGTTTGCAGTCGAATACTCAACGTGTGAAGAGTTAATGGTAATACCTCTTTCTTTTTCCTCAGGAGCGTTATCGATTTGATCGAAAGCACTGGCTTCTGAATAACCTGCGTCAGCCATTACACGTGTAATCGCTGCTGTTAAAGTTGTTTTTCCGTGATCTACGTGTCCAATTGTACCAATATTTAGGTGCGGTTTGGAACGATCATAAGTTTCCTTTGCCATAATTAATACTTATTTAATCTTAGTTATATATTAGTGTTCAATTTTATACAAAAACAAGAGCCAACGACGAGAATTGAACTCGTGACCTCTTCCTTACCAAGGAAGCGCTCTACCCCTGAGCTACGTCGGCTTTTAAAAGATGATCAACATCCCTGGCCTTAAATTCAATATTCATAAACAACAAAAACCTTAAACCTACTGGTTTATGGGTTAAAATATTGCCTACAACAAAACAGAAAGTCATATCCACTTTCTGCTCTCAAACTCAAAGCCTGCAAATAATAAAATCAGAAAAATCAGTCAATCGACAGTATTTCCAAATTCACCAGCGAAAGAAGAAACTTTCACTTTTCACAAAGCCATCATGAACTCAAAGTTCCAGACTTCTTAGAGCGGGAGACCGGGTTCGAACCGGCGACATTCAGCTTGGAAGGCTGACGCTCTACCAACTGAGCTACTCCCGCATTTGAAGGATTAAGGTTTAAAGATTAATGTTAAACATTACACCTTCAACCTTTGACCTTACCTTGTGTGGGGAGAGCAGGATTCGAACCTGCGAAGTTAAAAAACAACAGATTTACAGTCTGTCCTCGTTGGCCGCTTGAGTATCTCCCCAATTAATTTCCACTATTTCATAGAACCGTAGCCGTTTTACCGACTAAGCTTTATGATGGTATTTTGCGGCTGCAAATAAAGAGAATTTTACCGCACCATCCAAAGCATTTTTTCAAAATTTCTGAGAACTTTTTTCAGTACCTTTAAAACCAGCTTTTTAAACAAAAACTTTTTTTAAAGAATATCACTTCAAAATTTCAAGAGCCGATGGAGGGACTCGAACCCACGACCTGCTGATTACAAATCAGCTGCTCTAGCCAGCTGAGCTACATCGGCTTTTAAACTACTTTTTCAGCATAAAAAAGTCCGCTATTTCTAACGGACTGCAAATGTAATTAAATTATTTCTTTCTCAAAACATTTAGATAAAAAAATTACCTAAACGTGAGCGCTTAATTTTTCTTTCCTCTTAATAAGCTGTCGCTGCAGGGATGCAACACATTCATCCACACATTCTTCAAATTTTTTACAGGTCTTTTTTACCATTACATCACCACCCGGAACACTGAGTAAAATTTCAGTGATTTTATTTTCTTTGCCACTTGTATTCTGCACCTTCAGGTAAACATCTGCATAAATTATTTTATCATAATAATTTTCCAGCTTGTCCAACCTTCTCTGGATAAAATCCACAAGTTTTCGATCTGCATTAAAATTTACGGATTGCACATTTACTTTCATACCTAACAATTTAAATTAAACAATGGATGATCTAGTAGTCCTTTCTGTTCCTGGGATGTGCCAGTTGGTGAACTTTAGTTAATTCTGAAATACTGTTATGCGTATAAACCTGGGTAGCCGCCAGGCTGGAATGTCCCAGCAATTCTTTAACAGCATTTAAATTCGCCCCCTGGTTCAACAAGTGTGTGGCAAAGGAGTGCCGCAATATGTGCGGACTCTTTTTAAGTTTACCAGAAACCTTACTAAAATAATTATTAATGCGCCGATAAACAAAACTTTCATATAGTTTCTTCCCCTTATCCGAAATAAATAAATAAACATTTTCCCCATTTCCTCCGTTCATCTTGTTTCTTTCTTCCAGGTAAGTTTCGATGCTCTTTATAACCGATGGCAGTAAAGGCATATAACGTTCTTTATTCCTTTTACCAAGAACCTTCAACATCCCGCCGGATAGATCTACATCATTTAATTTGATTTCAATAAGCTCAATACGACGAATTCCGGTGGAATAAAACAACTCCACCATTAATTTATCACGGAGACCGGAAAAATCTGAAGATTCCATTTGCTTAAGAACATCAGACACTTCCTTTTCTGAAAAAGGAACCTGTATCTTTTTGGGAGTTTTTAAAGCCTGGTGCCTGGCAAGGGGAGAAAACTCTATTTGCTTTGTTTTCTGAAGAAACTTATAAAAAGCTTTAAGCGAAGAAATTTTTCGGTTGATACTCCTGTTGGACACTCCTTCCTCTACCAGTTGTACAATCCAGCTTCTTATCTGAGAGTAATTCACATCTGCCAGATCTCCTGTGCTATATTCCTCCTGAAGAAAATGATGAAAAGATTCCAAATCGGCTTTGTATGCTGTTATGGTGTGCGCAGAATATTTCTTTTCTAGCTGAAGATAATCGAAGAATTCAGGATAGGGCATAAAAAAACTGTTGATAAGCAAAGTTAAAAAACTTTAGCTTACCAACAGTTAGTATAATCATACCAATGAAGCAGGGCTTCAGTGGATTTTAATTAAATCTTTCCAATTGAAGAACCAAAAGAAAATTAAATTTCTTCCTGATCTCTTAGATGCTGAATATATTCAGCTTTTTGGATTTGAGCCCTACGTTCTACTGACGGCTTTGTGAAATGTTGACGACTTCTCAACTGACGCATAGTTCCGGTTTTATCAAACTTTCTCTTAAAACGCTTCAGCGCTCTATCAATATTTTCTCCGTCTTTTACTGGTATTATTAACATAGTGTCACCTCCTTTCTTTAAAAATTATTTAAGGCTGCAAATATAAATCATTTATGCAAACCCGCAATTTATTTTTTATTTTTTATTTCCATTCAGATAAATAAAAAGTGGAGAGAGGAAAGTACAGAGTTAAAATCTCTCTTTCCTCTTTCCCTCTCCTCCACTATTCTTTTGCTACCGGTGCCTTGTACTCCTTCTTATCGATTATCATTTTAGCGATAATTTGAAAAACATTTTCGCTAAAATGAGAATCAAGCTAATTTGCCGCTGGCTTATATTCCTTTTTATCGATTATCATTTTAGCGATAATTTCTCTCAAAATTTCAGAGGTACCGCCGCCGATTGGGCCGAGCCTGCTATCGCGATAAAGTCTTGCCAGAGGATAATCTTCCATATAGCCATAACCTCCCAGCATTTGCAGGCAGTCATATATAACCTTATCTGCCATCTTTGTGGAGAGAAGTTTAGACATACTGGCTTCCTTTACCACATATATACCGTCCTCCATTCTTTTCGCCACGGAATAGTTAAATTCCCGGCACATTTCTATTTCACTGGCCATATCTGCCACAGAATGCCTAAGCGCCTGAAATTTATCGATAGTCTTTCCAAAAGCCTCCCTTTCTGACATATAGTTTAAGGTGTAGTTAAGGGCGTAATCTGCCCTGGCGTGGGCATTGATCCCCATGATTAATCGTTCCATGGCAAAGTGCTGCATGATATAAGAAAAGCCTTTATCCACTTCTCCCATAAGGTTTTCCGCTGGAATTTCAACATTATCAAAAGCGATCTCGGCGGTATCCGAAGCTCTCCAGCCAAGCTTATCCAGTTTTCCCGCAGAGATTCCCGGGGTATCACGATCTATAATAAAAATACTCATTCCCTTATTTCTTTTTTCAGGACTGGTTTTAGCGGCGACCACAAGATAATCTGAATACACCCCATTGGTGATAAAGGTTTTGGAACCGTTTATCACAAATTTATCGCCTTTTTTCTCAGCCGTTGTACGCATTCCCGCGACGTCAGAACCACCAAAAGGCTCAGTAATACAAAGGCATCCAATTTTTTCGCCATCTATACTGGCGCTAAGGTATTTCTCTTTTATAGCATCACTCCCTTCGGTTTTTACATGTGTCATCGCCAGGTAAGCATGAGCCCACATAGCAGCCGCGAAACCGCCAGAATCTATTTTTTGCAATTCTTCCAGAAAAATAACCGTATAAAAAAGGTCCAGGTCCAAACCGCCATATTTCTCTGGCTGGTTAAGGCCAAAATAACCCATCTCCCCAAATTTGGCCCAGATAAACCTTTCTATGGTTCCTGATTTTTCCCATTTATCAATATGAGGCACCACCTCCTTTTGAAGAAAGTCCTGAAAACTTTTTCTAAAAAGTTCGTGCTCCTCTGTAAAATACATACTATTCATACTTAGCAATTCTTGTTTTTTTCATTTCCGAAGAAATAATTTTAGTAGCCGTAAAAATTAAAGCCACTAAAATAAAAGCAATTTTTAAGATCTGCCGATTTTCACAGAAATTTCTATAAAACCCACCTTTATTTTAATATAATTAATCTAAAGTCAAATATAATTTAATTCTATCAATCTTATCAGCTGGAAAACTGCTGATTTTTGCTAATTCTTCAAAAGAAGTGATCCCGCTGTGCAGATTCCGGTAATTCACCACCTCCCTTGCCAGTTCATAGCTGAAATATGGAACTTCTGAAAGCTCTAGAACATTAATTGTATTAATGCTTTTCTTTTCGATTTCCGGTTCGTTTTTTACGGAAAATTCCCGCAAAAGGTTTTCCCTTGCTTCGTAGCCAAGTCCATAGATATCCTTTAACTGAATATCATCTATAAAACCACCAATCTTGTTACGATAATTGATAATTCTTTGAGCCAGCACCTCTCCTATTCCATTTACCTGCATCAGATCCTCCAACCCAGCCTGATTAATATCTTTTCTTTCAACCTTTGCAGAAATTGCATTATTCAGCTTAGCTGCAATTTTTCCCTGCTGCTGAACCCATTTCGGAAATTGGAAATATGGCGATATCTTTTTAAGCAAAGCATCTGAAACATTGGTAACTTCCTGGAAATCTTCTGCTGAATTAATCCACTTTCCGGATTCCCGGAAGGCAAGTAACCGATCTATTTCCGCAGGGGACATTCCCAGGGTATAGCCTTTATAGTCGGTGATGAAATTTGGATTAAAAGGAAAAATTTCAGGATCTTTTTTAGCTGAAGCCAGCTTTACAGAGTCTATTTTTTTCTGGAGACCCTCCAGTTCGTGATCAGAAATTTCCGGCGTAACAGCTTCCGAAGAAAAATCTACAGCAAACAAAATGACCTGCAGAATGATGATAATGAACACCAAAAGAAAAATCCCATTTTGCTGACTTCTGTTGAAAACAAAATGGGATTTAAAAAAATTCATATTTGGCCAACCACTAGGTGGTTTTCACTTTTTTAGGCTTGCCTTCTTTGGTAAAAAGCTCACCCGCCCTTAATTTCCTGAAATATTCGCTAAGGTCTTTCCTCACTTCACCAGACATAATATAGAGGCCTATGATATTAGGGAAAGACATTGCCAGGATCATCATATCTGAAAAATCCAGTACAGCTCCAAGACTTACTGAAGCCCCGACAACAACAAATACAAGGAATAAAATTTTATAAACAAGCTCTGTTTTCTCACTTTTTCCAAAGAGATAGGTCCATGCCCTCATTCCGTAATAAGACCATGAAATCATGGTTGAAAATGCGAAAAGGAAAACTGCCAATGCAAGTACATAAGGGAACCAAGAAACAACACTGGCGAAGGCTGAAGAGGTAAGTTCTACTCCTCCTACTCCTTCTACTTCATGCATACCGGTAAAAATAAGTACAAGGGCAGTTAAGGTACAAACCACAACCGTATCTATAAACGGCTCCAGCAGTGCCACAAAACCTTCAGAAGGCGGGTTGTTTGTTTTGGCCGTACTGTGCGCAATGGCTGCAGAACCTACACCGGCTTCATTAGAGAAAGCCGCTCTCTGGAAACCGACGATCAATACTCCAATAATCCCACCTTTTAAAGCTGACGGACTAAAAGCGCCATCCCAGATTGCAGAAAAAGCAGGGCCAATATTTTCAATGTTGATTCCGATTACGATCAATGCCCCAATTACGTAAACCCCGGCCATAAAAGGAACAATTTTTCCTGTTACGTTGGCAATACTTTTAATCCCACCAATAATTACCACTCCAACAAGAATAGCAACCACCAGCCCGAACCAAAAGCCGTTCCCCGTTAACATAGGGAATTGCCCCTGAAGGATTTCAAAAGACTGGTTAGCCTGGAACATATTACCACCTCCAAAAGAAGCGCCAATACCTAATATGGCGAAAAATCCGGCAAGGAATTTACCAAGGCCCCTCATGTTTCGTTTTTCCAGTCCGTAACGAAGGTAATTCATAGGACCTCCAAAGATTCTTCCTTCAGAATTAATAAAGCGGTATTTCACCCCAAGGGTACATTCCACAAATTTTGAGGACATTCCCAGTAAACCGGCAATTATCATCCAAAATGTAGCTCCTGCCCCACCAAGGGAAATCGCCACAGCCACACCGGCAATATTTCCAAGGCCAACAGTAGCCGAAACAGCCGTTGTTAAAGCCTGAAAATGGGTGATACTACCGGGCGCGTCGGGATCGTCATACTTACCTTTGGCCAAATCCAGCGCATGACCAAAACCTCTGATATTGATGAAGCCCATTTTAATAGTAAAAAAGGCTGCACCAAAGATCAGCCAAACCACGATAAACGGAATAGAATTGGTTTTAGGCGTCCCATTAGGATGTGTAAGGATTACCGGCTCATCATACTCAATCTGTGCCAGGTAATGCGCTCCTGTCTGGATAACATCTTCAGCGTTTTGATAGTCAAAAATCACATTGCCTTCTTCCACCAGGTAATTAAGTTCACCTGAAGCGGGAGCCTCTACTTCCACAGGGCCACCTTTATCAGAATTTACAACAGCAATAGCCTGTCCTTCCTGCACGTGAGTGCCTTCTTCCACTAACCATTCCTGAAGCACAAATCTGTCTTCAACATCGGCACTCCAGCCCGGAGTGGCAACATTTTTTAGATCGGCATATTGCACAGGATCATAAATCCCCATTGCAGCAAAAGGATCCCAGAACAAAATTTCTGTCATACTCCCAACAATAGGCACAAAAGTACCATTAAAATGTTCGGTAATTGCTTCTGCTTCTACTGTGTAACTTACTGTTTTCGAATTTCCCTGGCTATCTGTAATTACCACACTGTAAGGAATTCCCTCTACGAGGCCTTCAGCTCTTTTAGATTCTAAAGGTGTTTCCTGATTGCTCCATTTATAGGTGTAGGGAGGAGTTCCTCCGGTAACATTCAGGTCAATAAATCCATTATTAATAACATTTGAAGGGTTTCCTACTTCAGCATCTACAGTCATATCCTGAGCAAAGCCAGATAGTACAGAAAATAGGAAAATAAATGAAAGCAAATACTTTCTCATATGTTTCGCGGGGTATTTTAGATTAGATTAATTTTCAGCGCAGCAAGATGCTAAAAAATTAGCCTATTTCAAATTTTTGGGAGTTAAATTCCAAATGATTTGTTAATAATTCTGAAGCCACCCCTTAGTTTTACCCCCCTTATTACGGAAATTGTAATAATAAATTCCTAAAGGTCAAAAACTGATGTCCTTTTTGTGTACACCAAATCCTTCAGTTTTAACCAGAATGCCAGCGTAAGGTATATAATAAAACCTGCTCCCATGGTAAAAAACGATGCGTAAATAAAGAATAGGCGCACGCTTTTTGCCCGCATCCCTAGCTTGTCTGCCAACCTCGAGGATACATAGAAGCCGTGGCGTTCAAAGAAATAGCGAATATCGTAGATAAAACTATGCATATTTCAAAATTAGGAAAAAATGATAAGACGGGAACAAGCTTAGAAATAAGAACCGGTAATAATTTTAAGTTTCCTGCAAATGTTTAAAAAGTGAACCTTCTAAGGAGACTGCAGCGTCTTTTGCTGCAAAAGCTTCAATCCCAGCTCACATTGCAGGCATTTATTCAAATCGCAGTAGTTTTTCTTTAGCTGAAGAAGCGCCTGGGACTCCATAGAACTTAAAGCCACAGCAGGCTTTAACAGGTTAAATTTCGCGACAATGGTATTATTTTCAGCAGGAACTTTTTCAGCCAGCTCCAAAATGGTTTCCACGGGTTTTCCTAAATGTTTAAAGTAAGCAAATTGAAAAGGAATTATGGTATTTATAAGAATAAGATCAATAAATGCCCAGGTGGTTCGCTTTTTCTTTGGCTTATGCTCTTTGCCGAAATTATAATGGCAACTCCAGTAAGCATTCAACTCTACCTGAAAAATCCCGTAGAAATCCTCTATACTTTCAGCGCCCATTATCCTGTCCAAAAGAAAGGCTGTGCCTGCGTACACTTTAGCCAGTTGCGCCAGGCGGATCATCGGGAAATTATCCGGCCGCAGGCGGAAAAATTTGGGTTTAATAACCTCAGCATTGGACATCTTATATTTATGCTGAAGGTATTGATATTCCTCTTTTAGCTTCTGAAAATAAATATCTTCACATTCCTTTTCCAGAAATCCCGCCTGCCCCATTAAAACAGCCTCCAGCTTCAGTATCTCTCCCTGGTTTCTGCGGAAGATCTTAAAATCAAAGCTCTGCGCTATACTTAAAAAACTTTCCCCGTTAATGTTGAGGCCAAATGCCTTTGCTAAAAGCTGAAAAAGTACAGCTTCCCAATCGTTTTCAGTTTTTTGAAGCAGCCGGGAAACAAGTGCCGACTTCGCTTCGAGTCGCTCAAAATATAACCGCTCCAGCCAATGTGCTGTTTCAAATCTTTCAAATTTGCCAAAAGAATCTTCACAGTTTATCCACCTGGCCTTTTTGGAAAGCAGCAGTTCATACTTCTCAACAACCTCTAAAGGAACTTTGTTTTTTAATTCCAGGGTGGGAATTGGGGAATTATCGGCACGGTATATTTCCACATCGTGCTCCCAAACCACATGCAGGATCACATTATCATAGCTTTCGTCAGACTCATGCCTATGGAGGTACCAGTCTGAAGACTTCAGGTGGATTTCCACATTTCCTGCCCAAAGTTGTTCCCCTATCTTGAGCCTTGAATTAAAAAAATCGGGGCCGGAGAGCTCGTTGTGAATACCGGTATCCTGAATTAAAACCGATTCCCCCGCGGTAGTGGCCGCCCTGGCAAAATCATATTTTTGGAACTTCCAGATATAATGTAGAAAATCTTCCTGCATCTACTAAAAGTAGGCAAAATATCAATTTGAAAATCAGCGGACTAAAATTAATCCTGAAGAATTTGCGCTACCTCATCAACAATTTCATCTACCCAGTACTGGTACATCAAACCGCTCGGGTGAAGTCCATCTTCTGCCACCAACTCCGGATTATCTTCAGCACGCCGTGAAATAGGAGTTATATTATAGAAAGGCACATTAAAATCTTCGGCCACTTCCCGAAATACAGCATTGAATTCATTGATTTCTTCCGTTATAACTTCAGCATTGGCCTGCCCGAACGGAGTTGCTCCATAATCTGGAATACTTACAGCAAACACACCTTTTTCCATGGTTTTACAATGGTTGATGGCCTTCCTGAAAACTTCCCGCAACTGGGTTTCATATTCATCTATAGACCGCTGCTGGTATTGATTGTTGACTCCAATTAAGATGGAAACAAGGTCAAAATCCC
This sequence comes from Autumnicola tepida, assembly GCF_031846485.1. NCBI lineage: Bacteria > Pseudomonadati > Bacteroidota > Flavobacteriia > Flavobacteriales > Flavobacteriaceae > Autumnicola > Autumnicola tepida. The sequence goes on from NZ_JAVRHQ010000009.1 coordinate 85,088, forward strand.
GCTGAACATTAAGTTCTTCCTCTATCCCATCCAACAAATCCTCTGTGGTCCACCCGGTTTTAGCTATTATTTTTGGTGGCGCAATTTTAATTCCCCTGTCCCTTAATGACACGGCTAATTGTACCGGCCAGCGGTCATCTGCCTCTACACTTTCACCTATGGTGTAGGAATCGCCAAGGGCAAGATAGCTAATGTTGTAATTTTCTGAGGGCACCGGAGGGGTATTGGTTTCTGAAGTAGAACTGCAGGCCATACAAAATACTGCAATTATCAGGAAGTATACTTTTTTCATTTACTCGATTTTCGCTACAAATTAGAAAATTTTAATGAAACGGATAGCTACAGAATTTACAAATGGTTTTTATTGGAGAAAAAGTTAAAGCTGTTGTAAAATTGAAAAGCCTTTGAAAAGTAGAAGGCATTTTTTGTATTTTCTAAGATACAAAGAAGAATGAGCTATGCCTGACTCCCAAAATCCAAATAATCCAAACCGGAAAGCTCCGGACAATCCCAATGTGTCTCCACCAGTTTCCGAAAAAAAGACACAGGCAAATAAAAAAAACAAAAAATCGCTAAGGGAGCATCAAAATCCTATCATAAGGGCTTTTGCAAAAACCGGCTATACCATTTGGATTGCGGTAATGGTGCTTGGTGGCATCCTGGCTTTTATAGTTTCATTAGTAGCAGTATGAGGCTTGTGTGGTTTTTCTTTTTTGTTTGCACCGGCTTATTTCTAATTATAGAATTGAATATTTTCAGCTTTGGTTTTCCCCGGTGTATACGGCATTATCTAAAAGATTTTCTTTGCATGCCTGTTGTGCTTGGCATTTGCCTTAAAACCGTGCAATGGTTAAAGCAGGATAAGCAGCTTAACCTGAAGATTCTCCCCATACTTTCCCTAACCGTCTTTTACAGCCTGTATTTTGAACTTCTACTCCCCGAAATTATGTCCAGATATACAGCAGACTTTTTAGATGTTATCATGTACTTTAGTGGTGCCGTTTTATTTTTTCTTATGCAGCATGTAAATCTTAGCAACAAAAAAGCCGCCCAAAAAAGCAGCTCTTAAAATCAAGAAATCTCATCTTCCACAGGGCCATCTTCCAGAAAACCTTTTTCCTTCATCCACTCATCATTGTACATCTTGCCAACATAACGGCTACCATGATCATGAAAAAGCACCACCACCACATCATCTTTTGTAAAATGCTCTTTTAGCTGAAGCAATCCTTTTGCTGCTGCCCCTGCACTGTTCCCCAGGAAGAAGCCTTCCTCTTTGGCTAGTTTCTGGGTGTAAACCGCGGCATCTTTATCGGTAACTTTGGTAAAACCATCAATCACGCTGAAATCAACATTTTTAGGAAGAATATCTTCCCCTATACCCTCGGTAACATAAGGATAGATTTCCTTCTCGTCAAAAACCCCGGTTTCATGATACTTTTTAAAAACCGAACCATAAGTATCGATTCCCCAAACTTTAATATCAGGGTTTTGTTCTTTAAGATATTTTCCAACTCCAGATATGGTTCCGCCGGTTCCCACGCCTACCACAAAATGCTTGACTTTTCCATCGGTTTGCCTCCAGATCTCCGGGCCTGTACTTTCATAATGTGCCCTGGTATTTGCCAGATTATCATACTGGTTTACGTACCAGCTGTTGGGAGTTTCTTCAGCTAAACGGCGGGAAACCGAATAATAAGATTTTGGATCATCCGGCGGCACATCTGTTGGGCACACCACAATCTCACTTCCCACAGCCTTCAAAATGTCAATTTTCTCTTTGCTTTGTTTATCGCTAAGCACGCAAATCATCTTATAGCCCTTCACAATAGCTGCAAGAGCAAGGCCCATCCCGGTATTCCCGGAAGTTCCTTCTATTATTGTTCCTCCCGGCTTCAGCAGGCCTTTCGCTTCGGCCTCCTCCACCATTTTTAAGGCCATACGGTCCTTAACCGAATTTCCGGGATTAAAAGTTTCATATTTTGCGAGTACAAGCGCGTCAATTTCCTTTGTAATCTTATTCATTTTCACCAGCGGCGTATTGCCGATTGTACCCAATATATTTTCTGCGTATTCCATTCTTTCTATTTAAGATTGCAAAGGTAAAATTTTATCCCGCAGAATAGCAGATAAACAAAGATTTTGCCACCAGGGGGGGGGGCGCCTGTTGTCTATTATTTGTTGCTTGTGAGAAAAAACAGATTTGCACTTTTAGTGGCCAACCTGTACCAGGAACGGAAATATGATAACATTTTGATTCTTCACTGCCAACTTCGCACCTCTAAACTTCTTACTTCATTTATTCGAACTTCATGGCTTTTACGGGAGATATTTTGGAAATGATAATTGATGGTATAAGCAGCATCAGCATACACAAGAGCATCGTTCCAATATTCACTGCAAAAATATAGTCCCAGTTTAAATACACCGGCACTTCGGTAACATAATAAGTACGGGGATCCAACGGAAATAATTTCAGATACTTCTGAAGCAATAATAATCCTATTCCTATTAAATTTCCCCAGAAGAGCCCGCGCAATATGAGATATCCCGCATTACATAAAAATATTTTCCTGATGGCCCAGTCGGTACTCCCAAGGGCTTTCAGTACCCCAATCATTTGCGTTCTTTCCAGGATAAGCACCAGTAATGCGGTAATCATATTAATCCCCGCTACCAGGATCATAATTCCAATAATCAGGGCGATATTAAAATCAAATAAGGAAAGCCATTCAAAGATCGCGTAATACTTTTGGGTGATCGTTTGGGTATCCAGGAAAGAGCCGGTATTTTCATAAACCTGGTTTCCTTTGGAGTCAATCTCATCAAAATCATCTATAAAAACTTCAAAATTGCCCACTTCATCATCTTCCCATTTATTGAGGCGCTGGATATGCCTGATATCAGCAATCATATAGAGCTCATCGAATTCCTGAAACCCGGAATCGTAAATCCCTGTAATCACAAAAGCGCGAAGTAACGGCCGCTCATTATCTTCCCTTAAAAAATAAGTCGGGGCCTTATCCCCCACTTTTAGCTGAAGCCGGTTAGCAAGATAATCAGAAATTAACACCTCATCATTCAAATTATTCTGGACATCAGGAAGCTCCCCTTCAACCAGAAAATCCTTAAAATAATTCCAGTTATAGTCTTCCCCCACGCCTTTTACAATCACGCCTTCAAAATCTGTAGCCGTTCTTATTACCCCAAATTTTGTAGCCACGGCCTGGATATGTTCAATCCCTTCCACCTCTGGAAAGTCGGGGTAAAAATCCTGGTTTCGGGAAACCGGCTCAAAGGTGATCTGGGAGCTGTTATTATCGTAGTTTGAAATAATAATGTGGCCGTTAAAAGCGGCAATTTTATCCCGTATTTTCTGCTGAAGCCCAAGTCCTGTGGCGAAAGAAACCAGCATCATAATTACACCAATGGCAATAGCCACCACTGCTATTTTCATTATAGGAGCGGAAATGCTACTTTTATACTTTTTGGTGCTAATAAGTCGTTTTACGACGAAAAACTCGAAATTCAAACCAGAACTATGATTAAGAGGTTATTCAAAAGTACATTTTTATTCGTTCTTATAAGCTTCCTTTCCTGCGGAAACACAAACAATAAGCCAAAAAAGGCTGAAGCTTTTAATGCAGAAAACACACAGGAGGATGTTCAGACTTCCGAAGACATAGTTGTGGGAGCCAACAGAACTGAAGAATACCTGCCTTTACTAAAGAAAAAAAGTGTAGGAATTGTGGGAAATCAGAGTTCACTTATTAAAAATAAAAACGGCACCTATACCCACCTGGTGGATTCCCTGACAAGCCTGGGAGTGAATGTAAAAAAAGTTTTTGCGCCTGAACATGGTTTCCGGGGAGACGCCGATGCCGGGGAAGCAGTGCAGGATGGGAAAGATCCCAAAACCGGCCTTCCGGTAGTTTCCCTTTATGGAAACAACAAAAAACCTTCCGCAGAACAGTTAAAAGGAATTGACGTTTTGATATTTGACCTTCAGGATGTTGGCACCAGATTTTATACCTATATCTCTTCGCTGCATTATATTATGGAGGCCGCGGCCGAAAACAAGCTTCAACTTCTCGTGCTGGACCGGCCAAACCCCAACGGGAATTATATAGACGGGCCGGTTCTTGAAAATGAATATCAGAGTTTTGTGGGAATGCACCCTATTCCTGTAGTTCATGGAATGACTATGGGAGAATATGCGAAAATGATCAATGGGGAGGGCTGGCTTAAAGATTCCAAAAAAGCCGATCTTACTATTATTGAGATGAAAAATTACGATCATTCCAAAGCCTACAGCCTACCGGTGAAACCTTCTCCTAATTTACCAAATGACCAGGCCATACAGCTGTATCCAAGTTTATGCTTTTTTGAAGGTACCAATGTTAATGCGGGCCGCGGAACATCAAAACAGTTCCAGGTGTACGCCTCTCCTTTTTTGGATAAAAGTATCTATGACTTTTCCTATACGCCACAGTCAATGCCAGGGGCAAAATCCCCAAAGCACCTTGGAAAGATATGTTATGGAGAAGATCTTAGCCAAATTAATGTCCCTGAAAAAATCAACCTGGAATGGCTGATTAAAGCTTATCAAAATACTTCAGATAAAGGGCAATTTTTCAACTCATTTTTTACAAAACTGGCAGGTACAAAAAAACTTCAGCAGCAAATAGAGAGCGGACTTTCAGCTGAAGAAATAAGAAAAAGCTGGAAGCCAGGGTTGGAAGATTTTCAGAAGACCAGAAAGAAATATTCGATTTACAGGTAAATTATAGATTTTAATATTTCTTCCATAAAAGGAATATTTCCGGCAGGCTCCCTACTTCAAGGGGAAAAGACCTAGCGCTTTATATTTCCCCGAATAAAATCTTAGCCTTCTTTGAGAATTCCTGAGTAGTATCATACGAGCTTAAACCTTCCCTCCATTCGGCTTTTTCTTCAGAATCCAGTCCTTTCGAACAACAGTAATTGAGATAATAATAAAGGTCCAGATTGTTATCCCGGATTTCTTCCTGCTCAAAATTCCTATCAAGTTTTCTTGCTACTTTATCATAGTTTCCGGTGTACAGGAATGGGATCATTTCCAGCAACTCAATCTGCTGGTTCACCCACTCATAATTTGCCTGGTCTTTGTCTAATAAACTTTTTGCCGCCCGCAGGTATTCTTCAGATAACCGCAGCATATTGCTTTGCACCTCTTCTTCCAGGTAAAGGCTAAAATCCTGATACTTTTTGGCAAGCCTAAGGGCGGTGTGATATTTGGGATTTTTAAAATAGGCTATAGATTCCATTTGTAAAAAAGAAGTCTGCAGGGAATATTCCGTTAAAAACTCCGCTAATTGTGATTTAGACATATACCCCTTGTGGTGAACAATCACGTCCCCATTTCCATTCAGAATAAAAACATCCGGAATTGCCCTTATATTATAACTACCGGCAAGTGCCCTTTCATGATCAATATCAATTTTTACAGGAACAAAGTTTTGCATTAATGTCTCTATCTCCGGATCGCTCCACGATTCCGAATCCATTTTCTTACACGGGCCGCACCACGTTGCCCAAAAATCGACAATAATTAATTTGTTTGTTCCTAACGCGAGTTCCTGGGCCTCATCTAAAGAGGTAAGCCAATTGGCAGCATAGGAGTTGAAACTAAAAAGGACTAAAATAAAAAGAGTAATTTTTCTCATAAATTCTTAAATATTTCACAAAATAAGTTTTCTCTTTTAACTCTGCTAAAAATTTTTTAAAAATTATTTCAGCCTCGCCTTCATTTTTTCCACGATATTATAAGCGGCAGGACAAATTGCGGTATTTTTAATGGTGAGATTAGAAATTTTATGAAAGTCTTTCCTGTCGGTATGCGGATATTCCCTGCAGGCTTTGGGGCGAACATCATAAATAAGACAATAATTATCGGGGGCTAAAAAAGCACATGGCACCTCCTGCAAAACATAATCTTTATCTTCATCTATCCGCAAATACTGCTCAATAAACTGCTGTGGCTTTAGTTTTAAATGCTTACTAATACGCTCAATATCCTTATTAGTAAAAAGAGGGCCGGTTGTTTTACAGCAATTCGCACAATCAAGGCAATTTGTTTTGGCAAATTCTTCCTCATGCAGCTCCTGCATTTGCCGGTCCAGATCTTTGGGAGGCTTTTTTCTCAATTTTGAAAAAAACTTTTTATTCTCCTTATGCTTATCTTTGGCGCGGTCGGGAAGATTTTCTAAGGTTTCCTGCATTTGGCAAAGATATGAATAAGACTAAGAAGGACATATTTGGAATGGCTATTTCAGCCTATTATTATCATAAGGATGAAAGTGATATTATTGTACATTCCCCAGATTTTGACGATGATATTATTCCGGTTTTCTACCTGTTCAGGGAATTTGGCGATATGCCTCCCATAGAAAAAACCGCTTTAAAAACCTGCCGCGGGAGCGTGCTCGATGTTGGCTGCGGGGCAGGCAGCCATGCCTTATATCTTCAGAATAAGAAAAAATTAAAGGTCACGGCCATAGATACTTCCGGGGGCGCCATTAAAATTGCTTCGGAAAGAGGATTAAAAGATGCTCGCCACCTCGATTTCTTTGAGCTAAAAAACGAAAAATTTGATACTATCCTGATGCTGATGAACGGCACCGGCATAATAGGAAACCTGAAGAATTTGAATTCATTTTTCAGACATGTCGAAAATCTGCTGCTACCTGGTGGGCAGCTGCTAATAGACTCTTCAGACCTGAGTTATTTGCAGGATGAAGACGACGATCCGGATGATAAATACATTGGGGAAATCCGGTTTCAGCTAAGCTATAAGGGAGAACAGTCAGAAAGTTTTGACTGGCTTTATATAGATTTTGAATCGCTGAAACACATAGCCGATTATAACAATTTTAATTGTGAACTTCTAAAAAAAGGCAGGCATTACGATTATCTGGCAAGACTTCAGCCAAAGAAGAAGTAATTTTATATTTTTGGATTTTTATGCCGCACAAGCGGTACCCAGATCCCGATTTTAAAGCTCAATGTATTATAAAGTCTCCAAAAACCTTCCGAAGAAAATTCAGCTAAACAGGTTGCTGCTAATCTTTGCGCTATTTACAACTATTATTTCCTGTACTACCGGCGATGACGATCTAAGCAGCCGGATTGATAAAAGTGTAAATCTAAGGAGCCTGGGAGATTCTGCGCACGATCTATTAAGCGATGAAAAATTCACTTCTATTAATATTGAAATTGCTTATGTAGCTGGTTATGCGCCAAATCCTGATGCGCTTAAAATTTTTAAAAGTTATCTGGAAAGAAGAACATTTAAACCCGATGGAATTAATATTAACCTTCGCTCAGTGGAGTCTTCAGGCCTGGCGCCCTTTGAAATAGATGAAATTGTAGATATCGAAAAGACTACAAGAACCACTTACAATGCGGGTGATGAAATTGCCGTTTTTATTTATTATGCCGATGGCAGTAACGAAGATGATGAAGACAGCAAAGTAATTCTTGGTTCGGCTTTTAGAAATACCTCCATGGTGATTTATACTAAAACAATAGAAGAATTTGTGGCAAAACCAGGTAATCCGTCCAGGAAAACCGTTGAAGCTGCGGTACTAAACCACGAATTCGGGCATCTGCTGGGCCTCGTAGACATTGGTTCTGAAGCACAAAGTGACCATGCCGACAGTGAGAATGACGGACATTGCACTGCCCGCGGCTGTCTTATGCGTTCTTCTATAGAATTTGGCTATGGAATTGCCAACATGCTGGATGAAAATGGCGTTCCCATGCTGGACGCCCAATGTATTACAGATCTTCAGGCCAACGGTGGCCGATAATTAATAAAATGAAGTTAGAGGTGGGAAGTTAGAAGGTTTCTTTATCGGGTAAGGGTTGTGGTTGAAAAAATTAATCATTCTTTAAAGCAGCTGAAAAAAGCTCCCATCCTTTTTAAGGAGAGGTGGCCGAAGGCCGGGGTGGTTTTAGTGGCAGTAAAAAATGGCCAATGGAAAATGGAGAATGGAAAATCTGGCTAACCGGAAGTACAATGTTATGAGTTGTCCGTTGTCGGTTGTCTGATTTTATTTTCTGTTTGGGTAGTTTATTGGTCCAAAATTTCACAATATCCTCTGCGGTAATCTGCGTTATCTGCGTTATCTGCGGGAGAAAAAATTGAAAATTATAATATAAGTTGGCGATTATCCAATTGCTGAATCTTAAAAATGGCCAATTGAAAATGGAGAATGGAAAATGGAAAATCTGGCTAACCGGAAGTACAATGTTATGAGTTATCCGTTGTCGGTTGGCTGATTTTATTTTCTGTTTGGGTAGTTTATTGGTCCAAAATTTCACAATATCCTCTGCGGTAATCTGCGTTATCTGCGGGAGAAAAAATTGAAAATTATAATATAAGTTGGCGATTATCCAATTGCTGATTCTTAAAAATGGCCAATTGAAAATGGAAAATGGAAAATCTGGCTAAACGGAAGTACAATGTTATGAGTTGTCCGTTGTCGGTTGTCTGATTTTATTTTCTGTTTGGGTAGTTTATTCGTCCAAAACTTCAAAATACCCCCTGCCATAATCTGCGTTATCTGCGGGAGAAAAAATTGAAAATTATAATATAGGTTGAAGATTATCCAATTGCTGATTCTTAAAAATAGCCAATTGAAAATGGAGAATGGAAAATGGAAAATCTGGCTAACCGGAAGCACAATGTTATGAGTTGTCCGTTGTCGGTTGTCTGATTTATTTTCTGTTTGGGTAGTTTATTCGTCCAAAACTTCAAAATACCCCTGCCATAATCTACGTTATCTGCGGGAGAAAAAGCGAAAAGTCGAATTATATTATAGTTTTTAGTTGTCAGTTATATTCTTAAATGGAGAATGGACAATGATATCCAGCTAAACAGAAAAATCTAATGTTATGAGTTGTGGGTTGTGAGTTTTCTGGCTGGGTAGTTTGTGCACTCCAAATTGAAACCAATAAGAATCCATAATTCAGCATTCAAAATAAAACAAGCGTATGTGTAATCATAAAGGATTCACTTCTTACTTAATTCGCCACTTCACTAATAAATTTTATACGATAAAGCCGCAATTCCTCATCATCGTAATCCCCGTCAAATTCTTCTATCGCGTCATCAATTTTATCGGTTTCCGCCTCAAGAAAATATTCATGTATCTCTTCCTGCTGGTCTTCATCTAAAATATCCTGAAGGTAATAATCGATGTTAAGCTTTGTTCCGCTATACACAATGGCCTCCATTTCCTTTATAAATTCATTCATTTCCATTCCTTTGGCTGAAGCGATATCGTCCAGAGGCAATTTTCGGTCTACATTCTGAATGATATAAAGCTTTAAGGCCGAATTTGCACCGGTAGATTTCACCACCAGGTCATCTGGGCGAATAATGTCGTTATCTTCAACATACCTGGCGATAAGCTCTACGAAATCCTTTCCGTATTTTTTAGCCTTGCCTTCTCCTACACCAAAAATATTCCCCAGCTCTTCTATACTTATGGGATATTTTAATGCCATATCTTCAAGTGAAGGATCCTGGAAAATGACAAATGGCGGCAAACCAAGTTTTTTTGCCACCTTTTTCCGCAAATCCTTCAGCATATTTACCAGCTGCTGGTCTACTGCTCCGCCCGCTTTTTTTGAAGCTGAAGAAACCCCTTCTGTAGTCACATCAAAAATATGATCTTCAGTCATCATAAAAGATTCCGGCTGTTGCAAAAATTCTTCTCCCTTGGCGGTGATCTTTATCACCCCGTAAGTCTCGATATCCTTTTTCAGCATTCCGGAAACCAGAACCTGCCGGATGAGTGCCATCCAATATTTTGAATCCTTATAATTCCCTTTTCCAAAAAGCGGGTTTTCATCGGTTTTATGTGAAGCGATAATGGCATTGGATTTGCCAACCAGCGTGCGTACCAAGTCTTTGGCCTTGTACAATTCCCTGGTTTCCTTAACCGTTTTCAGCAAGAGCTCCACTTCTTCCCGCGCTTCCGTTTTCTTTTTGGGATGCCTCACATTATCGTCCATGGAAGCGCCTTCTCCCGTCTCCTGGTCAAAATCTTCCCCAAAATAATGAAGAATGAATTTCCTCCTGGAAACCGATGTTTCTGCATAAGCCACTATTTCCTGGAGCAGCGCATGGCCAATTTCCTGTTCGGCCACGGGTTTGCCGCTCATAAATTTTTCAAGCTTCTCTATGTCTTTATAGGAATAAAACGCAAGGCAGTGGCCTTCGCCACCATCCCTCCCGGCCCTTCCGGTTTCCTGGTAATAACTTTCTATGCTTTTTGGAATATCGTGATGGATCACAAAACGCACATCGGGCTTATCTATTCCCATCCCGAAGGCGATTGTGGCAACTACCACATCTATATCTTCCATAAGGAACATATCCTGGTGCCTGGACCGGGTTTTGGCTTCCAGTCCCGCATGATATGGAACGGCACTTATCCCGTTTACCTGAAGGGTTTGCGCCAGTTCCTCTACTTTTTTACGGCTAAGGCAATAAATTATACCAGACTTGCCTTCGTTTTGCTTTACAAACCTTATGATATCGGCATCTACGTTTTTAGTTTTTGGCCGTACTTCGTAATAGAGGTTAGGCCGGTTAAAACTTGCCTTAAAAGTAGTGGCATCGGTAATACCAAGGTTTTTCAGAATATCCTCCTGTACCTTGGGAGTAGCAGTTGCCGTAAGTGCCACAATAGGGATATTGTCCCCAATGCGGCCAATGATATTCCTTAAATTCCGATATTCAGGCCTGAAATCGTGCCCCCATTCACTAATACAATGCGCTTCATCTATAGCGAGAAAAGAGATCTTTTGTGTCTTTAGAAAATCCACATAATCTTCTTTGGTCAACGACTCGGGGGCTACATATAAAAGCTTGGTTATTCCATTGCTGATATCTTCCTTCACCTGCCGTACTTCGGTCTTGTTCAGCGAGGAGTTAAGAACATGGGCCACCCCGTGTTCTGAGGAGATGCCGCGAATGGCATCTACCTGGTTCTTCATTAGGGCAATAAGGGGCGAAACCACAATTGCTGTCCCGTCGGCAATTAAAGCCGGGAGTTGGTAGCATAGGGACTTTCCTCCTCCGGTTGGCATTACCACAAACGTGTTGTTACCTTTCACAACACTGGTAATCACCTCTTCCTGAAGCCCTTTGAACTGGCTAAATCCAAAGTATTTCTTCAGTTGTTGGTGTAAATCAATTTCCGTCAAACTCATTCAATTGTCTTACAATTTTATATACATTTGCAATACTAAATATACATATTTCTTTAGTACTTACAATCCCTAATTCATCAAATTTGAAACTTCAGGAAAAAATTCTTACAGCCGCAAAAGAAACCATTTCTACCGAAGCTAAAGCAATTGCAAATCTTGAGAATCTCCTTGATGATGAATTTGTTAGCGCCGTGGAAAAAATTTACCGGTCTAAGGGCAGGCTTATAGTAACAGGTGTTGGCAAAAGTGCCGTTATCGCTACAAAAATAGTGGCCACTTTAAATTCTACAGGCACCCCCGCCATCTTTATGCACGCCGCAGATGCCATTCATGGCGACCTTGGTACCATTCAAAAAGACGACCTGGTATTGTGTATTTCAAAGAGCGGGAATAGCCCTGAAATAAAAGTTTTAATCCCGTTAATCAAGAATTTTAACAATCCATTGCTGGCAATCACCGGAGATAAAGGTTCTTTCCTCGGAAAAGAAGCCGATTTTGTGCTGAATTCTTACGTAGAAAAGGAGGCCTGCCCCAACAACCTTGCCCCTACCACAAGCACTACCGCGCAGCTGGTAATTGGTGATGCCATAGCCGTTTGCCTCTTAAAGCTGAAAAAATTTTCCAGGAAAGATTTCGCCAAATACCATCCCGGCGGCTCCCTTGGGAAAAAACTTTACCTGCGGGTGCGCGATATCACTTCCCAAAATGAAAAGCCCTTGGTGAAACCCGAAAGCAGCGTATCGGAAGTGATTATTGAAATTTCTGAAAAAATGCTTGGGGTTACCGCCGTGATCGAAAATGATGAAATTATTGGGGTGATTACCGATGGGGATATTAGGAGAATGCTGAAGGACAACAAAGAATTTAAAGGCCTGACCGCGAGGGACATCATGAGCAAAAATCCGCGGCTCATAAGCCAGGACGCCCTCGCCGTAGATGCCCTGGAACTAATAGAAGATAATAAAATAACCCAGCTGCTGGCCATAGATGATGAAATAGGCGGGAAATACGCCGGCGTGGTGCATCTTCATAATTTAATTCGCGAAGGAATTTTATAGATGAAAAAAATCAAAGCTCCGCAACCGGAACAGGAAAAAGAAATGTCTTTTTTAGACCACCTGGAAGATCTCAGGTGGCATTTAATACGCGCAACACTCTCTGTAGTAATTGCGGCCAGCCTGGCTTTTCTTGCCAAAGATTTTATATTCGATGTTTTGCTGTTTGGCCCTAGTAAAGGAAGTTTCTTTTCTTATAAAATCTTATGCCAAATGTCTCAGGCCCTGGGTTTCGACAGTGGGTTTTGCCAGGAAAAACTACCATTTGCCATTCAAAGCCGTACCATGGGAGGACAATTTTCAGCACACGTATGGACTTCCATAACCGCAGGATTCATCGTTGCCTTTCCATATATAATATATGAATTCTGGAAGTTTGTAGCGCCGGCCATGCATGAAAATGAGAGAAGAAACGCAAAGGGATTTATTTTTATTACTTCCCTCCTGTTCTTCCTGGGCGTTGTTTTTGGATATTATGTAATCACTCCGCTTTCTATTAATTTCCTCGGAAAGTACCAGGTGAGCGATATGGTTCTTAACCAGTTCGATTTAAGCAGTTATATTAGCCTCGTGAGGGCTTCGGTACTTGCCAGCGGCCTGATATTTGAACTTCCAATAGTAATTTATTTCCTCACCAAAGTGGGAGTGGTTACACCAGATTTCCTGAAGACTTACCGAAAATATGCCCTGGTTGTGGTGCTGATTGTTTCAGCCGTTATTACCCCTCCAGACATTGTGAGCCAGATAATTGTGGCTATCCCGGTTTTGATTTTATATGAAGTGAGTATTGTTATCTCCAATATAATCTACAAAAGAGAATTGAAAAATTTAAATAAAAAAGGCTATGATCAATAAGGTTGAGGAATTTAATTCCTACCGCCAACAAATGAATGATAAAATCCTGAGTGAAAACAATAAAGTTCTAAAGAGGATTTTTAACCTGGATACCAATGCTTTCGCTGAAGGTGCCCTGGACAAGCGAACAAAAGAGCTGCTGGGCCTTGTAGCCTCGCTGGTTTTGCGATGTGACGACTGCGTGAAATACCACCTGGAATCCAGCCATAAGGAAAACATTACCAGGGAAGAAGTAATGGAAACCCTTAGTATTGGCACCCTAATTGGCGGGACCATTGTTATTCCCCACCTGCGCCGGGCTTTTGAATACTGGGAAGCTCTGGAAGATGCAAAAAGGGAAGAGTAGCCTTGAGTTTTGAGGTTGAAAAGAGTGAGAAGTTAAAATAGGTTACCAGTTGTCTGTTGTCTGTTATCTGTAAATAGCGATGGGTGATGGAATTCGTAATCTATGGTTTAAATAGCTGAAGACTGCTAAAAAAGCATAAACTTAATAACTTAAAGCATAAGAAACGCGCTTAAAAAAGCTCCTCCACTTCTTTAAGGGAGGTGGCCGAAGGCCGGAGGGGTGGTTTCGGGAAATTGCAAACCTTAAGTTATGGCTATAACCGGTAAATTCTTATAATTAGAAGGTGGCAGAATAATTTTGGATAAATTTTTGATTAGAACCAGGCGACCCAACAAATATTAAAAATATGAAATTACGCGCCGATAAACTTATTAAAACTTACAAAGGAAGATCTGTTGTAAAGGGAATTTCCCTTGAGGTAAACCAGGGAGAAATCGTAGGATTGCTGGGCCCTAACGGCGCGGGAAAAACCACTTCTTTTTATATGATCGTGGGGCTTATAAAGCCCAATAGTGGAAATATTATCCTGGACAAGGTGAACATTACCAAATTCCCCATGTATAAGCGGGCGCAAAACGGTATAGGCTACCTTGCCCAGGAAGCTTCGGTTTTCAGGAAACTGAGTATTGAAGATAACATTATGAGCGTGCTGGAACTTACTTCGTTATCAAAGAAAGAACGCCATCTTAAAATGGAATCTTTAATTGAAGAATTCGGCTTAAACCATATCCGTAAAAACCGGGGAGACCTTTTAAGCGGTGGGGAACGCCGTAGAACCGAAATCGCCCGGGCCCTGGCCACCGATCCCAAATTTATTCTTTTAGATGAACCTTTTGCGGGAGTAGACCCCGTGGCCGTAGAAGATATTCAACGTATTGTCGCGCAGTTGAAAAACAAGAATATCGGCATTCTTATTACCGACCATAACGTGCAGGAAACCCTTGCCATAACAGACCGTACCTACCTTATGTTTGAAGGTTCTATCCTTAAACACGGGCAGCCTGAAGAACTGGCTGAAGATGAGATGGTTCGTAAAGTTTATTTAGGCAAAAATTTCGAACTTAGGAAAAAGAAAATCTTCGAATAATCAGGCCGGTTTCTTCTGATCTCCAAAAATAAGCGAGAGCAGGACATAACTTACAATAATTACCGGGATAGCTGCAAACTGCAGAAAGATTACCAGTAGAAGGCACAACAGGATAAATAAATACCTGAGTTTGTTATGCTGAAAGGACCAGTCGGAGAACTTAAGGGCGAACAATTTTATTTCAGCATTGAGGAAATAACAACTTACCAGCGTTAGGCCAATAAGAAACCATTCATTCAAAATAAGGGAAGAAACAATTTCTCCCGGCTGATAAGTTAGGATTAAAGGTAAACTTAGGATAAGAAGGGCGTTAGCAGGCGTAGGAAGACCTATGAAAGAGTCTGTCTGCCTTTCATCTACATTAAATTTCGCCAGCCTGTAGGCAGAAGCCAGCGTGATCAATAAACCAACAAGAGCGGTGGTATTAAAGTCCCATTCCAGGAAAGAAGTATCTGCAGCCCATTCCGTAGAAATTTCCTGTCCACCGCCGGGTAAGGCTTTATTCAGCATCTGGTACATCACAATTCCCGGCACTACCCCGCTGGTTACGGCATCTGCCAGGGAATCCAGCTGCAGCCCAACTTCGCTTTTTACATCCAGCGCCCTTGCGGCAAGCCCGTCAAAAAAGTCAAAAAATATCCCAAGCGCCACAAAAACGGCTGCCATAATCAGGTGTCCCTGTACAGCAAACAGTACGGCAATGGTTCCGCTTAGCAGGTTTAAAAGAGTAATCAGGTTGGGGATATGTTTTTTTAGCACCATGTTTTTTGTTGTATGAAGATACTAATGTAATAATAAATATAAGTTTTAAAGTACGAAGTTAGAAGTACGAGGTTTGAAACCTGGAATTTTCACTATTCACTTCTCACCACATTTCACTATTTTAACTTTTCAATTTCAGCATAATGAAGCTCAGTTTCCTATTTTTGAGGTGTCGCAATTCAATTTCCGACTGATTTTCCTTTATTTATTCGAAAAAAATATAAATGAAACAACTTGCTCTCACGGTTTTAAGTGGACTACTTCTTGCCATGGGTTGGCCAACCTACGGTTTTCCTTTTTTACTCTTTATTGCCTTTGTACCGCTGCTTTTCGCAGAATTTCAAATCAGGAATTTTTCAAAAAAATCAATTAAGCTGAAAGTATTCGGGACGGCTTACCTAACGTTTTTCATCTGGAACCTTATCACCACGTACTGGATCTGGTTTTCCACTCCCTTTGGCGGCGTTTTTGCCATTCTTGCCAATTCCCTGTTGATGAGCATTGCTTTTCTTATTTATCACATTGTTGCCAAGCGTACAGGTTTTTCAGCAGCTGCCACCTTCCTGGTCAGTTTCTGGATGGTTTTTGAACAGCTACACCTTAACTGGGATTTTTCCTGGCCCTGGCTAAACCTGGGCAACGGGTTCTCTGGATATCACAACCTTATCCAATGGTATGAATATACCGGCACTTTTGGCGGAACCCTCTGGATCTGGCTGGCCAATATTGCTGTTTATAAAGCCCTGCTCCTTTTCAGGGAATTTAAAGATAAAGCCATTATTTACCGCGGAATTATAAAACTGGGGCTGATAATAGCAATTCCCATAGCTCTTTCTTACCTGATAAGGAACAATTATAAAATGCCCGCCGCAACCATGGAAGCGGTCATTTTACAGCCCAATATCAATCCTTATACTGAAAAATATAACACCACCGATACCCGCATTGGAGAACTATTGACAGATTTAAGCAAGGAAAAAGTAACAGATTCCACCGCGCTTGTTGTTGCCCCGGAAACTGTTTTTGCTGACGGTACTGTTTTATCAGAATTTGAAAATTCTGAAGCCGCCTTTTTTGGCAGGCAACTGGTAAGAAAACATGAAAATCTGAGCTTTCTTGGCGGAATTTCTTTCTTTCAGCGCTTTAGCGATCCTGCGCTGGTAAAACCACAAAGCAACCAGATTGGCATAAACGACTGGTATGATGATTATAATTCGGCATTTTTGATAAGCAACTTTAAACAAGCGCAGCTTTATCATAAATCCAAACTTGTGGTGGGTGTGGAGAATTTTCCTTATCAAAGTGTGCTACGCCCAATCCTGGGAGATATTATGATAGACCTTGGCGGAACGGTAGCCATGAAAACCACGCAGCCAGACCGGGAAGTTTTTCAGCTGGATAATGGCGAGCTTACTGCCCCTATTATTTGCTACGAATCGGTTTACGGGGAATATGTAACGGGATATGTGCGCAACGGAGCCCAGTTTCTTACTATTATTACCAACGACGCCTGGTGGGGCGATACCCAGGGCCATAAACAACACCTCAGTTATTCTAAGCTAAGAGCTATAGAAAACAGGAAAGCGGTGGTTAGGAGCGCCAATACCGGTATTTCCGCTTTTATTAATCCCCTGGGGGATATTGAAAAAAGCCTGGGTTATGAAAAAAGAGGAAGCCTTAAAAATGATGTTATTATAAATGATGAGCAAACATTCTACGTGAAGTATGGAAACTATATCGCCAGGATCGCGCAATTTCTTGCTTTGTTTATCTTTCTTTTCGCTATGGTTAAGTACAGGAGAAAACGCTAAGGTAAAGAGACTTTAGACGGTAGGTGGTAGGCTTTAGATAGTAGACTGTAGACTGTAGACTGTAGACTGTAGACTGTCAAAAGTAACTCAGGAACTTTTTCTTTTTGACTCATTCACTCTTTAATTTAGATTATTTTAAATGCTGAATTTTAAATATTGAATTGACTTTTATTAACCATTGCAATAGTCAATTCTCAATCCTTTGTGAAAGGACGGGCGATTTTTCCGCTCTCCACTTCCACTATTCCCTTCTCACTCTTCACTAATTCTCCCGCAGATCACGCAGATTTCCGCAGATCCAACTCACCACGTTCCACAAAATTTCAACTTCTAACTTCCCACTTCTAACTTCTAACTTCACACTATTGTCCTCTAAAAAACAAAACCGTACTGCAGGTTTTCAGAAGGATATTCAGGTCCAGAAAAATGCCACGGTGTTTGATATAGTAAAGATCGTACTGTAGTTTTTCCAGGCTATCGGTATGGGAAGTACCATAATTCGCCATTACCTGGGCCCAGCCGGTAAGTCCCGGTTTTATCACGTGCCGGGTTTCATAAAAAGGAATGATCTGTGACAATTCTTTAACAAAAACAGGACGTTCCGGCCTGGGGCCAATAATACTCATATCCCCTTTCAGCACATTATAGAACTGCGGGATCTCATCTAATCTCGACCTCCTCAAAAATTTTCCGAATTTAGTAATGCGGTAATCATTTTTTTGCGCGTATTGGGGGCCGCTATGTTCCGCATCATGCCGCATAGTCCTTAACTTCAGAATTTTGAAGACATGGCCGTTTTTTCCGATCCTGTCCTGGGAGTATAAGAGCTGCCCCCTGTTCCCCAGCATATTTCCAATTAAGATCAGAGGTAAAAGCAACAAACCTACAGCCATTCCTACAAAGGCGATCAGTACATCAAAAAAACGAAATACCAGCGTGTAGAATTTATTCGCGTTATTACGGCTAAAAGGAAAGTACCTGTAGAAATCCTTATCTACATTTTCCACCGGAATGCGCTGCGTTAATTCTTCATAAACCTGGGTATAATCTTTAATAGGAAAACCTCTCGTCAACAATTCGTACAACTTGTTATAAAGCGGCAGCATCAGGCCTTTGCGATACGCGCTGGCTACGACTATTTCGCTGATATGGTTTTCAGGAACAATATCCGGGAGCTCATCTACATGGAATTCTTTCAAATTATGTGTGTCCAGCCCGGCTTTAACCTGATTGTCTGTATTTATAAACCCTACAATATGGTAGTTGGGATCGGTTTTCTGAAGGGCTTCCACGATAAGTTTAATGTCGAAAGAATCCCCAACCACCAATACCCGTTTGTAAAATCTTGGAGTAGTAATCAGGTTTATATACGCAATCCTCCAGGTGAGCAGCGCGCCGGCAATGGAAAGAAAAAAAAACAGGATCTGCAGTCGGTTTTCCGGCAGGCTTGGAGTGAAGTATGGCGTAAGCATGTAAAACAGTACGGTGGTTGATGTGGTTAAAATCACATTTTTAAGCACACTATCTATCCTGCTGGCCTTCTGAAGGTCGTAAAGTTCAAAAACCGTGGAAAAGAAATTTAAAAAAAGGATTAGTACCAGGGTCCAGATCCAATATTGGGAATCGATCCGGAAGTAATCAAATTCAAAGATGATCCCTACGATACTCAGGGTAAATAGAACTACGATATTGTCAAATAAGCGCAGAAGCACCCGGCGTTCAGAGATTTCAAAATGTAGTAATGGCTTTTCAGACATATTCATTATTCTGGCTGGGGCCTAATATAAAAATTTCAGCTAAGTACCTGCAACCAATCCTGCTTAACTATTTCCCAATCGAATTTTTCAACTTTATTACGGGCGGCAGCACTCATTTTTTCAGCTTTTCCAGGGTTTCCTAATAAAAATTTGACAGCGGCGGCCGCAGCTTCAGCATTTTTATTCACTAGTATACCTTCCCTCCCGTCTTGCACCAGGTAAGGCATGCCTCCAACATTTGTGGAGATTACCGGCAGCCCCAGTGCCATGGCTTCTATAACGCTTACAGGAGTATTGTCTATAGCAGAGGTGTTCAGAAAGATACTAAATTCTGCTGCCAGTGCTATCCATTCCTGTTTTTCAAGTTTTCCCGTAAAAACTACCGGTAAATTCTTCTCTTCCGCATAATCCCTGCAGCTTTCAAAAGTATCATCCTTAGAGCTGCCTACCATACATAAACTGGCATCTGGAAATTCAGACAGCAGCAGCTCCAGGGTTTTTACCGCCATAAGCGGATTATATATTTCAGCAAAAGAGCGTACCCAAAGGATTTTTGGCTGAAGTTTTTTTCTAAGTTTGAACCTGTAATTTCCCAATTCCACCGGGTTGGGAATATACTTTACATTTTTAAATCCGCTTTGGCTAAACTTCTCCAGCAAATATCGGGAAGGGGCGATATTTATAAATGCATTTTCAAAGAAATTCCTGCTGACCTTCTTATTCTTCTGAAGCCTATGTGGCAAATTTCCCCCATGAAGAATAGGAATATATTTTATCCCCAAAAGCCTGCACATTTTTCCCGACAGAACCGCGTACCAGAAATTTTGGGTGCTGTAGGTATCAATCAAAACAAACCCTGCTCTTTTTCCAGCCCTTGAAATAGTAAGGAGCATATCCAACAATCTGGAAATTTTGTTTCTTTTAGTAGAAGCTGCAGTTATCTGGAAACCTTCTTTCCGAAAAAGCGGGGAAAGCACATCGATAGTTGTGGGGGAGGCGCCTTGTTTTTCCAGCTTATTACCAATATAGATAATGCGCTTCACAGGAGACTTCAATTCAGCACCCGGTTCCACTCCGTTTTCACCCTTTCCCAATCGAAGTTTTCCACCTTTTTTCTTGCTGCACTACAGATATCCGTAGCCTTACTGGGATCTTCTATTAAATCTGAAATTGCCCCGGCCATCGCCTTTGGATCATTTTCGGGCACCAAAATTCCATCCTTTTCATGCGCAATAAGCAGCGGCATTCCGCCTACGTTGGTAGAGACCACCGCGAGGCCCAGGCTCATCGCTTCTATTACGCTAATCGGGGTATTATCTATAGTGGTGGTATTAATAAAAAAATCATAGTCTTTAGAAAGTTCAGCCCAATCCTCTTTTTCAAGTTTCCCGGTAAAACGAACAGGCAGTTTATGCTTTCGCACATAAGATTTGCAGGTTTGCATACTCCCGTCCTTATCCGGCCCCACCATACACAGCTCGGCATCGGGATAAGTGCGAAATAACTGCACCAACACTTTTAAAGCCAGGAGGGGATTATATCTTTTCTGAAAGCGCCTTACCCATAACAGCCGCGGGCGAAAATTCTTCCGTTCTTTAAAGGGGTAATTTTCCATCTGAATGGCATTGGGAACAATTTTAATATTTTTGAAGCCCTTATTTTTAAAAATATCATATAAAAAATGGGAAGGCGCCACGTTCACTTTGGCATTTCCAAAAAGTTTCCTGCTGTAAGATTCTGAATCATGAAGCCTCTCCGGCAGGTTTCCGCCGTGAAGAATAGGGATATAATCCAGGTTATAGTGATCACAGGTTTTTCCAACCAGGTAAGCATAGTAAAAGTTCATGGCCCCGTAGGTGTCGATAAGCACCACATCAGTCTTTTTATGATGCCTGGCCACCATCGCGAGCATTTCAACCAAACGCAAACCTTTATTGCTTCGGGTGGAAGCCGTTTTCACCTCGTACCCCTCCCTTTCCAGCATCTTGCTCAAAAAAGAAATATAAGTAGCGGTAAAGCTGTTAAGCTGTAAGTCGTTTCCTATGTACAGGATCCTTTTTGTCATCTACAATATATAATAATGCAAGCCCGTAAACAAAGCCAGGCAAAGCGATTCGCATAGCGGAATGGTTTATCGTAAGAAACCAAAAGGCTAAGAACGCTAAAAAATAATAATTGTTCCTAAATTTAGTCCAAAATATAATGGGAACAAAAATAAGTATTAATAAAGCTGCCAGTCCAAGCAGCCCATGTTCCGATAAAAGCCGGCTTACCTCATTATGAGATGCGGTTTCTATACCGGTTTCCTCCATGCGGAATTCCTTGGCTTTCCCTACTCCGACTCCTATTATTGGATTATTATAAAAACCCTGCAATTCTGTAATAATTAACTCGGCTCTTCCTGTTGTTATATCATCTTCCAGTTTCCCTGACGCATCTCTGTTGGTATATCTGTAAGTAATAAGTCCGCGGGTTTGGATAGTAACAAAAGACCAAATGGCAACAACAGTAAAAACAAGAATGGCAATCTTTCTGATTAGCCTGGACTGCCCGGGAGAATTCTGTTTTAAAAAATAAATTAACAAAAATGCAATAATACAGGCAACAGCCGTTAAAACTCCGCCTCTGGAAAAAGTGACCACCGCACGATAGCTGAATAAAGCCATTAATGCAAGATCTACCATGTTTATAATTTTATTCTTTACAGTAAATAACCTGGTGCAAACCAAAAATGCCCCTAAACCCATGACTGTAGATATCTGGTTAGGACCGTAGCCTCCCGACGCTGCGTAATTGGAATTAGTTCCAGACATAAGTGCCTCTCCAATACTTGGAGTATAAAAATACAGGTAGGCCATATTGGCCACCAAAGGAAGAAGAAGCATCAGAATCAGGTATTCAAACTGAAGACGGGAAATTTTCTTATAATAACAATATAAAGCCGAAACCCCCAAACAAAAGGGACCACTTAGATTAAAGGCGATAGCTTTCCTGAAGACTACGTTATAGTCAAGCGTTTGAGAGGCGACTACAATTCCCGGTATCAAAATTAGCAGATAGATCCAGAAGGGAATTGTCTTGGATGATGCTCCTTTATAAAACATCCCGATAAGAAGAAATAAAATCACAGAATATTTCCCCGTTTCATAAAATACCATTCCGCCGTTCATACGAAAAAACACCTCTGCACCGGCAATATAAGCAGCAGCCATTAAAGCCTCATTATTCCTGTTATCTTTTATAATCACATAAAATAATGCAAAACCTAAAACAGCAAAAAGCAGAATTTCTGCCATAGGCCTGTACAGGTAAACCAGAAATCCCATTAGCACATGCCCCAGGATTAGTTGAAAATATGATATGTGGTTTAGAGTTTTTATTTGCCTGTTGTTTTTAAAGCTCCTGATAAAATTTCAGAATTTTGCGAATGACTGCCTTTTCTGAGAATTCCTTTAAGACTGAATCCTGAAGCTTTGCAGCATCTACTTTTCTTTTCTTTTCGTTGTTATAATACTTTACTACAGCTTCTGCAAGTTGACTGGGGTTTCCACTCGCTACCAGCTTTCCATATTTTCCTACCACTCTGGAACATTCTCCAACATTAGTTACTACCACCGGCAGACCAGCTCCCGCATATTCTAAAAGTGCCAAAGGTAAACCTTCTGATCGTGAAGATAAAACCCCGAGATCGGCTTCATGAAGGAAGACAATTATATCAGGTTGTTCTCCATAATAAAATATGCTCCCATTCTCTGAAGAATTTTTAAAGGCCTCCTTTAATTTCCGGGAATAAGCGCTATCAGGATCATAACCTACTAAATGAAGACTGGCAGGAATTTTTTGATCAATTATTTTGAAGGCCTTTAACAATGTATAATGATCCTTCTGCTGTCTCAAATTTGCCACACAAATAATCTTAAAATCACTATTATTTCCTTTCAGTTTTTCTGCGGAAGGTCTTTTAAAATTATTTTCACTAATAAAATTATTGAAAATCTTCACATTCCTGCACCTTAAATTTTCCAGCGCCCAGCTTTGCAGATTTTTATTTACGCTAATAATACCATTGAAATAGCCGGAAAAAAACTGAAGCGCTTTTTTGGGTCTTTTTTTCAGAAACTCGCTGTTCCCATAGTGATCATGCCACACGATCTTCAGCGATCTTCTTCTGAAAATTTTGATTAGTGTTACGAGAAACCATGAAGAACTGTGTGCGTGAACTATAGTGATCTTATTTTTATCGATATATTCAGCCAATTTTTGAAAAGCCCGAAAATCAAAAGTACCTGACTTCTCTAAAAAAAGATAGGGAACATCTGGAGATACTTTATCTTTTAAAACCCCTTCTCTTCGGGTACAGCAAAGATGAGATTCTTCCACTTTCCCTGCCAGTGCATTGGCATAATTCAGGGCCATGCGCTCTGCTCCACCCGCTTCCAGGGTATCGATTACCTGAAGGATTTTCATAGCAATTTGGAAATTTCGCTTTCAAATCTCTCCAGAGTGTACTGCCGCGACCAGTTTTTGGCATTTTCGGAAAGTCGTTTCAATTTTTCCTTATCTTTAATTAGATCCAGAATTTTCTGCCCTGCAGCAGCAGGTTCGGGTTCAATAAGAATTCCCCTGTTTTCATTTCCCAGCATCCAGGGTACGCAGGAAACCGGTGTGGAAACCGGGATACAGCCAAAAAACATGGCTTCGGCAACTGCTTTTGGCCATCCTTCAGATCGTGACGGGAGGAGTAAAAAATGAGAATCCTGATATATTTTCTTTAATTTTTCTTTTTTTACAAATCCTTTCAACATTATATAATCATGACTTCCGGATGTGGAAATATAATCCTCAATTTCATTTTTCAAAATTCCTTCTCCATAAAGTCGCAAATTTACATTCAACCCATTCTTCCTTAGAAACTGAACAATCTTTATCGCTTTAAGCGGTTCCTTTCCTTCGGAAAGGGAGCCGACAAATATAAAATTCAATACTCCGGAAAAAACCTTTTCTTTACTCTGAATTTCCTTTTCTGAATAACTGGCTGTAAAAAAAGGGACAATATTGGTCGACTGCTTTGGCCATTTGCCATAAACCAGCACTTTCATATTTCGGCTTAAAAAAGTATTACTGAGTATCCATTTCTGAAAGCGATAGCTCCCTGGTTGTTTTGAAGCGGGGTCCCAGTTCCCGGCGTACTTTACGGTTTTGGGTTTCTTCGGAAAAAAGATCTGAACAATACAACCTAATAAGGAAATATTCCCTGGACAGCGCAGGTGAATATGGTCTGAATCCTTACAAACTTTCCAGATTTTCATTAAAATTCCAGGAGTTTTAAAAGTCGATCTTAAAGCTTCTCCTGTACTTGAAAAATTCAAAGCTGGTACTTCAATAAAATCGGGATTGGTGGCATAGGAGGTTTCACTGTCGTCCGGAGATTGTGAAAATTTTGGTGCCAGAACCAGAGCACTATTGGCATACTTCAGCCATAAATTCATTTCATCTATATACGGACTGTAAGAATAGTATTGTTTCTCATATTCCTTATGTTCGATATAAGTAATGATCCCAAATTTCATAGTATTACCGCCATAATTTTGAGAAATCGTACCAGTTATACTTCAGCGTTCGCTTAATCTGAAAAGCTTTTTCTCTATTTATATTCCGATCCCCGTCATAAACCGAATAAAAAGCATCCCCGATTTTCTGAATATCGAGCTGATGCATTCCACGGTTAAACCACTTTATGTTTTTCATCTCTTTAAGATAACGATTTTTAAAAGGAACAAGTTCTATGTTCTCTTCTGAATTTTTTAATCTATAAATCGAAATCCCGGAACCATAACCAAAACGCCGATCCTGAATTGGCAGAAACCATTCGCCTTTATAGTTGAAAAACCTTCCGCCGGGCCGGGTTTCGTTACCTTTCTTAGAAGTATATTTCCTGACTTCTCTCCACTGTCCTTCCAGGGAATCGGCAGTAAACATCAACTGGTTCATATGATCATCTACCGTAACGATAAGGTTTAGATCGGGGCTTAAAAGCAGGGAAGGATCTTTAAAATTGACATTTTCGATAAGCGTGTCGACTATTCTCCATTGATACGGAAAATCTTCTGCTTTATACAGTAAAACGTTCCCGGACTGGTTGGTTTCCGGCAGCATGTAAAATTCATCTCTGTATTTAAAAACCTGCGGATAGGACAGATGAAAATCTTCATTTAAAACTACACCTTTATACTCATAATTGAGTCCGTTAGCCGAAGTAAACAGGGCGATATCAGCATTTTTCTGTCCTTTGAGTTCTGTAAACAAATAGAAACTGTCTTTTTCTTTTATAAAAAATGGATCGGCAATATAATTTCCTTCATTTTGCAGCAGGCTATCTACTTTTTCATATGAAATAAGATGATCTTCGGAAATGTCAGTTTTCGTTATAGGATCTTCTGAAAAGCCATAACCGACCGACCATTTTCCGACCTTTTCAGTAACAAAAGGATACCTGTAATTCATTATCAAAAGTGAAATTACCAGAACAATGAAAGCGATAATACCAATAAATTTCCACTTTTTCATCAGGCGTCATATCTTTTTGGAGGATAGAACAACACTCCAGTTAAGCCGACAAGTCTGCCTAAAGATTCAGAAAAAGCTTCTTTTTTTTCTGCTGTTGTGAAAATATTTCCTATTCTTACAAACGTGAGCAGTAAGGCGGTGGCATACCATTTCAATTTTGCTCTGAGAACCGGTTTTGGGTATTTAATTCGCCACACATACCAGCCGTTGCGAACCACCATTTTTCCATATTTGTATTTATCTGGCCTCCCTTCCTGGTCATGGTGATGTTCTAATTTCGCGGAAGTATTCACATACAATTTGCCAATTTTCGACACGCGAAGGGAAAAATCGGCGTCTTCATAAAGTCCGTAACCTTCAAAATAGGAAGAAAATTGAAGCTTTTTTAGCACGGAAGTTTTATATGAAGCGATCCCGCCCATCAGCATTTCAGCCTCATAAACTTTTCCGGACGGCGGCAAAAAACCGGTAGAATAACCATGAGAAAAATCTGGCATAAATCCGGGAACTTTATCCGGCGCCAGTCCGAATTTTCTTCGCAGGGCAAAACGGGAACCTTCCACCCTATTCCAGCCATCGAAATAAAATATTCCGGCAGGAGGTTTTTGATCGGGCTCATTTTTTTTCCAGTCGGTTTCATTGGTGATATATCCTGAAACGCCCAGCGCTTCCGGAAAAATAGTATACGTACCAATCAATTCTTCAAAGTAAATTTTCGCTAAAATAATATCATCATCAAGAAAACAGACGATTTCGCATTCACTGTTTACTTTCCCGACCCCGAAATTTCGCTGTTTCGTCAATCCCCTGTCTTTCTCCTCAACCTTATAATATTCAGTGTTTTGAAAGTTATTTTCAGCAAGCATCTGCTTCGTTTCAAGCGAAGGAGAACCGTCAATAATGAGGATCTTTTCAGGATAAAGCGTTTGAAGCGCAACAGATTCCAGCAGTCGCCTTAGCGAATCTGGTCTTTTGTAAGTACAGATAATTAAATTGAAGATCTTTGATTCCTGCTGCATTGCCCGAATTAATTTGAATCGGAATTTTCCAGTTTCCGACTTAAACTTTCACTTAATTTCCATCTTTTTTGCATCGTGCGGTAATATAGGAAAGGATTTTTGATGCGTTGCCTTCCAAAGAACTTTAAAAAAAGATTCATTTTATACCCTTTTTGCATATAGAAATTAAAATATTTCTGCACGAGCAGCATCATGGTGGGCGATGGTTTCGGTTGAATATTACTGGTTTTCAACTTTTCTGCTGACATCATTTCTCTAAATCCCCCGCGCTCTGCCTTGAGATGGGTAATAACAATGTTTGGATGATAAATTATATCACAACCTACATTTCTAAGTTGCATCCCAAAATCGATATCCTCCCCAAAACCTCGCTCAAAAGCTTCTGAAAATCGGCATTTCAGGGCATATTCTGAGCTGACTATGGAAGTTCCCGAACCAAAAGCTCCCCATTGCTTAACCTTTGAAAAAACCGTTTTTTCATGTGGTTGAATGCAATTTATGTTTAAGGCATCTATTTTCAGCCTTTCCGCTTCAGCTAAAGATTCTTGAAGAAGGTCGGCTTCAAACCTAATGTCGTCATCAGCAAAAAAGATCCATTCAGATTTCACATTTTCAAGAGCTATATTTCTAGCATAACAGGCGCCGGTGCGATGGGTAAAATGATGAATGATCTTAAAAGGCCATTCATCGGAATTAATAAACGGTAGCTGACTTTCTGAATTTTTATCGGGATTTTGCTCTACTATAATTACCTGTTCCGGCAGTTTTTGCTGATTTTTAAGGTCTGTCAAAACATTTTTTAAATGCTCCGGCCGTTTCAGCGTTGGTATAATTACATCTATGGTTTCTCCGGGAGCATTTTGCTCTGAAATTTGCTGGATTTCCTGCAGAACAATCTGCTGCTGAAAATAAGATTTTCGGAAGCAGTTTCTAAGGAAATGAAAAATTGGAAATTTCCGTTCGTATTTAATAAAACATACAAACAGCAGCGCTAATCTTACTCTTTTATAATGTTGTGCCGTAAACCGAAACAAACCCGAATCATTGACCTTATTCTGAAAATTATTACCGGAATTTTGAATCAAGCCGGGCTCACTGTAACAAAACAGTGAATTTTGCTGCCCGATCTTTGCGATCGAATTGATGAGATAACCAAAATCTTCGATTTCACCAAGCACAGATAGGAACTGAAGTGCTGTTTTGCCAAAGATCCCGCCAATGTCGGCACTCATTCTCCAGGTGGGATATTTTGAATTCCTGTCAGGATTTACAAAAGGCAACTGATCTACGTAACCAATTTCATCAGAAATCACATAATTTTTCACCGGAAATGAAGCCATGATCAGGGAATGTTCAAAAATTTTCTCCAGATTATTTGCAGGTTCTATATCCAGATCGTTATCTATCCAGATAATGAGCTCTTCAGGGTAATCGCTACATAACTGCCAGAAACAGGCGACCAGGCGGTTAGGAAAATCCTTTAAGATTTCCCCTTTCCGCATAAGATTTACCTTTTTTTCGGCATTGTTATGATAAAGAAAGATCAATTATCGGTTTGTTTTAAAACAGATTCGTAAAAACTGATATTTTTAGACGCGATTATTTCCGAAGAAAATTCATGACAGACTTTTTTCCTTGCGTTCACGCCCATTTCTCTGCGAAGATCGGGGTTTCCCAGTAATTTTAGAATTTTCGTTGCGTAGTTGTCATGATCTTCAGGATGCTCTGTAAATCCGGTTTTTCCATTGATCATAATTTCCGGAGCCCAGCCAATATTTGAAGTCACCAGGGCTTTTCCCATGGCCATCGCTTCCAGCCAGGTCATGGGAAAAGCTTCCGCAAAGCTTGGCAATACGATTACCGCTGCCTTCGCCAGTTGAAATTTTACCTGTTCATATTGCATTTCACCCAAATATGTGAAATTTTTAATGGCTTTTGCAGAAAGTAAATTTCTGTAAAGTTCTAGTGTGGAAGTATTTTCCCGGGCATCTTTTACATCCTTTCCTAAAACCGTAAGCGTCGTGGAAGGTCTTTTTTCAACTACACTATTAAAAATAGATGCCAATTCCAAAACACCCTTTTTCCGTAGAAGACTACCAAAATAAAGAAGCTGGTCAGGATCGATATTTTCATCTTCCGCAGTAAATTTTTTCAGATTCACCGCGTTAGGAATCACTTTGAAACCGGTATTTATACCGAAAAGTTGCATTGTTTTTTTTCCGGCAAACTCACTAACGGAAATAATGCGGTCTGCATTTTTCAAGGCATTTCTTTCAAACCAGCGGTTCTTCCACTTCTGCTTTCGCCCTTCAAGCGTACAAAAATACGTGTCGCTGCCATGCAACCGAAGAACAAGTGGTTTTTTAATGTTCATAAACGCGGTAATCCCGGTCCAATCGGCCGCTTCAATAAGATCGATTTTTTCCTTTTCCGCAAGCCGGTTCAAAAAATTCTGTAAAAATTTCCGGTAAAAATACCAGCCGCCAAATTTATAATTCTTCTGTTTAACCAGATAAAAATGGATGTTACCTTCAGTAAATGTCTGATTCCTTTTCTGACCGTAAATAATTATACTAACCTCAACACCTTTCAAAACCAGCTCCTGCGTCAAATTTTTAATACTGGTACCCAACCCACCCGAAGTAGTACTGGCCGCATGAGGATATTCAGGAGTTAAAAAAGCGAGGTGCATAGAATTGAGGCCGATTTTAAGAACCGATCAGAGCTTTAAAAGATAGAGATGATCATTTACCATTTTTTCAAGATAATATTTATTCTCGATTAAATGATTCACCGGGCCTGCGATCGTTCTTTGATGCTGAAGAATTTCTTTAATAATTGCTGAAAGCTGCCCGGTATTTCCGGCTTCAAAGATGAATCCGTTAGTGCCGTCTTCAATTATTTCCAGATTTCCCCCAACCGGAGTGGTGATCACCGGAACATTTGCTGCAAGACTTTCAAGAATGGAAAGGCTGAAACATTCCATATAAGTTGGCTGGAGCAGATAGGAGTATTTCTGAAAAAGTTTCGGCAACTCCGGGGAACTACCACAAAAGCGAATCTGCTCTTCTAAATTTTTCTCTTTTACAAGGGCTTTTAATTCAGCTTCCATGGGACCTTCCCCAAAAATGTCAATTTCCAGCAATTGTTTTAGTTCAGCATCCAATATAGAAATAGCGTTTACCAGATCCTGAATGCCTTTGGATGACCGTAAATGAGAAGCTACGATAAATTGTCCATGATTTGCCTGCTGTCTTAAAGCGTATTCTCCAAAAGCGATCCCATTATAAATGACTTCGGTTTTTGAAGATAAATTTTTACCGTAATCGTTAAGGATCTGGGTTTTAGTATAGTTTGAAACCCCGATAAATTTATCGATATAGCACGAATATAATTTTCCTTTCAGCTTATTCTTTAGTTTTTTTTTAAGCGGAAATCCATTTAAGGGCCTGGGATTATGATCTACGGAAATGACATAAGGCTGCCCAATTTTCTTAACCTTTTTAAAAAAAGGAGTGCACAATTCCACAAAATGAGTGATTATAAAGTCAAATTCTGTCTTCTCTTTCCGCTGAAAACTTAAAAAGCAATTTTCAACTGATGTTTTCCGGCAAATCTCAATATCGAGATCCTTATAAAAACTAAATCGCTTTCCGCCTGAAAAGAACCACTTTACATCGAACCCATACGCTTTACATTTTCGATCATAAGCAACAAAAAATCTATCCATCCCGCCAATTCTGGAAGCATTCAACCTATAGTTACAAACAACCGCAATACGCTTCATGAAATTTCTTTTAAAGCTTGTACAATTCTATAACTTGTGCCCTCGAGTGGTTTCCCAATCTGGAGCTTCAGCAACGCTCTTTGTTGATCAATTCTTGCCTGAGGATTTTCTAAGCTGAATTTGATACTTTCTATCAACTCCTTTTTGTTTTTGACGATGGAAACCGCACCACTTTTCACCACTCGTTCATAATGGGCATATTGAAGGTATTTCTGATCGTTATAAATCCTATTTTCCGCATTCCCAAAAACAGGATTAATCACCGGCTTATCAAATATCATAAAATCAAGGCTCATCGTGGAGCACATGTTAATATTTAAATCACAAAATTCCAGCAAAGAGCGGAGATCCTTTACATCCTGACCGAAAGGAACGCGTTGTGACCAGGGCTCGGGATGATCCTCTCTTGTAAGCTCCCATTGCGGAAAATTCCAGATAATAAATGGAAATTTTTCTTTTATTTCACTAAACCTGCTGCCATTCTCGGCTGGAGAGGTTCTTACGATCAGATTCACTTCCGGAATTTCCTTATACAAAATGCTGGTAGCGATAGTTTCGATGTACAAACCGTCGTTTTGACTTGTAGAAATATCTCCGCAGCTATAACAGATGGTTTTTAAGTTCTGTTTAATATTAAATCTTTCTGAAAACTCCTTTTTTGTAGAGTGATATTGATTCATCACATAAGGCTCAAACTGAGGCGTACCCACTACTTTTACCGGTTTATTCTTTGTTTCCGGATAAAAATAGTGCAGTTCCTCCTTCATAAGATCGCTCCAAACCAAAAAGGAATCGAATGGAGCTGCCATTCTTCCCTTTGAAGGCAGGTTGTCCCAACTAAAAATAAAGGAACAGGTTTTAATACCCAGCTTTTTGGCAGCATCATCTAATACCGCAAGATATGGAGGCCTTTGATGGGTAAAAAAGAGAAGATCACAATTATGATCGCTTAACATCTTTTTATATCCAGAGTGGACAGGATTTTTAGAAATAGCATTTATTTGCCGCTTATTATAAAAATCTATCCATTTTTCAGAATTACAAATTGAGGTTATCTTAAAAATTAGCGATATCAATTTCGCTCTCTTGGAAATCTCTTTGGGTCTATTTTTGTCCAGGTTTGCAGCTATTCCAAAGAAATTCTTCTTGTGTTGTTGTAAATGTGCAACTTCCTTCATTTTTCTCCAGAACCAGGCTGTTCTAGATTCTATAAAAACAGTAAGCTCTACAATTTCTAAAGAAACATTAGTTTCAACATCAAAGGCAGAAGCGGGCAGCCCGGAATATATGATGATTCTATCAAACCCTCCTGTTGCCTGATTAAGAAAATCACTTAAAACGAAATTCTTAAATCCAACACCGTCGACTATTACCAGACCAAGGACTTTTGAAGGTTTATCGTATGAGTTCTGGGACATGGTAATACGGTTTGAAAATATAATCTGACAGATAGTTCAGGAAAGGAATTTAATCCATTTTTTTATTATAAATTCCTCTGTAAGCCACATAGATTCATAAGTAGCACCGGCAATATGAGGAGTTATTATAATATTATCAAATAGTTTTGCAAGTTTTAGCAGAGGATTATCATTCCTTAGTTCCGGGTTCAATTCATCTTTCAGAACATCCGTGGCCAGTCCGGCTAAATGTCCGTTTTGCAGAAGTTCTGAAAGTGCCCTCTCTTCAATAATTTCCCCGCGAGAAGTATTAATAATATAACTTCCCTTCTTCAGGTACTTTAAATTGGAAGCATTCAGATAATTAATATTTTCATCGTGAAGTGGAATATGAATTGAAAGCACGTTTATTTCTGACAGGAAAGATTGTAGTTCTTCTATGGACTCCGGATATTTTTTCTTTCGAGTATCCACATCAAAAAATTTCCACGGCATATTCAGAGCCTTGGCAAAATCTGCCATTTGCCTGCCAACTCTTCCATAACCTAAAATTCCTAAAGTAAGACTGTTCAGATTATGAGATTTAAACAGATCCCGATCCCAATTTCCTTTTAGAACCTGGTTATTTGCAGCCGGAATTTTTCGTAAAAGTGACAGCATTAATGCTAGCGTATGTTCAGCCGTAGAAGGTATAGTAGTAAGGAATTCTGTCTCCCCTTTTAGAGAGATTATTTTAATATTCTTTTTTTCGGCTTCTGAAATATCAATATGATTAAGTCCTGTTGTTGGTGTGAGAATAAATTTGAGATTCGCCGCCTTTTCCAGCAGTTCTTTATCTATTTGATGATTAAGCCTAACAATCAATACATCTACATCACGTACGGCTTTTAACAGCTCCTCCCTTTGAAACGGTCCTTTTTCAACTAAACCATAGGTCGCGAGAATGTCCAGTTGCTCTTTATTGAAATCAAGAGGTTCAGCGATTAGGATTTTCATCTTTTTTGCTTTTTCCACTTTTTCAATAGTTCATTCAGTAAGATCGCATCCATTTCAGTATCCACGTTAACTGACCATTTTGACTCCATTATATACGCAAGTTTTTTCGGCGGTATTAAAGTTTTTTCCTTTTTCAAAACTGAAGTCCGTACCAGGTATATGCAACCGTTCCTGATATAAAGCTCCGGAAGTTCCTGCCTGTTTCGGGTCTCATATTCCGGCATCTGGCATATAAGTGATTCCTCTTTGATACTGTACATTCTGGCGGGATGGTGATCTTCTACTTTAGCCATGCTTATCACTGCATCTTTTTCGGGATTTGACTTCAGCAATTTAACAGCAGCGTCTATATCGCTGCCCGTCCTTAGAGGTGCCGTTGGTTGTAAAAGCAGTACCGCATCATATTCCTCATTATTATTTTCCTTCAGAAAATTTAAGGTCTGCAGCACGGCATCTATAACTGGTGAATTATCGGCTGCCATTTCATGATTTCTATGAATAACCTCGCATTTTAAATTTTTTGCAACTTCTGAAATCTCCTTGTCTTCTGTATTTACTACCAGCTTTGAGATTTTGCTGCTTTCTCTGGCTGCTTCAACAGCATAAGCCAGCAAAGGTTTGCCATCGAATTGCCTGACATTCTTACCGGGAACTCCTTTACTTCCACCCCTTGCCGGTATAATGCCCAGAATCTTCATTAATAGGTAATGGTTTTGCTAAAGCTGAGTTCCGTTTCAGCCAAGATATTCGCTATTTTATTTCCCGCATTACCATTCCCATAAATATCGCTCTTATCAAAATATCCGTTTTCAATAGCTTTTTTGGTCTCTTCAATTATTTTTTGACAGTCGCTAGGGACATCTTTCACATTTTGCCATCTCAATCTCCGATTTTGCCGGATTCCTATATTAATGACCGGAGTTCCCAAATAAGAGCACTCCCTAAGGCCAGCGCTGGAATTTCCTACCAGTGCTTTGGAATTCTTCAATAACCTTAAAAAGTCCAATGGTTCCATATTTTTAAAGAAATGCATATTTTGCGGATTTTCAAGTTCGCGAAATGAACGTATTCCATTTGAAGTACCATCAGAACCTGCGTCTACATTCGGCCAGAACCAAAAGGTTGGATAATCAAGTTTTTTTATGGCGTGCAGCGTTTCGAGAATGTGTTTTTTAGCGTCTTTATATTCCGTAGTTACCGGATGTTGCATAACCACTATATAGCCTTTTTTCCAATCAAATTTTGCGCCCACCCCTCCATATTTTTCAAATGGATCAAAAAGTAGCTCTTTCTCTCCCGCTATTTCTCTTGCCAGATCAATAGAAGGGCAACCGGTATTAATTACTTTTTCAGGATTTTCGCCTAATTTCACTACCCTTTCCCTGGCATCTTCACTGGAAACCAAATGAATATCTGCCAATTTTGTATTGGCATGACGTACTTTTTCATCAATGCTTCCCGTAACTTCCCCCCCCTGTACATGCACCAAAGGTATATTTTGATATGCTGCAGCGATGGAAGTGGCAATGGTTTCAAACCTATCGGCAATGGTTACTACGGCATCGGGTTTTAGATTATAAAAAACATTGGTTAGCTCAAGGACACCTATTCCCGTGGTTTTAGCCATGGTGGTAGGATTCTCTCCCTCCAGGACCATAAAAACTTTGGCAGCAATACTAAAACCGTCCTTTTCAATAAAATCTACGGCATTCCCATAACGATCGAGCAGCGCCGACCCGGCTATAACTAATTGCAATTCCAGCCCTGGATGTTCTTTAATCGCTTTTAATGCCGATTTTATACGGCTATAAGAGGGGCGGGCGGTAACTACCACACAAATTTTTCTAGTTGAATCTCTCATGCAGTTTTCCTTCTCATTCGCATTTTTACAGCCGATCTTAACTTTAATGCAGCCCAGTGATATTTTTGTTTTAGATCTGGATTAGTGAATAAAACCTTTAGTCCACCGCGATAATCTGTAGTTTTTTTCACGGAATATTCACCATTTCTTTTCAGCGAAATTAAATGTACAAATTTAGCCTTCGGAAAAATATCCTTCACGATTTTTTCCTGTCCACTTCTATCTCCTTCAATCACAATCACTCCATTTTTATTTAGCATATCCTTACAAGTTGTAGATTGCTCTCTGCCCCATCAATGATAATCAGATCAAATTTGAAACCAGGGTCTATTTTGTCTACTGCTGAAAAAATCTTCAAATTTTTATATTGCGATCCCAAATTGGAAGGAATCTGTTTCAGGCAAAATTCATTATTTTCAGTTCCAACGCAATGAATAGTACTGCCTTTCTTTTCAGCATATTTTAAAATACTTCCGGAAATTGTTCCTATTCCCAGCCCAACTTCAAGAACTGATTTTACTGAATATTTTCTAACTATCTTAAGTATTTGAATTAATGCGAATTCACTAACTATGTGCTCGCTCCCTTCTGCTTTACAGAAAAGTTTATACTGGCTGGTACTAAAAGATTGTAGATTCATTGAAGATCAGTTTCATTTAAAAAATTCCACGCCAGGAGGTCATTATAAAGCCTTTTCCCTATCACTTCTCTGAATTTAGCTGCATTTATACCTTTATTCTTTGGTTTTTTGGCTTCCAGATCCTCAAATCTTAAGATATGACCTTTCTTCAAATCTTTGTTTACAGATAAAGATTTCTCAAAAATATTTTTAAGATCCGTAAATTTTGAATTATCACTTTTATCTACGGGATGGCTTAAAGCAGTATCAATATTCCTGATCGCCTCAACTAATTTACATATTTCCTCAATTTCCAGGGAAGAAGTAGCATCAGGACCAAAACTATTTCTGGAAAAAACAGCGTGAAATTCAATAATTTCAGCCCCCAGAGAAACTGCTGCTATAGAGGTTTCAATCCTGGCAGAATGATCTGAATAACCTGTTTTTACCGCGTATCTTTCTCTAAGCTCTTTAATTACATTTAAACCGTACTCTTCAGGTTTGGTAGGATAGGCCGTTGTACATTGCAAAATTGAATATTCTACATTTGCCTCTTTTAAAAACTCCACGGTTTTATCAAGTTCTTTAAACGAACTCATTCCGGAGGAAAGTATCACCGGTTTGCCGGTTTCTGCTATTTTTTGAAGCAACAAAAAATTATTCACTTCACCGGAACCTATTTTGTATTGATTAACCATTAAGTCTTCTAAGATATCTACCGCAGCGTTGCTAAAAGGAGACGCTAGAAATTTCACATTTTCCTGCTCACAATGTTCTTTGATCATTTTCCACTGCGCTTCAGTAAAACTCATACGCTTCCAGTAATCCAATCTGGTTTTATCCTGTTGAGAAAATTTTATTCTGAAAGGTTCATATTCACTGCTTTCCGCTTCAGCGATATGAACCTGAAACTTCACTGCATCTACACCTGTCTTGGCCAGAGCAGTGACATAACTCAGTGCCATACCCAGACTGCCCTCATGAGCCTGCCCTATTTCAGCAATAATGAACGTCATCAATAATGGGGGTTTGAAAGTTTGTTGAACTTTAGCAAAGTTTCTCTACTTACTGGCCTTCGCACTTTAAAAATTTTAATTGCATTGAAAATATTGATTAAAAAAGCTTTCCAGAATTCCTTAAAATAGTTGATATCTTTAAGCGCATATTTTTTAAAATTTAAAAAATAAAGCCTGCCTATTTTTTTCAATAATAAAGGAAATGGATAATAAACCAAATAGAAATATGAAGTATTTTTTAGTTGCTTACCAAAGCGAAAATAATTTGCAGACTTGCCCCTTCTGGTTTTATCCACACGATGCTGTACAAAGATTTTATGAGTGTAAAGAATTTCATAGTCTTTTTCCAGAACTTCTATAGCTAAACACCACTCCTCTCCATAAATATCTATCCAGGTAGGAAATCCACGGGTTAAATTGTAAACCTCTTTCTTGATAACAAAACCACAGCCCACAAAATCATTTGCCAGATAATCAGGCTGGGATTTAAGTAATTCTTCTCCTATATCCTCATCAGAATCCCAAATTCCTTTAATTTCCTTAAAGCCAATAATAGCCGCACGGGGATTTTCTTCAAATATTCCTTTGGCAACATTTATAAAGTCAGCTTGAAGAGGATGGGCATCATCATCAAACCCAAAGAACAGTTTTCCCTTCGCAGTTTTATAAAGAAGGTTTCGTGCCTTTGATGCTCCCAGACTTTCCTCTGAAGCCATCCAGTGAACCTTTGGAAATTCCTTTTTCAGACTTTCTGAATCATCTGTACTGCCATCTAGAAATACCCTGATTTCGTGCCTCTCTGCATCGGTTTGTTGTTCAATAATTCCAAGAGTTTTTGCCAATTCTTCTCTTCGGTTTTTTGAAACTATAAGAATAGATGCATCCATGATTATTTAAGGAGTTGGTCTAGCTGTTTTTTTAGATACTTTTCCGAAAGATAATACTTCAAATCTTTTCTTTGCAGTCTGAGACTTCGCCTGCTTTCCAACCAGGTTTTATGTAATTTTTTCAGTAGATCTGCGATCTGGTTTTCATCATCTGTCTCACAACAATATTTGTAGTCTTCGCCCAGAAGCCGGCGTGATTCACTTTTTGCCGGCCCTAAGAGCAAAATCATTCTTTCGGCCGCAATACAATGAGGAAATTTTCCAGGAAGAAAAGGGCTTATCTCTGCTTTAGATTCCAGGATCACATTTACTGAAACCTCTTTTTGCAATTTCTGAGTTTGCCTGTAATCCAGATAACCTCTAATAATTATATTTTTAGAACCTCTTCCTATTTTTTCCAGCCTTTCCCGGTGATAACTGGCGTTTCCTATAAGCAGTAACTGTGCCTGGCTCTTTGCCTGCGGGACATCATTTAAAAACTGCTGAAAAGCATTTATAAGATAGAAAGGAGGCCTCTGCTTCATCAGATTTCCTGCGTGCAGCACCGTGAATTTTTCAGAATCAAAAAAACCGGGTACCTCAGCTAAAAAATCCTGGGTTTCGTTAAGCTGATGAGGTAAAATACTCGTCTTATTTTTAAAATCAGGAAATTTATCCTGCATCCATTCCGCCAGTAAAAGACTTGGAAATGCTGCCCAACGACAGGACTTGGAAAGGGCTTCAAAAAAATCAATTTTTTTTTTGTAACCCGGTTCACTCCAGTTATAGGGTTCAGGATAATAATGAAAAGGATAAGGATCGTGAATATAAGCCATCCATTTACGATGAAGAGACTTTGTTTTTAACAAGGCATAATGCGGCCTGAAACTTGCTCCCTTGCTAAGCGTAAGCACAAGATCCGGTTTAAAGTTTCTATGCTTCTCGAGAGATTTACAAATGCTGTTTACATCATTAAAAAAGGTAAAACTAAAACCAAATTCAGGCTCCAAATACTTCGCAAGATTAATAGCAAACCAATGCTGCATTTTGCGTTGTAGCCGGCTAAGGAAATAGTTGGATCCAAGTTTATTTTCTTTTATAGCTACGCAGTGTACACCTTGAAGTTCTATTTTTTTTCTTGTATAATGTAAAACTAAAAGTTGGAATCCCGCTTTTTGAAGATGTCGAATTAATGCCACGTTAGCCTTGGAGCCACTGCTATCTTCCACATTAATAGACTCGGCAACTATAAGAATTTTCTTTTGGGGCACAATTTAAATTTAAGGTAAAGCTATAAATTTTTAAAAGAA
Source organism: Autumnicola tepida (assembly GCF_031846485.1). NCBI lineage: Bacteria > Pseudomonadati > Bacteroidota > Flavobacteriia > Flavobacteriales > Flavobacteriaceae > Autumnicola > Autumnicola tepida. The sequence continues at coordinate 123,464 of NZ_JAVRHQ010000009.1, forward strand.
TGAAATTAATTTTTATTTTCTTCCACCTTCTCATTGTCAGGCTGAGCTTGTCGAAGTCTGAGCTGATTGAAGCCGCTCTTTATTTACAACTCCACTTCGACAGGCTCAGTGGGACTGGAAAACGAAACAGAATCTCAAAACGCCAGGCTGAGCCTGTCGAAGCCTGGACAAGCCTAAACTTTCACAGCCAACTCCTGTTACAACTCCACTTCGACAAGCTCAGTGTGACAAAATGAGAAGAAAAAACATTATTTTCAGCATAACTCTTCGACAAGCTCAGTATGACTATAAAAGCTTAGTGAGACATTATGGAAGTCAGGCTGAGCCTGTCGAAGCCTTTTCACATTATAAGACCAGTCACACTTCGACAAGCTCAGTGAGACTACAAATCCACTAGCCCAGCTCGTCTGAGCCTGTCGAAGACTTACCGTATTCTGTGTAGTTTTTTGAATAACGCACCAGTCTCTCCCAATCCTCTTCAATTAAGGCTATTTTCTTTCTCCTACTCCAGCCTTTCAATTGCTTTTCTATCTTAAATGCCTGGAATGGATCTGTGAATTGCTCAAACCATTTCAACACCACAGGTCTTCTTTTATATGTATAAGCTCCTGGATGCACTCCTGCGTTATGCTCATATAATCTTTTGCCAAGGTTTGAAGTCACGCCTGTATAAAAAGAATTATCAGAGCATTGGACGATATAAACAAAAAACAATTTCATCCTTAAAGATAACGTTTTATACTCAAAACCACTTCGACAGGCTCAGTGGGACATCCAAAAAAGTCAGGCAGCTTGTCGAAGCCTGAACTCGTAAAAGCCGTTCCTTCCTGTACACTCCACTTCGACAGGCTCAGTGGGACTGGAAAACGCAACAGAAACTTCCAGCGTCAGGCTGAGCTTGTCGAAGCCTGAGCTCATGAAGCCGATTCCTTTTTAACAACACCACTTCGACAGGCTCAGTGGGACCGGAAAACGCAACAGAAACTCCAAACGCCAGGCTGAGCTTGTCGAAGCCTGAGCTTGTCGAAGCCGCTCTTTCTTTACAACTCCACTTCGACAGGCTCAGTGGGACTGGAAAACACAACAGGAACTTCTACCGTCAGACTGAGCTTGTCGAAGCAAAGCCTTTCGAAGCCTAGCCAGTGGAAACCTGAGATTCCAAAAAGTCAACAATCCTTTCCGCAGCTTTTCCATCTCCAAAGGGATTGCTGATATTGCTGAAATCTGGAGGTGTTTTCAATAATCGTAAAGCATGGCTGACAATATTTTCAGCATTGGCACCGGTTAAAATCGAAAAACCGGCTTCAACTGCCTCCACTCGTTCCGTAAATTCCCGAGTCACCAGAACAGGTTTCTTAAATGTAGGAGCTTCTTCCTGAACACCTCCTGAATCTGAAATAATCAAATCACAATGTGCTATTAACCAGATCATTTCAGTATAATTCACAGGTGGCAAAAGATTGATATTGGAAATTCCCTTTAGATGCTTTTCTACTATTAGTTTGGTTTTCGGGTTAAGATGTACCGGAAAAATGATCTTAAAATCCTTGTTTTTAGAGATTTCGATTAAGGCCTGACAAAGTTCTTCCATTCCTTTTCCGAAATTTTCACGCCGGTGGCCGGTAACAAGGATTTTCTTTTGATAATTATAAAAATCAGCTTTTAACCCCGGTAAAGGAATTTCTTCGGAAATCTGATTGCTTACCAGCTCCAGTGCATCGACTACCGTGTTGCCCGTTTGTAAAATATTCTCAGGCTCAATACCTTCCTTTAAAAGATTTTGGGTAGCATTTAAGGTTGGAGTGAAATGCCACGTAGCGATACGGGAAATAAGCTGCCTGTTGATTTCCTCCGGGAAAGGCGAATAACGCTGATAGGTTCTTAAACCTGCTTCCACATGGGCGATCTTTATTTTACGATGGAATGCAGATTGGGCAATGATAGTCGCGGTAGTAGTATCACCCTGAACCAGCACAACATCTGGATTTTCCTTTTTCAATATAGAATCGAAATTTTCAAAAATAGAGGCACTGAGCGAATTTAGAGATTGACCTGCTTTCATAAGATCAAGATCATAATCCGGACTTAAATCTAATACAGAAAGCATCTGGTCCAGCATTTCCCTGTGCTGCCCTGTAACGCAAAGCACAGGAGCCAGATTTTCTTGCTGCATTTCTTTTATTACCGGAGCCAATTTTATGACTTCAGGCCTGGTGCCGAAACAGAATAAATATTTCAAGATTTTTGTTTTAAGAATTTTTTAAAGCGATGACCCTGGACAAAAACAGGATAGAACTTATACAGCATTCGGTATTTTAATTCCATGGTAATTCCTTCATCTGATTTTAGAAGGAGATACTCTAGAATTTCTTTATTTTTATGAAAAATGCTCATTTGAACAAAATATCTGATCAATTTTCTGGACAGTAAGCCCTTCTTTAGTAGATTATCAATAACGAGTTGTATGGCTTTTTCATGCGATTTCCTTCTCTTTTTATCTCCATCCCAAAATTCCCCGGTATTCGACAAAGGATGTTTTCTATTGTAGTACAAGACCTCATCAATCCCAATACCTTTATAACCTTCTAGCAATATCCCTGTGTAGCATTCCCATTCCTCCGCATAATTTAGGGATTCATTGAATCTGATATTTCCAAAACATTTTTTTCGCCACATTACAGTACAGGAAGCAAGGGCTAGTTCATTAGTTACCACTTTTTCAATATTACTTAATCCTATTGAAAAAGTAGTTGTGGGCAGTTCAACTTTAGGAAACTGCGGATGTTTTGTAGTAAAAGAAAGCTTTTTATAATGACAAAAATCAGCGTTGGTGTTTTCCAAAAGCTTAAGGCAAACCTCAAGGTTTTGAGGATTTACGACATCATCATCATCAAAAAATATGATATTATCTCCTTTAGCCATTTCCAGCCCGTAATTCCTGCAGCCAGGCAGACCTTTTAAATGATTATCGGGCCGTTTAAGGTAACTAAAACGCGGATCCCGCTTAACAAAATCCCTAACAACTACTTCTGTATCATCGGTAGAACCATCATCAACGATAAGGCACTCCCAATTTTTAAAACTTTGTTTGGAAATCGAATCTAAACTCTCTAAAATTAGATGAGCCCGGTTATAGGTGGCCATTATGATGGTTGTAGTAGGTATTACCATTAAATTAGATCAAACACTTTTTTACAATTTTGAGGCTATTTTTCCTATCATATTTCAACAACAATTCAGGGCATTTTTTTAAAATCTCCCACAGGATGATAGGACGTTGATTTATATCATATTCCTGAATGGCAGCTCTTATTCTTATATCCAGGTTTTCTTTAAAGTTTTCAGTCCTTAAATAATCTGCTTTAGTTAAGATTTTACCAAGTATTATTTTAACCTCCTTATAATGCTTAAAATAAGAAAGCACATCTACTTCCTTATATAGGTGAAGTCGCATTAAAAGATCGGAAATACCTTTTTGTTCTGCCATTGCCAGGTTACGTAAAAATTTCTGATAACTTTTCTGAAGGTTATCAGCAAATAGTTTATTTTCTTCTGACCCGGCTTCCCGCAGCTGAGAAGATAAACTCTTGCCATGACTTCTATAATTATATAATATATCTTCTAAATGAACGAACCTACTGTGAAGAGTCGCGCTTAACCAAAAATCATAATCTTCCACACCCTTCAAATCTTGATCGTAACCGCCATTCCTTATAAATACCTCCTTTTTGTAAAGAAAGGAAGCTCCAACAGAATTACCAAAAAGTAACGAAGATGCATTTTCTAAATCGATTTTTTTCCTGAACTTTCCACTCTCCTCGATTATGTTGAAATTACTATAAACAATATCAGCTTCTGTTTGCTGAATAGTTTTTAAAAGCATTTCGATTGCATGCTCTTCAAAGAAATTATCATCTGAAGTCCACGTTATAAAATTCCCCAGGGCTATTTCATGTCCAATGTTAAGGCTCGACGGGAGTTTTTTGTTTTTCTTATTTGAAATAATAGATATCCTGGCGTCATTTGATTTGAAATTCTCTGCAATTTTCAAAGATTGATCTGTAGAACAATCGTTTACAATAATTAACTCGAAATTTTTATGAGTTTGAGCCAAACAACTCTGAATAGATTGCGCAAGAAATCTTTCCCCGTTGAAGACCGGAAGAATTATAGAAACCAGATCTTTTCTAAATTCAGTCTGAGACACTATTTATAAATTGCTTTCCATTTTTTTTTTACTTCATTTTGAGAATAAACTTCCTGCACAAATTTTCTTGCTTCGCCGCCCATTTTTTTTCTCAAGTTCTTATTGCATAAAAGTTGCAGTTTTTCACTGAGACAGTTTAAATCATTTTCAGCACAAAGAAAGCCTGTAATGCCATTTTTCATAGTATATTTTACCCCACCAGAATCAAATGCCAACACTGGTAATCCACAGGCCTGAGCTTCAAGAGTTGCAAGTCCCTGGGTCTCTCTTCTTCCTTCAGCTACTGGTATACCGGTGAAAAGGTATATATCGCTTTGATTTAAGAGATCTCTCACCTCTCCCTGGCTTTTCCTGCCAACTAAATTTATAGTTTTTTCAAGTGTGAGCTCTGCTATTTTTCTTTTCAGCTTTTCATATTCACTTCCCTCTCCTACTATAGTAAAAGTAATACTCAAACCTTTTTTTCTAATCCGATTTATAAATTCGATAGCAACATAATGCCCTTTTACAGGATCCAACCTACCCACGGTTATTATTTTTATTTCTTTGCCATTTACCAAATTTTTATCTGGGTGAAAATATTCTATATCGACAGGCACTGGAATGGTTGTTAAGTTTTCCTTACTACATCCTAAACCTTTAATTTTTTCAGCCAAATAGGGAGTATTGGCTACCACCAAATTATCTCCTGTAAAGAGATGCTGGTAATAACCGTTATTTTCAATGAATCCGTTAATCGGAAAAAAAGCATCATGACCATGAAAAGATACAATTAGTTTACTTTTTAAAAGTCCTGCTTTCTTTAAAATATCAACAGGATGAACATTTGTCCCGTATTGAACATGAATAATATCTGTTTTTCTAAACTGATTGTAAAAAGCAATTTCGTAAAGCCAGGTTAAACTGAATTTAGATTTTAATTTGAAAAAAGATATTATTTTAGACCAATTGGATATACTGAAAGAAATTTTAACAGCTTTTATTAATCGGAAAAATTTGTTATTAGGAATGTGGTAGTTCTCATGAATTATTTTTTCAGCGATATGATATCTTTTTAATTTATCTACATGCATACTTTTTTCAAAATCCAGAACGTCCTTTACAAGTATTTTCACCTCATATCCCAATTTTATAGCCATAATTATATGGTTTAAAACGAAAGTTTCAGATAAGTGAGGGAATTGTTGAATTTTAAAAAGGATTGATTTCATCTTTTTCTCATGCTGCTTTTGATTTTTTTTCTGAGAACATCTATTGTATCTGCCCATTTGAGTATTCCTAAAGCCCTGAACCTCCAATATTTATCAATTCCTATCTTACTTTCTATGAAATATATTTGATGAATCAGTTTTTTCCTTATTTGACACAATATTCCGTGAAGCTCTAATGACGGGTAAATTTGCTCGATACGGTTCTGTTCATCAATATGTTCCAGCCATCTAAGAAATTGTGCAAATTCCTTCACACTTATATACTCATCAAATAGAAAATGTTTCTTGATGAGATTATCTGGAAATCGTTTTTGATCATAAGCTAATTTTTTGAACATTTTTAATCTGATTTGAATATCCAACAATTTTTGAGAATGAATGTTTTCTATAGAATTTTGATTTTCATGAATTCTATAAAATAAAAGCGATTCCTGAAGATTGTATAATCGAGTTTTCCAGATAACTCTTGACCAGAACTCATAATCCTCTCCAAATCTAAGTTTTTCATTGAATTTCTCCTTCTCAAAAATCTCTGCTCTCATTGAAACAGCACCAATACTTAAAGGACAGTTTATGAGCATTTGACAGAGTAATTCCTTATGATCCTTCCTATGTTTTATTATTACACCAGAATTCATTAGTTTCAACCAACTACCGCAAACCCATATTTCTTCATTAGTTTCAAGTATCTCTATTTGTTTTACTAATCTCTGTGGATGGGATATATCATCGCTATCCATAAATGCGATATACTTTCCCTTAGAGTTTTCTATACCTCTATTCCTCGCAGTAGATAAGCCTTGATTAAATGGTAGTTGAAAAAGTTTAATTCTAGAATCATCATACTTTTCAATAAATTCAATTGAATCGTCTGTGGAACCGTCATCAATAATGATCAATTCAAAATTTTCATAGGTCTGTTTTAGAATACTTTCTATTGCATCTGCAACATATCTTTCTCTGTTATATACAGGAAGTATTATTGAGATTAAAGGTAGATTCATATAAATTTGAAGCGAGATAATTATCTTTCGTAAATATATAAGAAACATTTAGTGCTCCCTAATGGAAATAAACTATCTCATCCTAGCTCATAAGAATCCGCTTCAAGTGAAAAGATTAATCACCAACCTTGAAGATGAAAATACAAGGTTCTATATACATGTAGATTTGCAGACAAATATTGAGGAATTTAAAAAAAGTTTTGCAAATCCTCACATTCATTTTCTGAAACGAAGATTTACAGGGATTTGGGGAGACATTGGAATTGTAGAAGCCACACTGCATGGTATGAAGAAGATTTCCAGGACTAATAAAAAAGGATATTGCATATTATTAAGCGGGCAGGATTATCCTCTCGTATCGAAGAAAAAAATAAAAAAATTCCTTCAGGAGAAGTTTCCGACAGAATATATAACGACCTATCCTATGCCACATTCAGGCTGGGAACGTGGTGGAATGGACAGACTTACATATTATAAGATTAACAAGTCAAACAAACGTAAGCATTTTCTTCAGTTGTCTTCAATCTTTGACAAGGAGTTTTATACTCCCGATACATTGGGCAAAATAAATTATTTAAGAAAATCCGGGAGATTTAGAGAATTAAGCCAGATTCTAAAAAAGCGAAAGTTCCCTTCTTATATTAAACCTTTTGGCGGCAGCCAGTGGTGGGGCCTTACCATTGGAACTATAAAAAAAATTTTGGATTATGTTGAGCAACATCCGGATTATTTAAAGTATCATAAATACACTTTACTCCCGGATGAAATTTTTTTCCAGAGTATTCTTATGGAGCTGCAACATAAGAAATCCATGAAAAATTTAATTGACAGATCGCTCACCTATGTTAATTGGGATAGACCTTCGGGACCTTTACCGGTAACATTTGAAATACATGATTTTCCGGAACTTAAAATAGCTTCTAAAGATTATTTATTTGCAAGAAAATTTGATATGATGGCCAATGAAAAGATTCTAGATAAAATAGACAGTGAACTAATTTAGCTATCTTCCTTTGGCTTTATTCAGAAAAAAATATCCTTTTTTGCTTAATGTGGCACTTATAATTGCCATTTTAAAGTATCGCCTGGAATTAACTCCTAATTGATTTTTTACCATCTTCTCAACTTCCTCTAAATATCTTGATGTTATCTGCATTTTAGACAACTCAAAACAAAGATTCATCATTCCAAAAACCAATTCATTTCGCGTGAAGGCATCAATATCTTCCCAAATATCATTATAGGTAAGTACTCTATTCTCTAAAAGTTCAGAATTAAAGGTTCTAGAATCTTTTGTAAGAGACTTTTGAATAGATTCTGAATGAATTCTCCTGTGAGTTAAAATCTGGTCCAGATATTCTCCGTTTTCTGTTATCAAAAGCATTTTACAAAAATAATTATAATCCTGCCAGCTTTTCATTTTTTCATTCCATTCAATTTTTTCGGCTACTTCTCTTTTTAGCATTACATCGTAGGTATACCAATGAATTTTAAGTAAAATAAAATCAGAGGCTTTTATTCCGTATTCTTTCTTCTCATAATGATATGGATCCAATAGTTTTCCGTTTTCAAAATTTTGAGTACGTGAAACAATGAAATTCAATTTTTGTTCCTGGATTGCATAAAGTTTACTTTCGATATGATCTGGAGTCATAAGATCATCACTATCAAACCATATTATATATTTTCCCGATGATTTTCCAAAACCAAAATTACGACAGCCATTTGCACCTTTAGCCTTGCCTTTGGGTCTGATGAAGTATTTAAAACGGACATCTTGTTGCTGATATTTTTCTAAAACTTCCAAAGTCCTATCAGTAGAGCAATCGTCTACTATTACACACTCCCAATTTTCATAGGTTTGTCGTATAAGGGAATCCAGCGTCTTCGAAATAAATTTTGCTCTATTATAAACAGGAATTATAATTGAAACCATTTCTTAATTTTAATCCTTCAGAAAACAGGCGAATTCTGTTTCCTTTATTTTTGACCGAAATTCTTCATAGTTTTCTATAAGCTCAGAAATATTTTCAGGATTTTGCTTTCTTAAATTAGATTTCACCTTTCTCTGTGGAACATCTAAAAATTCAAATAGCTTATCCATTTCTCCCTGTACATTTGAAATAAGTGCCTCATAAGATAATTCATAATAAGGGTGCTCCTTATAAAGCTTTCCTAATTCTTTTTTGTAGTCATTTATTTTATGGAGATTTCCTATAAATTTTTCGACATCCACTTTAACCTTCCTTTCTTTTAAAGGAATGTTGTGCATTGTTGGAGTAAGACCCCAGATATTGGTTTTATATGCAACTAACAATGAAAGTTGAGATCTAAGGGTATTATCTCGAACAAGATGTATTATGCGTATATTATCGTTTTTATTGATTAATTCCCAAACTTCCCTATCTTCAGAGCCCAGCGGATGATCATAGAAGATTTTAAATCCGACTGCTCTAACGTGAGGCATTTTTTTACTGAAAGTACTATCCCAGATTTGCCTGCAATTTTTATCACTAATCTTATTAAAAAGTTCTCCGTAAGCATATACGTTCCTGTGAGATGATAACAGGCTGATTAAAAAATTAGAACCCGTTCGGGGAGAGGCGACAACCACAAATTTCACGTAATTGTCATTTCCTAAAAACTGTTCATACTGCCTTACTAATAGCTTCTTAATTGACTTTAAATTGTTTTTTTTCAAATTTTATATTACTTATACTTATGAATAAAAATTCGTCTTGTAAATTTAATCATCTCAATATATTCATGTTCTTTATATAAAAATTTTAAGAAGGTAAAAAAAAATCCCCAACCTGCTCTTCCCGTATTATAAACTATTTGCTCGTAAAACAGGAGCAAAGGTTTCCTTTGAGGCTTTTTAAACTTTTGAAGATATTTTTCAATAATTAAAGTAAAATAATTGTATTTGGTTGTTTGTTTCAGTTTATCTTCATAACCACCTCTGGAAATATTATAGTCAGATATCCTGAAAAAAGCAACAGCTGTATTTATGGAATATATTGGCCCAAAATCTGTAAAGTCCAACCATGCAAAGTTATCTGCTCCCCAGGCAAGGGGAAAATCTCTAAAACCATGCTTGTTATATGCATCGCGCCTAAAAATTTGTTCTGTAAGGGATCCTCTTGAAAATTTCAGGAATTTTCTATAGAAAAAATCTGTTGAATTTTCTATTTTAGGATGAGTATATAATTTGGAAATTTTTCCTCCAGGGCTTCTTACTATTCTAGAAGCGAAATGTACAACCTTAATATTAAGATTATTAATTTCTCTTAAATGAAATTGGAATTTTTCTATGTAATTATCACTTAGATAATCGTCATCCCCAAGAATCATCAACCATTTTTCATCTTGAGTTAAATTTATACATCTATCCCATTGTTTAGTTAAACTTATTCCTCCAAGATTCTCATTAAACCTATGGTAAGAAATATTTAATCTCTCATTAAATTTCTCAATAATCTCCACCGGATCTTCGGGAGAAGCATCATCTCCTATATAAACCTTAAAGTTTTTAATTGTCTGTTTAGCCAAGGAATCCAGACATTCCTCAAAATATTCTCGTTTAAAATAAGGAATTATAATTGCCAGCATTACAAGATTTTTAGAAAAATTTCAAAATTCTTTTTTTTAAGAATAGAATTTTACTGAGGTTATAATTTCCTATATAAAACTTAGATAAGGTGATCCACAATTTTCTTTTTAATGTTTTTTGATTTTTTTGAAGAAATTCAAAATACTCCAAATATTTATCAGTATTTTTTACAATGTCTAATTCTTTCTCAGCAAATTCTCTGAAATAGACTGAATGATTCTTTCGAAATTTTTTAATTTCTAATTCTAAGTCTTCCGATGAAAAATTATACTTGAAGTATCTGCCCGAACAATTATTAATTAAACTTAAGCCCAATATATTTTTAACATAGCCATCCCCGAACCAATCTGAATATCTTCTTTTATCAAATATCACTACTGGCCTTCCACAAGCCATAGCCTCATAAGCAGATCTTCCCAAACCTATCACAATATCAGCTTCATTGATCTTATTTTCGATTTCCCACAAGGGTGAGTCATATTTATATGCTTTTAAAAACTTCCATTGATTTAACTTGCAGATCTCTTCAATAAATGAATTAGCTTCAACCGAATGGCAAAGACTTAATACATTTCTTAAATTTTTGCTAACTGGATTTTTTGGTTTAAATCGGTTTAAATTTAAACCATTCAAAATAATCTTACTTGAATAACCTTTATCTGCTAAGTGAGATTGAACTTCTTGAGAAATAGAAACATAAGCATCAGCTTTATCTGAAGGTTGTTCAAGACTGGGGAAAATCCCATGACAAGTCTGAATAATAAAACCCATTCCGTATAATTTTTCAACACAGGAATTATGGTTAGCTAAAATTAAATCATATTTCTCCTTTGATAAAAACTTTACTCCAAGCTGATTTTCAATTCTTTCAGAAACACTTCCTTTTTTAAAAGTAAAATATTCTACATCAAAATTTTTACGCCGATTGATTTCCTCAATTAAAGTGAAGGTATAAGTTTCTGAGCCGCCATATTGATATAAATGATTAGTAGCTACTAAAATTTTCATTTTTACTGTTCTATTAGCCACTTTGTTTTTAAATAGAAGTTTCCATAAAGTGCGGATAAACCTTCAGTAGAATTAAAAACATTGTTGTTCTCAATTTTTAATTGAGAAATGTTTTGAATAAAACTTAGCCTACCCCTGTTTTTATCAGCTAAAGCTATATCTATATTATAAATACCTGGTGAAAGCTGCAACTCTTCAATATACAATGTTATCCGATTATTACCCTTTAAAAAAGTCGGTGGGTTCATAAATGTAGTTATTCCAGTTACGGGCTCTTTATTTTTTTTAATGTATAATCCTATTCCAATATTTTTACCAATAGAAATATGACGAAAATCAATTCGTATTTCACATTTTTTCCCTGCTAAAAAAGAGGTTGTAGCTTCTCCTTTTTCATTGAACACTGTGAAATTCTTAATATATTTATCGGTTTGAATTTCTTTAACAGATGACTTTTCTTCTTGTTTTAAATAATATTCAACTGTTTCTTCAATATTTCCCTCATTTTGTATGCTTCCGTTTTCCAAAAGAATACCCCTTTTACACAAGGTTTTCACACTCGCCATATTATGGCTCACAAATAGCACCGTTCTACCTTCCCCGGTAGAAAGGTCCTGCATTTTTCCTATGGCTTTTTTTTGAAACTCAGCATCACCAACCGCAAGCACCTCATCTACCACTAAAATTTCAGGTTCCAGGTGGGCGGCAACCGCAAAGCCCAATCTTACCGTCATTCCGCTGCTATAGCGTTTAACAGGCGTGTCTATGTATTTTTCACAACCGGAAAACGCAATAATCTCATCCAACTTTCTTTTAATTTCAGCTTTATTCATTCCCAATACGGCGCCATTCATAAAAATGTTCTCTCTGCCGGTCAATTCTCCGTGAAAACCTGTTCCCACCTCAAGCAAAGATGCAATACGTCCTTTGGTTTTAATGCTTCCTGTACTAGGAGCAGTAACACGGGAAAGAATTTTAAGTAATGTGGATTTGCCAGCACCGTTCTTACCTATAATCCCTAAAACTTCCCCTTGCTTTACCTCAAAATTAATATCTCTTAAAGCCCATACATAATCTTCTGTAGCCTTCGTGGAACGGTTATTTAATGCACCTATTTTTAAATAAGGATCTTCCTTTCCTCTCACCCGGTGCCACCAGCGGTTAAGGTCATGGCTTAAGGTTCCTGTTCCCACTGTTCCCAGCCGGTATTGTTTGGAGATATTTTCAGCTTTTAATATTATACTCATTCTTCTTTTTCTCAGCTCAACATTAGCTCTTTACTATTCACTTCTCACTCTTCACTATTAGCTCTTACACCGTATCAATAAAATTCTTTTCTGTCCTGTTAAATATAATAAGTCCTAAAAGGAAGAGGAAAATAGAAATTCCCAAAGTATAAAAGAACCCGGTCCACGTAAAAACCCCGGTATCCAGGATCATGTACCTAAACCCTTCAATTATTTGCGTTAGCGGATTATAGCGAACTATCCAGGCAAAATCGGGCATTTTATTGCTTACTTCACTCAGCGGGTACGGCACTGCCGAAATATACATGAGCAGACTGGTGGCAAATCCTACCAGCACCGTCAAATCCCGGTACTTAGTGGTTAGCGCCGAAATAATCATGCCCGCACCCAAACCCAGCAAAGCCATCATCAACACGTAAACGGGAAAAAGCAGCAGGTTGATGTTCGGGTGTATTTCATATCCCCTCAATAAAAAATAGAAATAGAAAATAACCAATATCACTAACTGGATTCCAAATTTAAACAAGTTGGAAATAACCGTTTTTAAAGGCATGATCACCCGCGGAAAATATACTTTTCCAAAAATTCCCGCGTTGGCGGTAAAAGTACTGGAGGTGCCCGTAAGGCACTGGTTAAAATAATTCCATGCCGTAATGCCGGTGAGGTTGAATAAAAATGCGGGAACATTTCCTGTGGGAATACTAGCGATATTATTAAACACCAATGTGAAAATAACCGAGGTAAATAATGGCTGGATAAAATACCAAAGTGGACCAAGGATAGTTTGCTTGTAAACCGTCACAATATCCCGCTTTACAAAGAGAATAAGCAAATCCCGGTAACGCCAAACCTCCTTAAAATTAAGGTCTATCAGCTTACGCTTTGGGGTGATTTCGTAGAGCCAGTCTTCTTTAGTATTCGCTTCGCTCATATTTATTAGTGGAAAAAATACATTATAATATTGTGTTTCCCATTCCTATCAGGTTTTATTTTTTCCTTCACTATTCCCTATGCTCAAACCTATTGGTATAGGAGTACTTAAGAGACAAAGGGATTTTTACTTACCCTTTAAAATCATGTCACTTAAGGCGGTTCCAGGCTGAACCTTCTCTGCAAAAATGATTATAATATTTTAAAAATGCCAAACGCCAGTTTCTTTTTTCATATTAAAAACTCCAAAAATTCATAAAACCATAGAAATGACAAACCGGAATATATAACAGCACAATTTTTCTTACATTTATACCACCCCTACTCCTTTTTTCCTACTTTTTAGTAAATTTAGAAGATGCTTTTTAACTCTCTACCATTCCTGGTTTTTTTGCCAGTGGTTTTTCTCCTCTATTGGTTTTGCTTAAAAAAACATCTCAACTTACAAAATTTGCTGCTGCTTACCGCCAGCTATGTTTTCTATGGCTGGTGGGATTATAGATTTCTTTCCCTTATAGCCATTAGTACCCTGGCAGACTACTTTATAGGGCTTGCCATGGTTAAAAAGCGTTTTATTAAGCGTAGAAAAATCCTGCTGCTCACCAGTACCTTTATTAATCTGGGTATGTTAGGCATATTCAAATACTACAACTTTTTTATCGAAAGCTGGATGCAGGCCGGAGATTCCCTGGGCTTCAATATGCATTTTGAAACGCTGCAAATTATACTTCCCGTTGGGATCTCTTTCTATAGCTTTCAAACTTTAAGTTATACTATAGACATTTACAGAAAAAAAATAAAACCCACTTCTAATCTTATTGAATTTGCTGCTTTTGTATCTTTTTTCCCCCAACTCGTGGCTGGCCCCATAGAAAGGGCATCCAATCTTTTACCGCAGTTTGGCAGAGAGCGAAAATTTGATTTTGAATTTGCCAAAAGTGGTGTAAACCTTATCATCTGGGGGCTATTTCAAAAAATGGTTATCGCTGATAATTGTGCCACTTTTGTAAACAATATTTTTGAAAATTACCAAAGCCATAACAGCCTCACTTTAGCCCTGGGTTCCATTTATTTTGCCTTCCAGATCTATGGTGATTTTGCCGGTTATTCCAATATCGCCATAGGAACTGCACGGTTGTTTGGTTTTAGCCTGATGCGAAACTTTAATTACCCCTATTTTTCAAGAGACCTTGCCGAATTCTGGCGCCGGTGGCATATTTCCCTTTCCACATGGTTTCGGGACTATTTGTACATCCCGTTAGGAGGCTCCCGCGGTACAAGGTCCCAAAAAATAAGAAACGTTTACATCATATTTCTTGTTAGCGGGTTGTGGCATGGGGCCAACTGGACCTTTTTGGTATGGGGCGCCATACATGCCACTTTTTTTATTCCGCTAATGATTGCGAAAACCAATAGAAAAAATATAGATCATGTAGCAGAAAAAAGCTTTTTTCCGGGACTTACCGAATCCCTGCAAATGCTATCCACTTTTTTTATTGTTTGCTGTGCCTGGGTATTCTTCAGGTGTCCATCCATAAGCGACAGCATTGGCTATTTTCATAGCTTTTTTCAAAATTTCAGCCTTAGTCCAGAATATTTATCCATAGGAAGATACAGTACAGAATTACTGCTGTTACTCTCTGTTTTTGTTTTGATAGAATGGACCAGCCGTACGCAGGAGCAACCCATAACCGGCAATCAAAAATTCTTAAAAACTTCGCTGGCACTCCTCATGATTACCATGTTCGGGGTATTTTCAGATCATAGTAACTTTATTTATTTTCAATTTTAATGAAGCGATTCGCCCTTTACATCATTTCCGTTTTATGCGTCATTTTGGGAATATTTTTCTTCCTGGATGTAGTCTATACTTCCATCTATACCTATGGGATACCACGAAATAAAATTTCCCATTTGCTAAATATTGAAAAAAAAGATATCGATTATGTTTTTATAGGTTCTTCCAGGGTAGAAAACACTATAGATACAGAAATTATTGAAGACATAACAGGTAAAAAAGCCCTTAACCTGGGTATCCAGGAAGTAAGGCTGAATGATTCTTTTATGTTACTTCAACTACTTTATGAGCAGAATATTAAGCCGGAAATTGTGTTTATACAGGTAGATTATATTTACAATAAAGATAAAAGTTCAGGCTTTCTCAAAAGTTCCCTGATGCCTTATATTAAAGATGACAGGATAGGATCCATGCTAAAATCAAGAGAACCTAATTATTACGCCCTAAGATATATTCCATTCTACAGGTATCTTAAGTACGATTACAAATCGGGCTTTCGGGAGGTCTTTAATATTCTCACTGGGAATGAGCCTTACATTAACCTTGAAAGCGGCTATTATCCCTTATATGGAAACAGTGGCAATAACTTCAGAAGGCATTTGCCCGATACCATTGCAAAAAAGAATAAATATCTGAGGGCCATTAATAAGTTTGCAAAAGAAAAGAACATTAAAATCGCCTATTTTATGTCTCCGTTTTGTTCTGAAACAAAAAATCTTGAATACACTAAAAAGCTCAGGAAAAAAATTCCTTCTTTAATTGATTACAGCACTCTCTTTTTTGAGCAAGACGCCGGTTATTTTTATGATTGCGACCATCTTAACAACAAGGGAGCAGAAAAATTTTCGGAGGTTTTTGCTGAAAAAATAAATACATTAAGCGCTACAAAGGGGGGAAACCTGGAAGAGCGTATGGTAAAATAGCAGGCTTTTCTTATTGCTGTTTGTTTCTCTGCTATGCTTGGTGAAATCAAAATGATGCCGCTTTTTGTGGCTGAACAGGAAACATTTCAGAAGATTGGAAACTCCATTGAAACCTTATAAATTATTTCAACCAAGTCAATGTTTTTCCTCCAAACATCCGTTTCTTTAAAATGTAAAACTCCAAAGTCCAGACTTCAAATTTTAAACTCACTTCACTTCCACTTTTCACTCCCCTTTTCACCAAAGCAACTTACTCGAAATTCCTCATAAATTTTTTCCAGGATTTTTTTAGCTGTGAAATTTTAGAAGGTGCCTCTCCGTAATATCCTTTGGCATAACGATTATAGCCGTAACCATACCCGTAACCATAGCCATACCCGTAACCATAGCCATATTTAGCCCTGTGCACAAAATGGTTAAGTACAAAACTGATGTTTTTAAGCTCGCCCTTATGATATTTCTCATTTATAGTGTCCAGCATTCCGCGTTTGGTGTAATCCTGGCGGATAAGGTACAGCGTGGCATCTGCATACTTTACCAGGTTAAGGGCATCGGCCACCATTCCTATTGGAGGGGAATCCAGGATAATGTAATCATACTTCTGCCGTAATTCCTCCATTAATTCATCCATCTGCTCATTCAGCAGCAATTCTGAAGGGTTTGGGGGCACTGGGCCAGCGGTAATCACGTCCAGGTTGGGAATTTCGCTTTTCTGAACAATCTCTTCGGAAGAAGCCTGGTCTATAAGGTAATTTACAATTCCAATGTCATTGTTCAGCTTAAAATCATCAAAAATCTTGGGCTTTCTTAAATCTACCCCCACCAGGACTGTTTTTTTATCGCTCATGGCAAAAACCGTTGCCAGGTTCATGGCGCAGAAGGTTTTCCCTTCCCCCGAAACCGATGAGGTAATAAGTAAAGTTTTGGAACCGGTAACTCCCTGTTTTTTATACATAAACTGAAGGCTGGAGCGCAGCCCCCTGAAACTCTCTGCTACCGAAGATTTTGGGCTGCTAAATACCGCCAGGTTAGAATCCAGTTTGCTTTTCCCTATCAATCCTAAAATCGGCACCGGGGACAATCGGGTGACTTCCTGCGCGTTCAGGATATTGGTATTGAGGAACACCAGCAGAAAAACGAAGGTGAGCGGAATTACCCCGCCAACCATTACGGCCATTACGTAATTCAGTTCAGTGTTAGGGCCAATTTTCCCGCCCCCCGTATCCTTGGCCTTATCAATTATCATTACATCGCTCACATTCGCCGCTTTTATAAGCCCGGCTTCGCTTCGTTTTTCAAGGAAAAGATTATAGGTTTTTTCGCTGATACTATACTTTCGCTGAATTTTCAGCAAGTCCTGTTCTTCCTGGGGCATTTTCTTTATTTCCGCTTCAAAACCGGCAATCTGTCGATTTACATCGGCAAGTTCATTTTGCAGTAAACCACGGGAAGAACTAATGTTTTCAAGCAAAATAGATTTAACCGAATTGATCTGCCGGTCCAGGTCTGAAAACACAGGAGAACTTTCCTTCAGGGAATACTGGTAATTGCTGCGCTGCTCGGCAAGTTCAATAATTTTACCTACCCCGCTCACAATACTTCCTTCACTTATCCCCGCCACAGAAGGTGCCGGTACGCTGGAATAATCACTCCGCGTCTCAAGGTAGGTTTTCAGGGTTTCATAATAAGCCAGCTGCCGCCGGATATCTTCTTTTCTAACATCCAGCGTGGAAAGCTTATTGGTGATCTCACTGCTTTCCGCAGAAATATCCAGGATGGCATTTTCATTTCTAAAGTCATTCAGCTCATTTTCCACCACCTGAAGTTCCCTGGATTTTACCGCGAGGCTGCTGTCTATAAACCTGATGGTTTTGGTAGCAAACAAATTTTTCCTGGCCAGCATATTCTGGCTTAATACCGCAACAGAACCATTAAGGTAATCTACCAGCCTGTCTTTATTATTACCAGTCTGGCTTAGCCGCAAGACCGAGGATCCGTTATTATCGGTACTTACATTAACGGAACGATATTTCCCTACAGCGGAGTCAAAATTCAGAAAATTAACATAAAACGGTTTCCCCGCCTGTACCGGCTGATTGGTTCTGGCTACCACTCCATTTAGAAATGGAAAATTTATAGGTTCACCCACTTTAAAGGTCTGGCTGAACTCACTGTAAGCAATTGGCGCAGACTTCTTTTCTTTGCTTCTGAAGTTTTGCAGCTGCAGGGTTTCAGGCAAATTCGCCTTAATATTGAACCTTGCTGAATCCAAAAATGTAAAAGTAAATGTTGCATTTATCGCCTGGAATGCGGAAGTATCAGCAATAAATTCGAAAGGAGCCTTGCCATAGGCATCCACCCGTTGATATTCGCCATCTTCCATGTACTGCACATAAAACTGAAGCCGCTCCACCACTTCTTCATTATGGGAACGGGAACGCAGAATGGTTACCGCAGTATTTACTTTATCTGAAGTCCCTCCCCAATTAAAGGTAAGGCTGGTATTGGACGTGAAAAACGGGTTCTGGTCATCTTTAATGGTAATGCTGTTTTCCATTTGATACACCGGCAACTTCCTTACATTGTTGTAATAAGCCACTCCAAGGCTTATCGCTACAGAAAGCAGAATAAGCTTCCAGTAACTTATAACTTTGAGTACAAAACCTTTAAAATCAAAAGTAGAACCTACGTCTGATATGTGATCATCTTCATGCGCCATACTATCTGGTAAAAATCAAAACTACTGAGGTTATTAACGTAAAAACGGTGGCAATGGTTCTAAAGGATTCCAATCCTGTTGTACCAAAGCCTAATGCTTTTTGAGGAAGCGGGTTAACAATTATCACATCATTGGGCTGGATGTAATAATAAGGGCTGGAGGTGGCTTCAATACTGGTAACATCTATAGTATGGATCTCTTCCCCCTGCGGGTACTGCCGGACGATCTTTACATGCTGCCGGTCCCCCACATCGGTAATTCCCCCGGCATTGGCAATGGCTTCAATAATAGTTACCTGCTCTTTGTAGATTACCTGGCTCCCGGAACCTATTTCCCCAAGGGTGGTATATCGTATCCCCGCCAGCTTAACGGTTACAAATAGATTTGCCTCCTGCTTAAAATATTGCTGCAGCAGTTCACTTTCTATTTTCTCCCTTACTTCCTCCACCGTGTAACCCAGCACATTAAGCTGCCCTAAAGTGGGCACCCTGATGTTCCCATGGTCATCTACGGTAAACCCGTCAAAATAAACATTTTCTTCTGTAGTGGCATTAGGATTGGTTTCTCCAATTGGGTTAAACATCCCCACCAGTTCCTGGTCCAGGGCTTTAACCCTGATGCTCAACAGGTCACCAATCTGGATGCGGTAAGGTTTCTTAAGCCGCTGCATCTGTATTATGCTATCAACTGTTTCTGTCTCCTGGAGATAACTTAGCTTTTTTGTGGAAATACACGACGAAAAAGATAAAATCATCGCCAAAAGGAGAATTATGCTTGTAAACTTCATATTAGCATTCACAAAGGTTTAACAAATATAGTTGTTGTATCCTAATATCAAAATATTTGTGGTTATTGTTTGGGTTTGTTGTTGAATGCCGGATGTTGGAAGCCGGAAGCTGGAGGATAAAAATTAAAGGCTTAGAGCTTAAAGCCTATAGCCTAAAGCTTTTCAAACCTTCACTTAAAGAAAAATCATATTCATGCTTACATATTCCCTCCAATCAATTTATTTTGCAGACAAATAATTTCATGTGAATTACCTATCAATAGAAAATATCGCTAAAGCTTATGGCGAAAGGATTCTTTTTCAAGATATTTCCTTCGGAATAAATGAAGGACAGAAGGTTGGTTTTGTGGCCAAAAACGGGACCGGAAAAACCTCCCTTCTCAACATCCTGGCCGGGTTTGATGTGCCAGACGAAGGCCAGGTAGTCTATAGAAAAGAAATTACCACGGCTTTTTTACCGCAGGAACCAGATCTTGATCCGCATCTTACGGTGGAGCAAACCATTTTTGCTGCGGAAAATGAAACCCTTAGGATCATCAATCGGTATGAAAAAGCCCTGCAAAATCCTGAAGATGCCGAAGCTTATCAAAAAGCTTTTGAAGAAATGGACGCGGCACAGGCCTGGGATTTCGAGACCCAGTACAAACAAATCCTCTCCAAATTAAAACTGGAAGACCTTTCCAAAGAAGTCAAACATCTAAGCGGCGGACAAAAAAAGCGCCTGGCCCTGGCCAATATGCTCCTACAAAAGCCCGATTTCATCATTATGGATGAGCCCACCAACCACCTTGACCTTGACATGATCGAGTGGCTGGAAGCTTACTTTAAAAAGGAAAATTTCACCATTTTTATGGTTACCCACGATCGTTATTTCCTGGAGCGTGTGTGTAATGAAATAGTGGAACTGGAAGACGGGCAGCTTTATACCTATAAAGGCAATTATTCCTATTACCTGGATAAAAAAGAAGACAGGGTTGAGCTGGAGCAAACTAATACAGATAAGGCCAAACAGCTATTTAAAAAAGAACTGGATTGGATGCGCCGGCAGCCCAAGGCCCGTACCACAAAATCTAAATCCCGTATTGATGATTTCCAGGAAATAAAGGAAAAAGCGAGTAAACGCAGAAACGACCATACCGTACAGCTCGAAATTAATATGGAACGCATGGGCAGTAAGGTGGTCGAGATCCATAATCTGTCGAAGGAATTCGGTGGAAAACAACTTTTTCAGAATTTTGATTACAACTTTCTGCGCGGGGAACGCATAGGAATTATCGGGAAAAACGGAACTGGAAAATCCACTTTTTTGAATATACTCACCGGCAACCTGGAACCAGATTCAGGAAAAGTGGTAATCGGGGAAACAATTAAATTTGGATACTACACCCAGCGTGGAATAAAAATTAAGCCCGGGCAAAAAGTTATTGATGTTATTCGCGAATTTGGCGATTATATCCCGCTGAAGAAAGGCCGGCAGATTTCTGCCCAGCAGCTCCTGGAAAGGTTCCTTTTTGATCGCAAGAAGCAGTACGATTTTGTTGAAAAACTTAGTGGCGGCGAGAAAAAGCGGCTTTACCTCTGCACAGTTTTAATCCAGAACCCCAACTTTCTTATTCTTGATGAACCCACGAACGATCTTGATATCGTCACCCTAAATGTACTTGAAAGTTTCCTGCTGGATTTCCCCGGGTGCATAATTGTGGTTTCCCACGACCGTTATTTTATGGATAAAATTGTGGACCACCTCTTTGTTTTTAAAGGAAATGCTGAAATTGAAGATTTCCCGGGCAATTATACCGATTACAGAAGTTACGAAGAAAGCACGCCTGAAGAACCTGCCGAAGCCCCTTCTAATGAAGATAATGGCAAAAACACCAAAAACGACTGGAAAAAGAATAGTACTGGCTCCAAATTAACCTATAACGAGCAAAAAGAATACGGAAAACTTGAAAAAGAGATCGCTAAGCTTGAAAAGAAAAAAGTTGAAATCCAGCAAAAATTCCTGATGGACCTTAGTGGTGAAGAAATAGACTCAACTTCCCTGGAATTAAAAGAAGTGGAAGAACAGATAGAACAAAAAACAGAAAGATGGTTTGAGTTGATGGAGAAGGGTGAGTTGTGAGTTGTGAGTTGTGAGTTGTGAGTTGTGAGTTGTGAGTTGTGAGTTG
>NZ_JAVRHQ010000090.1:0-852 GCF_031846485.1 Autumnicola tepida
TGCGGTTATCGCAAGTTGCGGGAGTAGGGGACGCGGACTTGTCAGTTTACCGTTTTCTTTATTGGTTTCTAAAATTACACTTTTTCCACAATACCCGGAATTTGAGATTAACCGCTGTTAGGAAAAGTTTTTTAGTCCATTAAATCTTCTAAGTTTTCCTTTTTTCCTTGAAATTTATCAATAAGATTTTGGGGCTTCTCAAAAATTAACTTGATTGGATCTTTATGATTTTCATGATTTAATCTATAGATTCTTCCGTTTTTATCTGTTGCAATAGAATTTCCATCTTCCATATCAATTATTGGATAGTAAATTTTATTATCAAAATCGATTTCAAATGTTGAATCTAATTCTAGAAGTTCTAAATCTTCTTTAGCAAGAGTTTTTAAAGCTTCAAGAACGAACTTTTTATCTGGGTTAGTAATTTCTAAATTTTCTCTATTAAGATTCTCTATTTGTATTTTTCCTAAATCAAAATTTATATGAAATCTTGTAGGATCATCAACAGAAATATTAGTCAATCTATCATATTGAAACCATAATCTTAACGCAATAAATTTTCTCTCTTTCTTATTATATATTGAAATTCCATTTAAGTGGAAATACGTTCTGTGATTTTTATTCAGTATTTTAAAAGTTGAATTATCATAAATCCTGGCTATGTAAATTCCTGGTGGATTTTTAGGGAAATGTAATTTTGATTGTTGTGGTAGTTTAGTTGCAATTAATATTTCAGGGAAGTCATTTTCTAACCTTTCTGCAAGCAAAATTTCAAATCTTGAAATATGTTTTTTCTGAATCTTTCTTCTAAAAATTTCCATAGTGAAAATTTTGCCTAACGGCCGCGGTTAA
>NZ_JAVRHQ010000091.1:0-829 GCF_031846485.1 Autumnicola tepida
TTAGTAAAAAGCAAAAAAGAAAAAGAAGTACTTCATCTTTATTTTGAAGAACGCAATATCCCGCCACAGGAACATTCTTCTAAATTGTTAGTATCAAAAGGTTTTCATAAAGAAGCCACTATACAGGATTTTCCTTTAAGAGGCAACACTGTTTATCTGCACGTTAAACGCCGTAGATGGATAGATAAAGATACAGGCCAACTGGTTCAAAGAGACTGGAATTTAGTAGCACAGGGAACTCGTATGACCACAGAGTTCGCTGCTTTTTTAAAAGAAATTAGTCGATACTAAAGCTTCGGACTGCCACACTATCGGCTCCTTCTTTGCTGTTAACGGGAAGAAATTGCAGCGCCAGTACAAAGATCATCTGAGCGATTTTAAAGATTGGCAGGAAAAGAAACATGCCAGAGACTACCTGATCTTTCCTGAAAATATGGGACCATCTCTTTCCATTGACGAGACCGTCTTATCCCAGGGAGAACTCTACACCATTATCACTAACAGAAAAGCAAAAGGAAAGAAGGGGGCTTTGGTGGCTATTATTGCAGGAACAAAGGCAGAACCAATCGTTAAGCAGTTGCTTCAAATATCTTCTTCTCTGCGCCATAAAGTCCGGGAGATCACTTTGGATATGGCCTTTTCGATGAAGCATATCGCCTCTAAATGCTTCCCAAAAGCTATTCAGGTAACCGACCGGTTTCACGTCCAGAAACTGGCCATAGAAGCACTTCAGGATTTAAGGATCAAACACCGGTGGAAAGCTATTGATCAGGAGAATGAGCAGATCCAAAAGTCGAACGCTGCAGGAAAAAAATACATTCCTGAGTTG
>NZ_JAVRHQ010000092.1:0-825 GCF_031846485.1 Autumnicola tepida
AGATAACGGTTCCGATCCATTAGATCCTTGTGATCCAGATGCAACTGCCGGGCCGTGTGACCAGGATAAGGATGGGCTGACCAATGATGAGGAAGCTGAACTTGGCACCGATCCCACTAATCCTGATACAGACGGTGATGGTATTAATGATGGCGATGAAGTCGGTAATGGTTCTGATCCTTTAAATCCCTGTGATCCAGATGCAACTTCCGGCCCTTGTGACCAGGACAAGGATGGGCTCACTAATGATGAAGAAGTTGATCTTGGCACTGATCCCACTGGTCCTGATACAGACGGTGATGGTATTAACGATGGCGATGAAGTTGACAATGGTTCCGATCCGCTTGATCCATGTGATCCAGATGCTACTGCCGGGCCTTGTGACCAGGATGAGGATGGGCTCACCAATGATGAAGAAGCTGGACTAGGCACCGATCCTACCAATCCTGATACCGATGATGATGGTATAAATGATGGAGATGAAGTTGACAATGGTTCCGATCCGTTTGATCCATGTGATCCGAATCCGGATAATGAAAATTGTCCTTCAGAAGACAATGACACTGATGACGATGGAATTGATAATGAAGATGAGAATGATATAGGCACCGATCCTACCAATCCTGATACCGATGATGATGGTATTGGTGATGGCGATGAAGTAGATAACGGTTCCGATCCGCTGGACTCATGTGATCCAGATCCTACTGCCGGACCTTGTGACCAGGATGAGGACGGCCTCACTAATGATGAGGAAACTGACCTTGGCACCGATCCTACCAATCCTGATACCGATGATGATGGAATTAATGATGGCGATGAAGT
>NZ_JAVRHQ010000093.1:0-811 GCF_031846485.1 Autumnicola tepida
TTGCGGTTATCGTAAGTTGCGGGAATAGGGACGCGGACTTGTCGGCTTACTTTTTTGTTTCTTGGTTTCTAAAGATATGGTTTTTCCACAATACCCGGAATTTGAGATGAACCGCTGTTGTTGCAAGTATGTTGTCACGCTACAGCTGTTAAGTCTATCCAATCAATTATCCATTTATCATTATCCTTCTTAATAAATATTCTAAAACTTCCTCCGCTCAAAGGGCCGCTTGTGTAATGAGCTGTCATCACACCATAAGAATTTGTTCTGTCAAATTGTATTCTACTAAAACTTATTACTGAATTTAAATAAAAGTCATAATCAGTTTTCCATATTTTCTTTCCATCGGGTAATTCTGATCGATATTTAAATCTTATTTTTTTATCCGCTTTCAGCTTTTTAAGATCAATTTTATACCGGAAATCAATGTTTGAAGTATCTAAGTGATTTTGTTTTAACTCAAAATGATTTATAAGCTCTAATTTGTCCTCTTTACTAAGTATTATTGTTGAATCGACAATTGCTGTGACTAATTTTACAGTGTCTTTATATAATTCTTTTTCCTGTCTTTCTAAATCCTTATAAATCTGTCTTAATGGAATTGTTTCAGTCGGATTTGTGCCATTTTCAATTGGAGGAGGAGGTATTGGAACTTTTATTCTTGAATCGGAATGAATTGAATCTATTAATTGTGGAAAAACTTCATAAGCAACCTGTTTTTCAAACTTTAATTGCTCGAATTTTTCATTGCTAAAACTAAGCAATATCAGGACTATTATGGAAACGAAAATTTTCTTCAACATATTTGCTA
>NZ_JAVRHQ010000094.1:0-791 GCF_031846485.1 Autumnicola tepida
CGATCAGCTGGCGGCTTTGTGGGTCTGAAGTGGAGAGTTGCTCTTCTTTGTCCTGGTCCAACTGCCGCTGTAGCTTGTGGTAGTTGTCCTTTCGTTTGTGGTGCTTGTCTATTTCTTTATGAATGCTTGCTTTGGCCGCAGTACCATCGGCCTGTTCCAGGGCCTGGTTATATTCCTCCAGCTTGTTGTCGATATAGCGTAGGTGACGGTCGATCTTCTTTTTATTGAAGTTGTTTTTCTTGCTGTTCTGTGCCCGTAGCTTGGTGGAGTCCCCGGCAATGAGTTTTCCGCCAATGAGATTGAAATCTTTGGCCAGTGCCACGGTGGCCCGGAAGACTTTTTTTATAGCCTCGGGATTATCTTTTCTGAAGTTGGCAATAGTATTATGATCCGGGGCCAGTTGTCCAAGCAGCCACATCAGCTCAATGTTGCGCCTGCATTCCCGCTCCAGCTTTCTTGAAGACCGCAGGCAGTTCATGTAGCCATAAATAAAGAGTTTTAGCAGCAGCCCCGGGTGGTAAGCCGGCCTTCCTCCTTCGGGGAAATGCACCCGAAAGCCCATCTTTTCCAGGTCCAGGCTGTCCACGAAAGTGTCCACAGCCCTGACTTCATTTTCCTGCTCGATGGCCTCCTCCAGAGACACCGGGAAGAGCAGGGATTGTTTGCGATCTTTTCCTGATATAAACCTCATATATTCAAGATACTACAATACCTTATTGTGCTGAGAACCAATCAGCAGAAGAAATTAACAAAGTTATTAAGGATATGGAGGTTATTAGACAGTCTGACGG
>NZ_JAVRHQ010000095.1:0-760 GCF_031846485.1 Autumnicola tepida
CTTAGTTAAAACCGACACCAAATAAAAACCGCCTCATTTTGGTAAATGAGACGGCTTCATTACATCGGGCATTTCGAGAATTATTGGCTTGCGCAACGGTTACTGTTGTTAGGCAAAGTACTTTTTTTAGCGCTAATCAAATCGTCAACAAAAAATCGTATGCATTTTGATCCTTTTATCATATAGTATGTTCCAGCTTCTTTTTCTGCGGTAGGAACTATATTGTCAGTTTTCAAAATTCCTCCTGAAATTCTATTTTTTTCAAACTTTATTGAAGAATAAATATGTTGGTGACTTAAATGAATAAATCCGCTCCCGGTTTCATACACATCTTTAGTCCATTTACACCCTTTTATGTTTTTAATCAATTTGACCAATTCGTTATCTCTTAGCTTTATCTTTTTATTTTTAAAATAATTCATTTTACGAATTGATTCTCCTTCTCTTACTTTTTTACAAAATTCATTTATCGTATATTCCGATTGGGTAGAAGCAAATAAACGCAATAGACTATCAAGGTTCAATCTAACTAAGGGTGCAGCAGCAATATAGTTATTTGAATTAATAAGTGAAACATAACCTCTGTTCAGATTCAAAGTTCTATTTAATATGGAAGTTGAAAATATCGTAAAATCCGTAAGTCCGTATTCATTTAACATCTTTTTTCCACAATCAATCAGTTTTTGTTCTTCATCTTCTAATTCAATAATTAATTCTTCTAATTGATCTGACATTTCGTTAAAAGTATTTTGCCTAACGG
>NZ_JAVRHQ010000096.1:0-747 GCF_031846485.1 Autumnicola tepida
CGCATAAGAAATCTCCGTAACTGAACCACAACCCGGCATCCAGGAAACTTTCCTGCGGTTACAGGTTCTGGCCATTTCCGCATTAACAATGGGAGAAACAATAAAGTTAGCGCCTAATTGAAGGTATAGCGCAGTAGTACCCGCATCAAGAACGGAACCTACACCCAAAATCATCCCTTCCAGGTTTTGAGTGGCATATTTGTTCAATTCCCCAAATACTTCATGGGCAAAATCGCCGCGGTTGGTGAATTCAAATACCCGCGCGCCACCATCATAACAGGCCTTTACGACCTTCTTACAAATTTCAATATCCTTATTGTAGAATACCGGTACCACGCCGGTGGACTTTGTAGCTTCAGCTACTTCTATTCGTGTATATGTTGCCATTAATTATTTTTTAAAAGCAATTGCAGATAATTTTATTTTTAAGGCCTACAAGTTTTTGGAAATCTTGCAGTCCCTCACATTATTTCTTTTAGACCTACAAGGTTCCAAAAACCTTGCAGGTGCCTCTCTCATTATTAGCGTTTAATCCTGCCGCCGGTACTGCCCTGCATTACTTCCAGTACTTCTTCCACACTTACCAGATTGGCATCGCCTAAAATGGTATGTTTTAAAGCACAGGCCGCATTGGCAAATTCCAGGGCTTTCTTATCATCAAAGTTTTGTAAGCCGTAAATAAGGCCAGCCGCGTAGGCATCTCCCGTCCCGATCCTGTCTACAACCGTAGTGATCTCCAGTTCTTCG
>NZ_JAVRHQ010000097.1:0-725 GCF_031846485.1 Autumnicola tepida
GTGTTTAATTTTTTATGATGAATTGGATTATAATTTTTAATAGACTATTTGAATTAATTAATAACCAGGGAAATGATGCTTATTACGGTGGCACAAGATTTCTTAACGCAGTGAGAGAAGTTACATTTGCAGTACCTTCTTATCACGACTATATTGAACAAAGAAGAGCAGAAGGAAAAAGTACAACCAGAAGAGATTATTATTTTGATTTACTAATGGAGCAATCAGAGAATGATCGTATTAATATTGTAAATAATATTTTGGATTCTATTGAACATATTGAACCGGAAAGAACTGCAACTATTAGAGAGTTAATTGCTCCTCAAGAAGCTCAACCCGCATCTGGAGGTCCCCAAGCCATTATTCCTCAAGAAATTTGGAATGCGGAAAGATTGACGGAATATCTCGAAAATATTGATACCGCTATTAATGATGAAAATTATGAATATGCTTTAACTTTAGCATATACTTGTCTTGAGGGGTTTTACAAATCGTTTATCAGAGAAAAAATTCCTGCCCAAGTCCATTTAGATGATTTAACCCAGATGTCTGTTCAAATTAGGAGATTTATTAAAAATAAATTAGATGAAGATGACATCGAATATCCTGAACAGACTATTATATTAATTTCAACTGTTACAAATGCAATTTGTAATGCAAGAAACGATTTTAGTGATTCTCATAGCGGTAACAGAGCGGAAAAATGGTTAGCAATTTATCTCCGA
>NZ_JAVRHQ010000098.1:0-723 GCF_031846485.1 Autumnicola tepida
GTAACCGTTGCACAAGCCATTAATTTTAAAAATTGAGATAAAAATAAGCCGCTTTAAGTGGTTTTTCTTTTAGAGACTGGGTTAGCTGTGACAAAATTCAGGTTCCTTCAAAGTGAGCTTAGGAGCTCCTGCATTAGGTTTTAGAATGAAAGTGTGCATAGCAGACTGTGCTGCTCCGGATTTCACCCGTTTTGTGATAAATTTCAGGTACTTTTTAAGATTATAGGCAATTGCTGCCAGGTGCATGCATTTATTGGCCTGCCTTATCCCAATGGTGTTGACCTTTCGTAGCCCCAGGAACTCCTTTAAGGTGCCAAAGACAGGTTCTACTGTGCTTTGCCGTTTGCCCTTCATGTAGCGCCCACTCTTGCTGTTCACCCTCTTGATATTGCGCTCATATTCTTCACGATAGGCAGTGATGGTGATTCGTTTCTCATGGCTTTTACCGATGCAGCTTTGTTTTAATGGACAGCCTTTGCAATCGCTTCGCCGGGTAAAATAATCATCTACTAAAGAGCCCTTTCGTACCCATTGCTTTCGGTAGGTCACTTTCTTGCCCTGTGGGCACAACCAGTAATTACCTTCTTTGATATACTCAAATCCTTCAGGTCCGCCTTTATAAGTTCCGTGCGGTGGGATATAAGTGGTGAGGCCTTTCCTTTCAAAGTAGGCATAGTTCTCACCACTGCTATAACCTGCATCTGCCAAAACATTCTCCCAGAT
>NZ_JAVRHQ010000099.1:0-717 GCF_031846485.1 Autumnicola tepida
GATTTTCAATAAGAACATACACAATATTAGCAGGTTAGAATATTTATTTTTGTCGGCGCTATTCTTGGCAACGGCTACGTTTAACGCAAGTAACGGGACTGGAAACGCGTCTTTGTCGGCTACTTAATTTTAAATTGATCTCTAAAATAACAATTTTCAGGATACAACCCGTTATTTGCCGTTAAGCGATGTTACCTAAAGTTGCGCCCCGCAAGAGTAAGCCCGAGAGATTGGCCGTTCTGATCGGTTTATTTTTTAAAATTTTCTTCTTTTCCCAAATTATTTCTTTGAACTCTTAATTTTCTAGAATTATGGATTTTTCGGCTTGTTGAATTTTTCATTTTTTCGCTTCAATTTCTGTTTTAAATTTTCCGGCTGAGTAAGTGTCAGCGTGAGGCTTTTTTTGAAGTTTTCTGCTTGCTGAAATTTTCTATTTTTCCTTCTGATTTTATTTTAGATTCTTCGGCAGCGTAAAAGTCGGTCAGTTTATTTTAAGCAGATATTTTAATCTTCAATAAATCCTTAATTCAAAATCTTATCCATTTTCCTAGATTTTTAAAATCAGAACGATTTTTATAAAATTCCGTTGAAAAACTTCTATCAGCAGGATTCCTCTTTTATGAACAGACTTTATAATTACTATTTTTTCCGCTCAATGTGAGTAGAATTTTCAATAAAAAAATGAACAAATTTAGCAGGTTCGAAGCTTTATTTCAG